>DASWRX010000163.1:0-42136 GCA_036402955.1 Thermoanaerobaculia bacterium
CCGGCCTGCGCCAGCAGCCGACGAGCCGCCGGCGGCGCGCGAGCCATCGGAGAATCCCCGGTGGCGAGGCGCCGCCGGCCCTGCCTTGCTCCCCGGAAGCAGGCGGCGTCCCGGCCGTCCGCGGCGCCAACGCCTCGAGGAGGTGCGGATGCAGTACACGATCCGGGACGTCCGGCGGGGCGATCCGGGGGAAGCGGCGCTGCTGGCGGACCTCTGGAACGCTTCGGACGCGGGCTGGCCCGGCGGCCTGACCCGGGGTGCGCCGATGACGGCCGAGCGCATGCTCGAGCGGCTCGAGCGGCTGGACCGGCTGATCGTCTTCACCGCCGACGCGGGCGGGCAGCTCGTCGGCTACGGCGACGTCCGCCGGATCCACGGCCGCGACGACGTCGCGTACGGGGTGCTGCTCAACGTCCGGCCCGACTGGCACGACAAAGGCTGCGGCAAGGCGATCATCCTGGCGATCCTGGAGCGGCTGACGGAGCTGGGCTTCCGCCAGTTCTCCATCCAGACGTGGTCCGGCAACCTCCGCGCCATTCCGCTCTACAAGAAGACCGGCTTCTTCTGGGAGCCCGGCACCGGCGTGCGGCTGCAGAACTTCATCCCCACCGCGCTCGTCCTGCCCGCCGCCCGCGGCTTCTTCTCCCGCCACGGCTGGTACCAGAGCTTCCGCCGCGACCTCGCCGTCGCCCCCGACGACGTCCGCTGGCACGGCACCCGGGTCTACCCTTACCGCTTCGAGGCCGACGGCGACCTGTTCGCGATGGTGATCGATCGCAAGGCCGAGGCGCCGACGGCGATCGAGACCAGCGACTTCTCGGTGGCCTGCTACACCGGCCGCGGGGAGATCGTCTGCGCCGTGCCGCACGCCTTCACCTGGGAGATCGTCAACAAGCGCGGCGGCGGCCGGCCGCTGCGGGTCGAGCTGTCGGCCGCCGGCCCCGCCGGCGTCGATCTGGAGGTGACCGAGAGCCTGGAGGTGACCGATTCGCTGCGTCTCCAGCGCCCGTTCGTCGTCTCGCCCGAGATCGGGCGCCCGCGGCCGGGGCTGCCGCTGCACGCGGTGACGAGCACGCTGGTCGTCGACGGCGTCCCCGTGGTCCTGGCGACCGGCCTCGCGACGGTGCAGCCGATCGAGCTCGACGTTCAGGGGCTGCGGCCCACACCGGATAAGCCGGAGGAGGTGATCGTGCGCCTCTACAACCGTCTGGGCGTGGCCCTCGCCGGCGAGGTGAGCTTCGAGCCGCGGCCGGGGCTGGCGTTCGACCGCGCGGCCGCTCCGTTCACCGTGCCGGCCGGCTCGTGGGCGAGCTGCAGCTTCCGTCTCACGGCCGGCGAAGGCGCTCACGCGACGCGGGTTCGCGCCGTCTGCGCGCCGGAGCGGAACCCGGGGCTCAGACTTCAGGCGCCGCTGGCGACGCGGGCGCAGGCGGTCACCTTCCGCGCCGTTCCGCTCGACCGCGTCTACGCCTGGGAGGACGAGGAGGCGGAGGTGGTGACGATCGAGACGCCAACCCTCTGGATCACGGCCCACCTGCGGGGAGGCGGCCTCTTCGTCCACGACCGCCTGTCGGACCAGCTCGTCTTCCGGCAGGGCGCTCCGGTGGCGGGCCCGCCGTTCGAAGGCGAGCAGATTCCGCCTCTCTACGAGCACCGGTTCGAGCAGGCGGACGGGCGGGTCCGGCTCACCCAGACGATCCCATCGGAGATGCTGCCCGGAGTGATCGTCGAGAGGACGCTGACCGTGGGCGCCGGGCCGTTCCTGCGGCTCGATCACCGGGTGCGCAACGCCACCGGCGTCGAGCAGCGGCCGCGGCTCCGCTGCCCCGGCGAGCTGCACCTCCACCGCGCCGTGACCGCGCCGTTGGCCGTGGGCCTCGTCCACGAGATCGTCGAGGGGCTGGGCGATTTTCCCCTCGAGGGCGGTCAGGACCTGCCCAAGGAGGCGGCCGCCTACGCCGAGGGCTGGTCCGCCCGCGAGGAGCACGGGCTGGTGGCCGGCCTGGTCTGGAAGCGCTGCGGTGAGATCGACGGCGGCTCCGTCCTCTTCGACCTCCCCGCCATCGCCCCGCGATCGTCCGTGGACGTCGATCCGCTCTACCTGGTGGTGGGGCGCGGCGACTGGCGGCTGGTGCGCGACCTCTGGCGGCGGCTGTGGCAGGAGGGCCCCGACGCGGCCCCCCCGATGCCGCGCCCCGTCCTCAGCGCCGGCTTCGAGCCCGGTCCGCTGCTGGTGACCGCCGGGAGCACCGCGGCGACTCTGGCGGTCACCAACCGGCGGCGCAAGCCGCTCGACGGCCGCTGGGAGCTGCGCGCCGCGGGCTTCCGCGCCCAGCCCGCCGGCGGCGAGCTGGCCGGCGTGACGCCGGGCCGGCCGGCGAGCCGCCAGGTGACCCTGACCTGCGCCGACCTGACGCCGCGCGTGGTGCCGGCGGCGATCGTCCTCCGCTCCGCGGCGACGATCGACGAGCGCGCGGCGCCGATCGTCGTGGTGGGCGACGCCGCCCGGGAGGTGAGCGTCGGGCCGGCCGACGACGGCGCGCTCCTCCACGTGGATAACGGGCTCTTGAGCTTCGCCGTCGCGCCCGGCCACCACGGCTCGCTGGTGTCGCTCCGGCGCGGCGAACGGGAGCTGCTGGTCAGCAGCTTCCCCCAGCCCCGCCCCTACCAGTGGATGACCGCCTGGTTCGGCGGCGTGGAGCCGTTCGTGGCCGGTCCCGGGGACTCGCGCTACGTCGGCGACACCTTCGCCGGGCAGGCCGTCGAGCGCCGCGGCACCCGCGGCCTGCTCTGGCGCGGCGCCGGCGTCACCTGCCAGGTGCGCCACGCCGAGACCCGCTGGCTGACGCTCACCGTCGAGTACCTGACCATCGGCGGCAGCAACCTGGTGGCCCTGGTCCAGCGGCTCACCAACACCAGCGGCGCCTTCCAGGAGGTGCCCGTGGGCTTCATCGTCTTTCCCGCCGTCACTCCCGACACGCGGGTGCACTACGAGGTCCGCGCCACCGAAGAGCGCGACGCCGTGGTGCGCCAGCGGGCGCCGATGCCCTACAGCTTCCGCTTCGGCGACGCCCGCTGGGTGGCGATGGAGACCGCCGGCGCCACCCTCGTGCTCACCCCGCTGGCGCCCGAGGGCGAGGCCGGCGGCTGGCTGCTCAACCGCGAGGCCGCCGGCCTCCACACCACCCTGCCGCTCAGGCTGGAGGCCGGCGAGACCCGTGAGAAGCTCGCCTGGCTCGCCGTCGTCGACGAGCCGCGGCAGGCCCGTGGCTACCGGGAGCTGGGCGCCCTGCGGGAGTTGCCATGACCGCTGCTCGGCCCGCCTTTCCCGATCCGGTGCTGACCGCCAACATCTACGGCGCCGGCCTGGACGCGGCCCTCTTCGGCGCCGTGGCCCCGTTCTGGCGGGAGCTGCGGACGCACGACCCCGAAAGGCTCTGCTACCTGTGGGTGATGCGCTACGACCGCCGGGGAGAGCACCTCAAGGTGCGGGTCCACGGCCCCGAGAGCCTGCTCCCCCTCCAGCGGGAGCTGCTCGCCGCGAAGACGAATGCCTTTCTGGCCGCCCTCCCGGAGCCCGCGGAGTCGCCGGCAGGGCCGGGGAGCGCCGGCCCGCCCATCGATCCCGAGGACGCCGGCGCCCCCCTCGACCGCGCGCTGCTGTGGACCACCTATCGCCGCAGCCACATCTCGCTCGGCGGCAAGCCGTTTCTCGACGACGACCGCTACGCGGCCCTGCTCACCCGCTGCCTGGCCGGCGGCTGCGACCTGATGCTCGCCCTCGAGCCCGGCCCCGGCGGCTCGCTCTCCTCCACGCAGCGCCGGAACACGCTCGTCAAGGCGCTGATCGAAGGCTTGGCGGCGCTCGGCTTCCCCGCCGCCAAACGCGCCGACTACCTGGCCTACCACCGCGACTGGCTCCTCCGCCTGATGGTGCCCAAGCACATGGCCGCGGACCCCGAATCGAGCGCCCGGCTCCGCAATTTCTTCGACGCGCAGATCGCGCGCATGGAGGGCTCTCTCGCCGCCCTCGGCAGGATCGCGGCGGCGGCGTGGGACGGCGGCGAGCGGGCGCTGCGGTCGCCCCAGGAGGTCGATCCGGTCGCGGGCTGGCGGCGGTCCCTGGCCGGCCTGCTCGCCCACGTCTCGCCGCTCTGTCTCGATCCCGACTACCGTCTCGAGCCGTTCGCGAGCGATCCCGTCTTCGCGCCGGTTTTCAAGGTCTTCCACGGCGTCGCCAACCAGCTCGGCCTCAAGCGGCAGGACGAGGCCTTCACCCATCACCTGCTGCTGCGGGCCACGGCCGCCGGACCGCCATGACCGCCGGCTTCCTCGACAGGCTCCATCCGTCCTTCCGGGATCCCGGGGACCGCGAGCCCAACATCGCCTACTTCATCGCCCGCCAGGGGGGCGAGGCCGAGCTGTGGACCGAGGAGTACACCCGCCCGGAGCACGTCGAGATGATCGCCGCCACGAACCGGGCGCTGCAGGCCCTGCGGCTGCGCCGGATCGAGGCGGGCCGCCGGGAGCTGCGGGCCGCGGAGGAGGGCTTCCGCGCCGCCGCGAGCACCGCGCCGCCGAGCGTCCACCACATCCTCGGGCGCTGGTACTACGGCGCGCTGGCCTATCTCCACTACTGCACCGAGGAGTTCGCGGCCGCGGAGGAGGCGCTCGAGCGCGCCGACGAGGAGGTGCGCGAGGCGATCGACCAGGCCCGCTTCCTGCTTCCCTATGCCACGGAGTGCTACGAGTTCTGGTTCCAGCGGGTCCGCGTCGCCCGCAACCGGCGG
The DNA here is from genome assembly GCA_036402955.1 of Thermoanaerobaculia bacterium. GTDB lineage: Bacteria > Acidobacteriota > Thermoanaerobaculia > Multivoradales > UBA5704 > DATARR01. Next base: position 4,791 of record DASWRX010000163.1, read on the forward strand.
CGCTGGGACGAGGTGTGGCGGCGCATCGAGATCGCCCGCCAGATCTTCGACGGCGAGCGCCCCTGCTGCGTGCTGAGCGACGGCACCCGGATCGACATGGCGACCGTCCAGGATTTCTACCGCGGGCTCCCGGCCCTCGACGAGGCCGAGCGGCGGCCGCTGCTGCGCTTCCTCGACGAGGAGAGCCGCCAGGTCTGGTTTCGCGCGCTGCTCGGCGAGATCTATGCCCTGCCCGGCTTCGTCATCCCCTACCCCCCCGCCCCGAGCGTCGTCTGAGAGTCGCGTTCCGGCGTCCGCTTGCTGCCGTCCGACCCCTCGACGCGGGGGACCGCGTCGTCGAACGGGAACCAGCCGACGTGCTGCGCGAAATGGATGTGGAACTTCGCGTTGATCTCCACCTCGTTGATCACGCTCGCCCGGGTGATGTGCACCTCGCCCGGCCACTTGGTCGAGATGTAGAAGAGCGACGTGCCGCAGGTGGAGCAGAAACCGCGCTTGACGTCCTTGCTGGGGTAGTACCACTTGAGGTTCGCCTGCCCCCCGACCTTGAACTGCTCGAAGGGGACTCCGAACCAGGTCACGAAGGCGGCCCCGTGCACGCGCCGGCAGAACGCGCAGTGGCAGTGCACGCAGAACCGGGCGGGCAGCTCGACCACGTACTTCACCGCCTCGCAGGCGCAACAACCGATCGCCTTGTTCGCAGCGTCCATGGATCTCTCCTCGTTCTGAGTATGCCAGAGAGACCCGCGAGCCGGTAGCTCTTCGAACCGCCAGGGAAGCTTGTCACGCCCACCGGCCCGCGAAGCACCATCATTCAATGTAAGGGTACCCTCGCAAGGCTCATGGGAGGAGGACAGGTACCATCGCACGGTACGACACGTAAACCCCGACTTCCACACGCCGACGTCCTCTCCTCGCGCCATGAGGGCCGGGGCGCGAGCGCCGGCACAAACGACAGGAGGTCTGCATGCACAATCCGTTCAATCCTGAGGATGTCTCCGAGCTCGAGAACCTCGTCCTTCCCGAGATCAGCGAGGAGGATCTGGTGACCGTGTTCGGCGGGACGAGCAGCGTCCCGATCGTCCCGACCTGCGGCTGCTAGCTACCGGTCGCCATCAACTTTTTTGCTCAAGGAGATCAAGACAATGGCCGAGACCAAGAACAACGTCGAGGATATCGCCATTCTGGAAGAGGCCGTCGCCACCAACGTGGGCACGGTCGGCACTCCGAAGTGAGCGGTCCTGATTCTTTGTAGACGCTCGTGAAGGGCGGCGGCGCGCTGCCCCGGCGCTGCCGGTGGCTGGGCGCCGCCGCCCGCTTTCGCCATCCCGACAGGCGCCAGGCTAGTGCATCTTTTCCATATTGGTTCCCAGCCGCGGCAGTGAATCGTCGAACGGAAACCAGGCGACGCGCTGATCGAAAGAGAGGTGGAACTTGGGAGAGATCTCGACCTCGCTGACGATGCAGGCCAGGGCGACGTGGATGTCGTCCGGCCAGCGGTCCGCGATGAACAGCAGGGGGCTGCCGCAGTTGACGCAGAACCCGCGCCTGGAGGTCGGGGTGTCCTGATACCATTTCAGGTGCTCCCGGCCCGAGAGCTGGCACCCTGAGCGCAGGACTGAAACCCAGGTCACGAAGGCCGCCCCATGGGCGTGCCGGCATGCCGGGCAATGGCAGTGAACGCAACCCTTGGCGGGCAGGGTGATCAGGATCTTGACGGCTCCACAGGTGCAGCGCCCCGCGGCTCTGGTCTCGGTGCTCATCTTCGCCTCCTCTGTCGTCGGCCCGCGGCAGGCCGCGTCCAGTATGCAGTATGGCGCAGACAAACCGGCAGACCAATCTGTCACGCTCGGCACCCATCCGGCACCTTGATCAATGAAGGCACCTGAGCCTTGAGCCGGCAACTCTTGAGCTCACCGCCGGCGCTCTGTCTCTCGCTATGAGGGCAGGAGGCGAGCGCTGGCCCATCACAGGAGACGAGTATGAAGAAGCACGACGAGAGGACACCCGAGGAGATCGCCAGGGAGTTCGAGGAGATCGGCCTGGCCGAGATCGACGCCCACGATCTCCAGGTGGTTTTCGGCGGTAGCAGCATCGAAAGCCTGTCCAGCAACTGCAGTTGCGGTATCGCCTGAACGGCTAGCGATCTGTGAAGGCCGGCGGCGCCGGACTATCCGGCGCCGCCGGCTTCTTTTCCATTCGTCTTCCTGACGGCAAGGTCGAGCTCGGGGGAGCTACCCTGACTCAAGAGCTCTCTGGCATACTAGCCGGGATCTGCGAAGGAGAGCGCCATGGAATCCTTCAAGCGAGACCTTCTCTTCAGCCTCCGCGGCCTGGCCAGGAGGCCCGGATTCACGGTGATCGCCATCCTCACGCTGGCCCTCGGGATCGGCGCCAACGCCGCCATCTTCAGCACGGTCTACGGCGTCCTCTTATCGCCCCTCCCCTACTCCCATCCCGACCGCCTCACCGCTCTATGGGCGCAGTGGCGCAAGCAGGACACCCTGCGGGTCAGCCACACCGGCGGTGACTTCCAGACTTACCGGCGCGAGGCCCGTCGGAGCTTCGTGGACTTCGGCGCCGTCGGCTCGGTCCGCCAGAACCTCACCGGCGGCGGCGAGCCCGCCCAGGTCCAGGTCGGCTGGATCTCGCGGAACTTCTTCTCCGTGCTGGGCGTCAGGCCCGTGCTCGGCCGCGACTTCACGGCGGCGGAAAAGCCGGACTCCCTGCTGATCGGCAACGAGTTCTGGCACCGCTGTTTCGGCGGCGACCCGGGCGTGCTCGGCCGCGTCGTCCAGCTCGACGGCCGGCCCTTCACGGTGGTCGGCGTGCTGCCGCCGGGCTTCAGGCTCCACATGGCCGCCGACGTGGGGATCTCCACCAAGATCGACGTCTGGAAGCCGCCCGACGAGGCGCGGGCCAAGGCCCGCTGGGTCACCTCCGAGCTGAACCTGTCGAGCCTGCGCATCATCGGCCGCCTGCGGCCCGGCGCGACGCTGGCTCAAGGCCAGGCCGAGATGGACGGCATCGCCGACCAGCTCCGCGCCCAGTTCCCCGATCACGCCGAGGTCGGCTTCCACATCGACGTCCAGCCGCTCCACCGCGAGGTCGTGGGGCACATCGAGCGGCCCCTGCTCATCCTGCAGGGGGCCGTGGCCCTGGTGCTGCTGATCGCCTGCCTCAACGTCGCCAACCTCCTGCTGGTGCGCGCCCAGAACCGGCAGCGGGAGATCGCGCTGCGGCTCTCGCTCGGCAGCGGCCTGCGGGAGATCGCCCGCCAGATGCTGACCGAGGCGCTGGCGCTGGCCGTGCTCGGCGGCGCCCTCGGCATCCTGCTGGCCTACTGGGGCATCCGCCTGCTGGTGGCCCTCAAGCCGGCCAACTTCCCCCGCATCGAGGGCATCGGCATCAACGGCCCGGTGCTCGCCTTCGCCCTCGGCGTGACGCTGCTCGCCGCGCTGCTCGCGGGGCTGCTCCCCGTGCTGCGCATCCGGCGCTGGAACCTGAACGACATCCTCAAGGAGCAGAGCTCGCAGGCGCGGGGCCGGGACTCCTGGCTGAGCAAGGCGCTGGTCGTCGTCGAGGTCGCCCTCTCGCTCGTCCTGCTGCTGGGGGCCGGCCTGCTGCTGCGCAGCTTCGCCCGCCTGCAGGAGGTGCGCCCGGGCTTTGACAGCCACAACCTGCTGACCTTCTCGATCACCCTGCCGGCGGTGCGCTACCAGGATACCGACAAGACCGCCAACTTCCTGGCCGGTCTGGAGAGCCAGATCTCGCGGCTGCCGGGCGTCACCTCGGCCGCCACCATCTGGCCCCTGCCGCTCGAGGGGCAGGTCTGGTACGCGCCCTACCGCAATCCCGACCGGCCGTCCAACGGCCAGCAGCTCCTGGCCGACTACCGGCTGAGCTCCCCCGATTACCCGAAGACCATCGGCGCCCGTCTCCTCGAGGGGCGCTACCTCCGCGACACGGACACCCACGCCATGCTGGTCGACCAGCGCTTCGCCCGCGAGAACTGGCCGGGGCGCAGCGCCCTCGGGCACACGGTCTTCATCACGCCCCAGGACAAGGAGGAGCCGTTCCAGGTGGTCGGCGTGGTCGAGAACATCCGCCACAAGGACCTGCGGTCGGACGGCCGGGAGACCCTGTACGTGCCGACCCGGGGCTGGGCGTGGGCGAACTGGGAGCTCTGCCTGATCGTGCGGACCACTTCCGATCCGCACGCCCTGATCGGTCCGATCCGCGCGGAGCTCCGCCGCATGGACCCCCTGATCCCGATGGCCAAGGTCCGCCTGATGGACGAGTACGTCGCCGACGCCCTGGCCCCCAACCGCTTCGCGCTCGCCCTGATGCTGGTGTTCGCCGTCGTCGCCTCGGTGCTGGCGGCCGTCGGCCTGTACGGAGTGGTCGCCTACTCGCTCGGCCGCAAGACGCGGGAGGTGGGCATCCGGATGGCCCTCGGCGCGCAGCGCTCCCGCATCTTCGCCGGAGCGATCCGGGAGGGGCTGGCGCCGGCGCTGGTGGGCGTCGGCATCGGCCTGCTGGTCTCGTTCGCCATGACGGGAGCGATCTCGGGGCTGCTGTTCGGGATCGGCAGCGCGGACCCGCTGACCTACGCGACGATGGCGGGGCTCCTGGTGCTGGTCGCCCTGCTCGCCTGCCTCATCCCGGCGCGGCGGGCGGTGCGCCTCGATCCGGTGATCGCGATCCGTCTCGACTGAGCTCAGGCATCCCAGTCGGGCAGCTCCTCTTCCAGCCGCCGGAAGCGCCCGGACCGCCAGGCGACCGCACCCCCTCCCAGGGCGAGGATGCCCAGCAGGATATAGAGCAGGCCGATGCCGCGGCCGTCGCCCGTGCCGAGCAGCCGGCCCAGCGTTCCGGCGAGCGCTCCGCTTTCCGTCAGCAGCGGCCGGAAGACCCAGTCCGCCAGGGGGCCGGCGATGAGAAAGGCCAGCGGCAGCGTCGCCTGCGCGATCATCCGCCGCACGGCGAAGACGCGGCCCTGGAGCGCCGGCGGGACCTTGCTCTGCCAGACGGCCTGGCTGCAGCCGTTGATCAGCGGCACGCTGAACATCAGCAGGAACGACGCGGCGGCGATCGCCGGCAGCGAGGCCCCGAGGCCGACCAGGACGAAGCTCAAGCCGTAGAGCAGCCCGAAGCCGAGAACTCCCGCCATGCGGCGCCGCGGCCCGCCCTGGACGCTCATCACGAATCCCCCCGCCAGCAGGCCGGCGCTGGAGACCGACAGCACGATGCCCAGCGCGGCCGGCGAGCCGATGGAGAGCACGAGCGGCGTCGCCAGCGCCAGGTTGAAGCCGGCCAGCATATTGATCATCGCCAGGTAGAGCAGGAGCGCCATCAGCCCGGGCCGGTCGGCGACGAAGCGCCAGCCGGCCCGGACCTGTCCGGAGAGACGGATTTCACCCCCGGCAGGCTCGTTCGGACGGGGTAGGCGCACGTATATAAGAGTGAGGAGGGCGACCAGGTACGTGGCGACATCCAGCAGCATCACTCCCTGGATGTGGATCGCGGCCAGCAGGAACCCGGCGGCCGCGGGCGCCAGGAGTTGGCTCGCCGCCTGGCCGCTCTGCTCGAGGCCGTTGGCACGTCCCAACTGCTCCTTGGGGATCAGCAGGGGCGTCGTCGCCGAGTAGGCCGGCCACTGGAACGCGGTGAACAGGGACGAGACGACCATCGCGGCGTAGATGTAGCCGAGCGCGAGATGATTGAGAACCAGCAGCGCCACCAGCGCGAGAGTCATCATGGCGGGGCCGGCCTCGCTCAGGATCAGCGCCCACTTGCGGTCCCAGCGATCGACGAGCGCCCCGGCGACCGGCGAGAACAGGATCGCCGGCAGGGTCGAGAAGAAGCCCATCAGCGCGAACTTCGTCGCCATCCCCGTCCGTTGGTACACCCAGACGCCGAGGGCGAAGCTGGTGAGGCTCGAGCCGAAGAGAGAGACCAGTTGCCCCCCCCAGACCACCAGGAACGTGAGCATCCCCCGCGCGGCGGCAGGCCGTGGAGAGACCGGGGAAGCTGCAGTGGGATCGATCACGGGGCGGAGTCGATGGGCTTGAGATCGATCAGATTAAACGATGTGTCGCTTCGTTCCGGCGAACCGTACCAGATCCACCCGCGTCCCGCCTACGGGCGGCTCGAAGCGTTCGGGCCCGTCCGTAGTTTTCGTTAACCCCATTTTTTGGAGGTCAAAAAAATGGCAGACACCAAGAGCAACGTCGAGGACATCGCGATCCTGGAGGAGGCCGTCGCCACGAACGTGGGCACCGTCGGCACCCCGAAGTACCAGGACATCGCGATCCTCGAGGAGGCCGTGGCGACCAACGTCGGCACGGTCGGCACCCCCAAGTAAGCGAGCTCGCTTCGTAGAGGACTCGCAATGGAACGACGGCGTGTAGCCCTGGTTGGGATCGACGGATTTTCTCCGCTCTGGATGGATCGCTTCCTGAGCCAGGGCAAGCTCCCTCGCCTCGGATCGATCGCCTCCGGCGGGGCGACCGTCGCTCTTCGCTCGACGCTGCCGGCCACAACTCCCGTGGCGTGGGCGACCGTGGCTACCGGTTGCTCACCCAACCTCACGGGGATCGACGCCAACCTGATCCACCGGCCCGGCGATCGTCTGGACCGCCGCCTGGGGTGCTACTCGCACCGCTGCCAGGCCGAGCCGCTCTGGGCCACGGCGGCCCGGGCGGGCCGGCGCTCGTACGTGGTCAAGTTCCCCGTCTCCTACCCCTCGACGACGGCCAGCTTCCGCCTCGACGGCGCCGCCGGCTGGGCGGGCATGAAGTGCCTGCACGAGCTGAGCGCCGCCGCCACGGTCGACAACCGCATCCCGGCGCCCGGCGGCGAGCTCCGCGCCACGGACGAGGTCTGGCGATCGGAGGGGGACGGCGGGTCTCCCCCGCTCTGGCGGGGCCGCTGGCTCCTCGATTCGCTGTGGGGAGGCCCGCCGCTCACCCTCCACGTCGCGGTTCACGCCTCCCCGGACGGGCGGCCGACGGTCGCCATCGCCGACCGGCCGGGCTGGAGCCGGGTTCTCGTCCGGCTCCGCGGCGGCGAATGGAGCGCGCCGCTGACCGTGCGGGCGGCGGGACGCCGGGGCGAGGCGGACTTCTCGTTCCGGGTCAAGGTCCTGGAGTGCTCGGGAGATCCCGTCCGCCTGCGCCTGTACAACACCGTGGTCCACGAGCGGACCGGCCACTCGGAGCCGCCGGAGATCTGGGAGCGCCATCTGGGCGCCGTCGGCCCGATCGAGGAGCAGACCGATCCCTTCCTCTTCTTCCGCGAGGGGATCGACCTCCAGACGCAGCTCGAGGTCTTCCGGCTGAACGCCGAATGGCTCGAGCGCGCCGCGGTCGCCCTGCTCACCGGCGAGCCGTGGGACCTGTTCATGATCCAGGTTCACTTCACCGACTGGGCCCATCACATGCTCGAGGGGGGTCTCGACCCCCGGCACCCGGACTTCCGGCCCGAGGCCGCCGCCGGCTACGAGGCGGCCCTCCTCGCCAGCTACCGCCTGGCCGACCAGGTGGTCGGCGCCATCCAGCAGGTCCTCGAGCCCGACACCGATCTCGTCGTCCTCGGCGATCACGGCCAGGACCTCCACCACACCACCGTCCACGTCAACGAGTGGCTGGCCCGCGAAGGGCTCCTCCAGTGGGCGGACGGCGACGAGGTGGACTGGGAGCGCACCCAGGCGTTCGCGGCCGGCAACTTCGTCTATCTGAACCTGGAGGGCCGCGAGCCCACGGGCACCGTGCCCGCCGCCGCCGCCGCGGGGCTGAAGGCGCGGGTGATCGAGGGCCTGCTCGCTCTGGAGGACCCGGCAGCCCGGGCGCGGCCGGTCCTGATCGCCGGGGTCAAGGAGGACTTCGAGCCGCTCGGCGCCAGCGGCCCGGGCGTCGGCGACGTCGTCTTCGTCTGCCGCTCCGGCTATCAATCCCGCAACAGCCGGGGGGCGCTGTACACGCCGACCCGCCTGCTGCGCGAGTTCACCAGCGGCCACGATCACTTCTGGCCTTTCGATCCCAGGATCCAGACGCGCCTGTTCGCGGCTGGGCCCAGTTTCCGGCGCGGCTACAGACACCCCCGTTCGGAGCACCTTATGGATGTGGCCCCGACTCTCTGCGCGGCGCTCGGCATCGAGCCGTCGACGCAATGCGAAGGCAGGCCCCTGTCGGGGATCCTGCAACCCTCGGTCGAACGGCTCCCGCTGGAGCCGCTCGGACAATCTATGGAGGTACCTCCCCATGCTGGTCCCCTACAAGGCTGAGCACATCCCCTTCCTCCCGGAAAAGTGCCGCCCCCTCCTGCGCTACCGGCGCGAGGAGTTCGGATTTCTCGTCGCCTTCCCCAACGGCAGGGTGGGGATGTTCGAGGAGGCGGCCGAGCCCCTGCTCCAGCAGGGCGCCTCCTACGAGGAGTGCAAGCCCTACATGGTGACCCGCCTGAAGGTGCCGACGGAGTTCCACTTCTCCGCCCCGCTGATGGCCTGGGTGGAGCTGACGCGGGCCTGCAATCTCCGCTGCCCGCACTGCTTCGTCGAGGCCGGCGCGCCACGCGAGGTCGAGATGAGCACCGAGCGCATCCTCCACCTGCTCGACGAGTGGGCGGAGATGGGCGTCTTCTCGGTGGTGATCACCGGCGGCGAACCATCGATCCACCCCGACTTCCTGAAGATCGTCCACCACGCCTACAATCTGGGCTTCACGGTGGCCATCGCCTCCAACGGGATGCCGCTGACCGAGAAGATGCTGGAGCAGATCCCGCAGGACGACGTGATCATCAGCGTCAGCCTCGACGGCATCCACGGCGCCGGCGCGCCCACCGGCGAGAGCGACTTCGACGCCGTCACCCGCAAGCTGCTGAAGATCCGCAGCTACGGCTTCAACACCAGCATCATGACCACCACCACCCACGAGAACCTCGGCGACCTGCAGACGTTCGTCAACTTCGCCATCGACAACGACATCAGCCTGCGCAGCGTCCCCTTCGTGCCGATGGGGCGCGGCAAGCTCTATCGCGAGCTCCAGAACCAGGTGGGCGACATCGAGAAGGCGGCTCAGTTCTGGCTCACCGAGGAGAAGTGGGAGCGGATCAAGGACCAGCAGCTCGGGCTGTGCGCCGGCAAGGTCTTCAACTTCCTGATCACGATGATCTATTCGATCCGCCGCTGCATGAGCGGCCGCGGCCTGTGCTACATCACCTCGGACGGCACGGTCTATCCGTGCAGCAACTGCTCCGGCAGCAAGATCCTCGCCGGCGGCAACCTGCTCGAGCGGTCGTTCGCCGACATCTGGGGCGACGAGAACTGGCCGATCCGCCAGATCACCTGGAAGAACTTCCTCGACAAGGCCTGCGACGGCTGCGCGATCAACAGCGACGAGTACTTCTGCACCGGCCGTTGCCCGGGGAGCTCCTACGCCATGAACGGCGTGCTGGACGGCTGCGGCGTCTCCGAGTTCCAGCGCCACAGCATCCTGCGCCGCGAGGAGCTGTTCCGGCAGGAGATCAACGACCATCCACGCATCTACGCCGAGCAGGTCAAGCTGGAGGCGCTGCACGCCCTCCAGGAGGCCCAGGCGAAGGACCTCAGTCAGCTCGTGCCCCCGGCGCCGCCGGAGAAGCTCGTGCCGCTCGGCAACCGGGCCAAGGCCTGAGACCGTTTCAACCCATGTTCTCAAAGGGGAAGCCATGAGGATCTCTCTCGTAAGCAGTCTCCACCTGAACCACGGCGGCATGAACCCCGACATCGGCAGCGGCGACATCATCCCGATGATGTCCTTCGTGCCGGTCGGGCTGCTGTCGCTCAAGTCGTACGCCGACCAGCTCCAGCTCGGCGCGGACATCCGGGTGACGGAGGTCAATGGACTGATCAATGCCGGCAAGATCCCGAACGACGACCGGTTCTACGAGCACCTGGTGGACACGGTGCTGGAGAAGGACGACGACTTCGTCGGCCTGATGACGGACGCCGACTCGCTCCATCACACCGTCATCATGGCCCAGCGGCTGAAGAGCCGCCGGCCGGCCGTCAAGGTCTGCCTGGGCGGGCCAGCCTCGAGCCCGATGTCATCGCTGCTGCTCGACACCTTCCCCTTCATCGACTACATCGTCCGCGGCGAGGGGGAGCACACGTTCGGGGAGCTGATCGAGCACCTGCAGGGGAAGAAGCCGGCGGGCGACATCCTGGGGCTGACCTGGCGCGACGGCGGCAAGACGGTCGAGAACCCGGGCCGCTCGATGGAGGGCGACCTCGACCTGCTGCCGATTCCCGCCTTCGAGTCCTACGACATGATGTCGGGAGCGCCGCTCTACCTCGACGTCGGCCGCGGCTGCCCGTTCAAGTGCGCCTTCTGCGCCACGGCGCCGTTCTGGAAGCGGCAGTACCGGATGAAGTCGATCGAGCGCATCGTCGAGGAGGCGGTGCTGATCCGCGACGTCTACAAACGCCACCAGGTCAACTTCTCGCACGACATCTTCACCTGCGACCGCGCCTGGGCGCTGGAGTTCTGCGATTACCTGATCAAGAACCCGATCCACATGCAGTGGACGTGCAGCACCCGCACGGACGTGATCGATCCGGCCGTGCTGGAGAAGATGGCCGCGGCCGGCTGCGTCGAGATCTACTACGGGATCGAGACCGGCTCCCAGGAGCTCCAGAAGACGATCGACAAGGGGCTCGATCTCGAGTGGAGCAAGAAGATCGTGCAGACCACCGCCGAGGTCGGCATCCGGCCGGTGACCGGCTTCATCCTGGGCTACCCCCAGGAGACGCGCAAGACCCTGTCCGACACGCTGACGCGCTTCTTCCAGTATCTGGAGGTGGGGGGCTACCGGGCGCACCTGTTCACCCTCTCCCCGTTCCCCGAGTCGCCGATGTACCGCAAGTTCGGGGTGCCGTACCTCGACCGTCCCGCCGAGTACTACGACCTGCCGCTGACGCCCGCGGCCGCCGCGGAGGGCCTGGACCTCAAGCAGGACTTCCCGAACATCTTCGCCAGCACCTACCGCTACAAAACGCCGGACGTGGCGGCGCGCCTGATCGACGCCAGCGAGGAGGTCTCGGCCCGCGTCTCGATGCTGCGCTCGCTGTGGCCCCACCTGCTCAAGCACTACGAGTCGCCGCTCGACTTCTACGAGCGCTGGGTGGACTGGATCGAGGCCTACAACGAGCAGCGCCGCCCCGGCGTCTTCTTCCGCCACCAGGCGGAGGCGGACGACATGCTCGACTTCGTCGCCCAGGAGATGGAGCGGCTCGGCATCCGCGAGGGCGCGCTGGTGGACCTGGTGCGCTACGAGAAGATGAAGCTGGACGGCCGCTATCTCACCGGCCCCAAGAACGTCGGCGTGCCGATGGTCGAGGCGATCGGGCCCGACTCGCTGGTGCAGCAGAACGCGGGATGGCTGGCCTCCGAGTTCGATCACGACATCCAGGCGCTCCTCTCGCGCCGGCCTCTCGACGAGGCCCGGACGAGCGACCGCCGCTGGGTCGTGGTGTACAAGACGGCGGACGACCAGCTCACCACGCTCCAGGTCGGCGAGAAGACCCGCCGGCTGCTCGAGCGGGCCAAGGACCCGATCCGGGTCGACAGCCTGCTGGCCGCCGGCGAGGAGACGGAGCCCGACGCGAACCTGGCGTCGATCCAGACGCTCGCCCGCGTCGGCCTGCTCACCGCGGTGCAGCCGTCGTGAGCGTCCCCGGGTAGAGCCGCTTGGACGGACGGGGGGAGATCCGCCGGCTGGAGAGGAGCCGTCTGCTGTACGTGACGGTGGACTCCACCCGTCCATCCGAGGCCGAGGTCCGGACCTGCTCGTTCGAGGGGGGCCGGGCCGTCGGCGAGGACGGATCCAGCTTCGTCTTCAGCGGGCCTCCCCCGGCGAGCTGGGGGGTCCGCCTGCCGAAGCCTGCCGCAACGGCTGAGGTGGCCGAGGCCCGGCGGGCGGTCCAGCGGCTGGTGGGGAGCTGGAACGGCCGCACCCGGGTCCAATACCTGATCAAGAGCTCGGTCCGCATCGTCCTCGGCGACGGCCTCCACGGCGTCGAGGCCGCCGCCGGCGTCTGGGCTCTGCTCGGCAACGCGGTCACCCCGAGCGGCCGCATCGTCCCCGTGGGGCAGAGCGGCCGCGGCTCGGGGGTGGCGGAGCTGGAGCGCGAGACCGCCGAGGGGGATTTCGCCCGCCTGCTCGACCGCGTCAACCGCTCGCAGCCGCTCCCCGGCGGCGCCACGCCGGCGGTGCTGGCGCCGCCGGCCGCGGGCGTCCTCATCCACGAGGCGATCGGCCACTTCGCCGAGGCCGCTCCCGAGGGTCGGGTGGACCTCAGCCACCGCCTCGGCTTCCGCATCGCCGCGGAGATCTTCGCTCTCGACGACGATCCCCGGGCCGCGGGCGGCAGCGCCCACTACGCCGTGGACGACGACGGCGTGCTGGTGCGGGGCGCCACCGCGGTGGCGCGCGACGGCCGCATGCTCCAGTTCCTCCACTCGGCGGCCTCCGCGCGCGCCATGGGCGTCGAGCCGACCGGCAACGCCCGGGCGGCCTCGGTGTGGAACCCGCCCATCCCGCGGATGTCGAACCTCCTCTGCGCGCCGGGGATCGCCGGCGAGGCGGAGATGCTCGACCGCATGGGCGACGGCCTCTACCTCCACTCCCTGGCCTACGGCTACGGCTTCGGCTTCCGCCTGGAGGCCCAGGTGCGGCTGGCCGAGGAGGTGCGGGGGGGACGCCGGACCGGCCGCTACTTCAGCGGCGGCGTCATCGACGAGGACCGCGTCGTCCTCACCCGCGCCGCCGAGCTGGGCGACGCCGCCGTCTACAACCGCAACGCCATGTGCGGCAAGGACGGCCAGCTCCTCTACGACGTGGGCACGCGCGCCCCGGCCATCCGCATGCACGAGCTGAGGACTCTCGCGTGAGCGGCTTCCAGACCGTCCGCGAGATCGCCCAGGCGCGGGCCGCCGCCGCCTCTCCCCTGTCCAGCGCCCATATCGAATTGACCCTCGAGATGGACGGACGGGGGCTCGACGTCCGCTTCGCCTCCCCCCGGCGGCGACCGGAGGAGCTGGAGCGGGCCGCCGCCGCGAGCCTCGCGGCGACCGCGGCAGGCCTGCCGGAAGCGTTGCGCGACCGGCTGGCGGTGGAGGCCGGGGAGGTCCGCTCGTCCCTGCGCCACGAGGGCGCGCCGGCGCCTCTGTTCGCCTGCGGCTACCGCATGGCGAGCTGCCGCGGCGTGGTGCTCGGCATCCATGACACAGGGGACGGCGACGGCCTCCCCTTCGCGCCGCCGTGGACCGGCGTCCTGGCCGCCGAGGAGGTCGATCCCGCGCTACCCGTGATCCTCGCCCCCTCGGCGGTGCTGGCCCTGGTCTCCTACGCCCTGGAGGTGACCGGCGGCCACGTCGACTCCCGGCGGGGCTCCGAGATCCCAGGGGTCACGGTGATCGACACCGCCTCCTCCCCCTATCCGCCGCAGCACCATCCGTTCGAGGGGGATGGCGCGGCCTCCCCCGACCGGCCGCTGATCGAGGAGGGCCGCTGGAGCAACCGGACGGAGCACGCCGGAGACGACGTGGACCCTCTGTTCTTCCTGCTCACCCGGCCGGACCGGGCGCTGCGCCCGCTCGCCGCCGCCACCCACTTCAACCGCCGGAACCTGACGGTGCGGTGCAGCCGGACGGCCCCGGTGCCCGCCGCCGTCGCCGTCGTCGACTCCTGGCGCGTGCGGGTGGGCCCCCGGAGCGGCGCCGTGCCCTTCCACGCCGAGCTGTCGCGCACCGGTCCGGGAGGAGAGCGGCTGGCCGTCACCCCGGCCGTGGCGCTCCACTTCGACCCTTGGGAGGTGCTCGCGCGCGTCCTCGGCGCCGGCGGCCCCGCGGCGCCGGCCGTGGACGAGGACCCCATCGAGGGGGACGGCTACGGCGACGCTCCCCCCCTGGTGACCAGCCTCACCCTCGCCGACCTCGCCGCTCCCCGGAAGAGCTGATGAGCGCCCGGCCGGTCGACCTCACCCCCTACCTGAACGCCGTGGTGGCCACCTCCGACGGCGAGCGCCCGCGCGGCGCGCTCAATGCCTGGGGGAACTCCTTCCCCGCCGAGGAGCTCCCCTTCGGCGCCACCCTGACGGTGGGCGGCGTGCCGTTCCGGCTGCCGGACCGAGAGCCCGGGGGGTACGACAGCGTCGAGCCGCTCGGCCAGGCGCTGGAGATCCCGGGCGCGCCCAGGGCGCGGGGGATCGCCCTGCTCTGCTGCGGCGAGATGGGCGAGCAGAACGTCGCCGTGCGGGTCATCAGCTCCGGCGCAGCCATCGAGCTCTTGGCGACGGCCCGCGGCGCCATGATCCCCGCCGGGAAGCCGATGGGGGACGAGGGCTTCGCCTGCTCGCACCTCCACTACCCCGGAGACTACGACCTCGCTCTGGCGCTGCCGGCCGTCTGGCGGTTCGAGCACCGTTGGGAGGACCCGCGAGAGGTGGCCCGCGTCGAGCTCGGCGCCAACCCGCTATTCCACCTGCTGGCGGTCAGTCTCCTGGATACGGAGGAGCCGTGAACCTCCTTCCCCCTTCCCCCGCCCGGACCACCACCACCTTCTACTCCTACGCCGAGAAGCTCGTGCGCGAGCGGAGCCCGCGCACGGCGGCGCTCCTGCTCGGGATGCGCTGGTCGTTCGGCCTGCCGGCCCACGACCTCGAGCGGCTCGCCGAGTACAGCCTGCCGCTCAACCCGACGCCGCTCGACCGGGCGCTGGCGCAACGCGGCGGCCTGCGGATCGAGCGCCACGAGGGGGACGGCGAGGTCTCGCTCCACGATCACCTGGCGACCGGCGCGCCGGCGATCGTGGCGATGAACGCCTACTATTTTGCGTTTCGTCCCGCCTACCTGCGGGTCCACAGCAGCCGCACCGTCCGGGTGAGCCGCCAGCCCGGAGAGGAGCGACTGCGCATCCACGATTCCTGGGGCCCCGCGGCCGAGGGGACCGTCACCCGGGAGGAGCTGGACCGGGCGCGTTTCTCGGACGTGCCGCTCGACGTCAACCGCGAGCCGCTGTTCGCCGGCAACCCGGTGGACGGGGTCTGGTTCACGGTCGAGGCCGACCCCCTGAGCATCGACGACGCGGCGGCCTGGAGCCGCGAGCGCCTGGCCTGGCTGTACGACGAGATGGCGGTGCCCCGCGCGGACGCGCGGGGCGAGTACGGGATCGCGGCGCTGAGGAAATTCCGCCGCTGGCTCGAGAACCGGCTCGCCGAACCGCCGGACACGGCGGCGAGCCTCGCGGCGCGCCGGGGCGCGAGCCTGCTGCTCCGCCCGGAGCTCTCCTCGCGCCTCTATCTCGGCGTCTTCCTGCGCAACGCCGCTCACCTGCTGGGCGACGGCGAGCTCCAGGCCGAGGTGGAGCGCTACCGCGCCGGGCTGGGCCACCTCCAGGGAGTCATGGACGTGATGACCAAGACGGTCCGCACCCGCCGGCCCGAGTACGACGACTTCATCCGCATCCATTTCGCCCGGGCGTGCGAGAACGAGGAGCGCCTGCTGGGCGCCCTCGCCCGCTTCGCCGCGGACTGAGCTGCCGGATCACTCCCCGTAGAGCTGGCGCAGGCGCTGGGTCAACTGCCGCTCGAGCTGCGGGTCCCACTCCTGAGGCTGCTCGTGGAGCAGGTGCCGGCCCCCCTTGGGCGTGCCGCCCGCCAGCGCGGTCCAGGTGCCCTGGAGATCCTGCACGGCGCACGGCGGGATGGACCCCAGGGCCGGCAGGCTCCGCCCGTAGAGGATGGCGAGCGGCCGCGACCCGGCCACGCCGTCGGTCACTACCAGGCAGAGGGCGGCGCGCTCGCCGGCGCCGCGGAGATCCTCGGGCGTGGGCGCGCCGAGAACGGCGACGGGCAGCCCTTCCGCGGCCGTGGCGCGGGCGGCGTCGAGGATCTCCGCCGCGCCCGTCACGCCGTCGACTACGCAGTGGGAGCCGCCGTTGAGAAAGAACCCCAGGAGGGGGTGAGAGGCGCCCTGCCGGGTCGCCTCGGCGAGATCGGGAATGGTGAGGGTCGCGATGACGACGTCCATGATTCAGCTCCTCTCCACGAGCAGGCTGCCGCCGCTCAGGTCGCCGGGCGCCTCCAACCCCAGAAGGTCGAGGAGCGTCGGAGTGATGTCCAGGATGGAGGCCCGCCGCCGGCCCGCGGTCACTCCCGGGGCGTGCAGGACGTAGAGCCCATCCTGGGCGTGGTTGGCTTCGTCGACCCCGGTGTCGTTCCCCTGCAGCCAGAGCCGGCCGTGGCCGAGCGTGCCGAGGCTGCGCCAGGCGAGCTCGGCGAAGAGGACGATCAGGTCGGGGGCGAGCCCCCGCACGGCCCGGTAGGCGTTCTCCGGCCAGACCACGCGGTTGGTCAGCGTGGGCCCGTCCGGCAGCGCGATCGAGCTCAGCAGCGCGGTCAGCTCGCGCCGCGCCTCGTCCTTGCGGTCGAAGGGGATGATTCCCTGCGGCTCGCGCCCCTCGATGTTGAGAAAGATGCGGGCATAGTATCCCCCCTCGCCCCAGGCCCGCGTCCGGCTCCAGTCCACGTTCTGCGGCCGCAAGGGCGTGGGCTCGGTGGGCTCCGTAAGCAGCGTCAGCCAGCCCGCCTGCCGGAGCACCTCGTTGATGCACACGCCGCCGTCCATGGCCCTGGCGCCGTGGTCCGAGACCACCAGGAAGACGCAGTCGGCCGGCAGCCGCTCGCGCAGGCGGCCGATCCACCCGTCGACGTAGCGGTAGTACTCGCGGATGGCGCCGCGGAACGGCGAGTTGGGATCGTGCCGGCGGTGCCGGGGATCGTGATCGCTCCAGAAGGTGTGGTGCAGGCGGTCCGGCGCGATCTCGCAGAGCATCGCGAAGTCCCACGGCCGGGTGGCGAGCAGGCGCTCCATCAGCAGGCAGCGCTGCTCGGTCATCCGCCAGGCCTGCTCGAGCACCGTCTGTCGCGGGACATTGCGGAAGTCCTCGATGTCGAAGATGTAGTCGCCCACCAGCGAACGGATCTCGGCGGCGATCTCCGGCGGGCGGGCGAAGGCGGCGCCGTCCGCGAGGTCCGCGCCCTCTGCCTCGAAGCCGGAGATCAGGACCCCCTGCACCGGCGGCGGCGGCGAGGTCTGCGGGACGCCGATGACGATCGACTGGCCGCCGGCCTGGCCCACGAAGTCCCAGACGCGGGGGAAGCGGACCATCCCCGAGGTGGCGAACAGCAGGTCACCGTAGGCGTAGCTGCGGCGGTTCTTGAACCCATAGACCCCGAGCTCGCCCGGGTCCCGGCCACTCAGCATCGAGCTCCAGGCGGGGACCGTGATTGGCGGCAGGGTGCTCTCGAGAGGACCCGAGAGCCCCTCCTCCACGAGCCGCCGCAGGTTCGGCAGCTCCTCCAGCGACTCGGGAGAGATCACCTCCGGCCCCAGGCAGTCGAGGCCGAGGACGAAGCAACGACTCTTCATGCTGTGCCTCCGTTCTCCGTGGCTTCCTCTATGATTCTCAGCAGGTCCCGCAGCTCGGGCAGGGCGCGCGACGCGCGGGCCGCCGCGTCGAAGCCCCGGTGCACGGCCTCCAGCTCAGCGCCCTGGAGCGCCAGCAGCCGCCGGCGGGAAGGCAGCTCCAGCCGCCATTCCCAGACCGGCATGATGCGCAGGAAGCGGTCGACGTACCCCCGCATCCGGTCCTCCTCGCTCACCGGCAGGCCGAAGATCGCCCGGCGCTTGAGGATCTGCTCCGGGAAGAAGCTGCCGGTGCCGATCCGCGTCCGCACTCGGAAACCGCGCCGGGCCAGCCGCCGCACCCGCGAGTGCAGCCGCCCCAGCCGCGCCACCACGTCGTGCCCCTGGGAGGCGAAGTGCTCGAGGTTCTCCTCGATCAGGCCCTCCCGCAGGGCACCGAAGCGCTCCTCGACCGCGGCCACGGCGAGGTAGCACTCGTAGGTCGGCCGCTTGAAGAACGCCAGGTCGGCCTCCATGGCCGCGGCGTGGAGCCGCGCGTACTCCCCGTCGACCGCGGCGGACGGCCGCGACTCGGCGTTGTAGTTTTGCCCCCCGTACTTCTCGACCTGCTGGGCGAAGACCAGCGCCGTCAGGTCGTAGCGCGAGGAGTAACTGGGGAAGATGCGGCGCGCCGGCACCGGCTCGCGGAGCTGCGAGGGGGTGATGAACTCGAAGAGATGGATCGTCCCCTCGCCGAGCGGGAAGGCCAGACGCTGCGAGCGCCGCGGGCGGCCGGCCGGGCGGTAGCGCCCTCCCAGGTAGTGGTCCTTCGAGCCGTGGCGGCCGAGCAGGAGTTGGATTAGCATGCCAGGAGACCCTGGAGGCGCGCATGGACGACAGCCATCTCAGAGAGCAGCAGGCCCTGGCCACGGTCGACGCCGTGTGGGCCGCCTATGAGGCGGGCTCGGCCGACTTCTTCGACTTCTTCACCGAGGACGCGTCCATCTTCTCGCTCTCCTTCCCCGTCCGGATGAGGGGCCGCGAGAGCTACCGGCGCTACTTCGGCCCCTACTTCCAGGAGCAACGGCGGGCGACCCAGGTGCTGCACGCCGAGGTCCGTCTGGTGGGCGAGGGGGCCCTGGTCACCTACCACAGCCGCGTCCGGGTCAACTACAACTCCGTCGACAACCGGACGACCCTCCTGCTGGTTCCGGAGGGGGACCGCCTCAAGATCGCTCACATGCACATGTCACCTCTCGCCGTTCTCCAGCCTTCCGAGACGAGCGGGCTGCAGGAGGACGTGGCCGTGGCCTGGGTCCCGCAGGAGGGCTCCTGACGATGATTCCGCCGCCGCGCTGAGCCGGTCGAGATAGAGCTCCAGGAGACGGCGGTCGAGCCGCGGGCATTCGAGCGCCCCCAGCGCCACCGCGCCGGCGAAACGGGTGGGCTGGAACGAGCGTTCCGCCGGTCCGGCCGCGAGCTGTCGCAGGAAGCCGGCGAGCGGCGCGAGCGGCGCCGAGCCGCCCGTCTCGGCAAGATCGGCCAAGTCCGCTGCCCAGCGGCCCAGCGGTACGCTTCTCAGGGAATAGCCTAGATCCCGCGCCCCTTCGACGATCTCGTCCACGGCCACGGGGTGTGGATTGATGAGATGGAAGGCGCCGCCCGCGGACTCCGGTCGCCGCGACAGCCGCGCGATGGCCGCCGCCACCCAGTCCACCGGCGTCGGGCAGACCTCGACGGGGCCGAGCTCGGGGGCCAGGCCGGCCTGGAGCGAGCCGATCACCAGCCGGCTCAGGAAGTCCTCGGGATTGAACGCCCCGGTGCGGCTGCCGCCGGTGATCCACCCCGGGCGATAGATGGCCGCCGGCACCCCGCGCCCGATCGCGGCCTGCACCAGCCGCTCCGCCACCCACTTGCTCTGGCGGTAGCCGCCGGCGATCCCGGCGGCGTTCCCGTCCAGCGGCTCTTCAGCCATGGGGACGGCCGGCCGCTCCCCCTCCCGCTCCAGGACGGCGAGGGTCGAGACGTGGTGCAGCGTCTTGGGCCGGCCCTGGACCGTGAGACGCAGGATCTCCCGCGTTCCCTCGACGTTGGCGGCGCGCAGAGCCTCGTAGGGATAGGCGTAGTTGACCTGGGCGCCGCAGTGGTAGACCGCATCCGCCGTGGCCGCGAGCTCGGCGAACGCCGAGGCGGAGAGGCCCAGGCGCGGCCGGGAGAGGTCCCCGGGGAGGGGCACGATGCGGGGCTCCAGCTCCTCGCGCCAGAGCCCATAGCGTTCCAAGCCGTGGCGCAGCGCCCGGCCGCCGTCCGCGCCGCGCACCAGACAGAGCGCCCGGGCGGAGGTCCCGGCGAGCAGCTCGGCCAGCAGGTGGGCACCCAGGAACCCCGTGGCGCCGGTCAGGAAGATCGTCTCCGGCTCCGCGGGCACGGCGGACGGTCCAGGCCGGATCTCCGGCTCCAGCGCCGCCTCGGCCGCCAGCGCTTCCGGGCCGATCTCGGCACCGCGCCCTCCCGCCTCCAGAAAACGGGCGAGGGCCTCCACCGACGGGTTGCGGACGAGGTCCGCCAGCGGCACCTCCGCCCCGACGGTCTCCCGCAGCCGGGCTTGCAGCCGCGCCAGCAGCAGGGAGTGGAAGCCGAGGTCCAGGAGGTGGTCAGAGATCCCCACCCGCAGCACCTGGAGCAGTTCCTCGACGAGCCGGACGAGCGCGCGCTCCAGTGGCGTCCGCGGGGCGTCGGCGGCCTCACCGGGCGCCGCGCGGCCGGCCCGCTCCCAGTCCGCGATCAGGCCCGGCCGGTCCACCTTGCCGCTCAGGGTGCGGGGGAAGTCCGCGCAGGGCACGAAGGCCGAGGGGATCATGTACTCCGCCAGCCGGCCCGCGAGCTGCCGCCGCAGCGCGCCGGCGTCGAAGGCCGCTCCCTCCTCCGGAAGGACCCAGGCCAGCAGCCGGCGCGAGCCCGTCGCCGCCTCCTCGACGGCCGCGACGGCCGCCTCGCGCACCCCGGGGCAGGCGTTCAGGGCCGCCTCCACCTCCTCGATCTCGACGCGGAAGCCGCGGATCTTGACCTGATGGTCAACACGGCCCAGGAACTCCACGGCGCCGTCCGGCCGCAAGCGTGCACGGTCTCCCGTCCGGTAGAGGCGCTCACCCGTCTCGCCGCCGATCGGGTCGGGCACGAACCGCTCGGCGGTGAGGTCGGGCCGGCCCACGTAGCCGCGCGCCAGGCAGACGCCGCCGATGTGGATCTCGCCCGGGATCCCGGGAGGCTGGAGGCACATCGTCTCGTCCAGGACATAGACCCGGGCGCGGGCGATCGGCCGGCCCAGCGATACGATCTCGTCCTTGCTCTCGGGATCGCAGGCGCCGGAGAGCACGGAGACGGTCGCCTCGGTGGGGCCGTAGCGGTTGTAGAGCGTCGCCGCCGGGACTACGGCGCGCGCCCGCGCCGGCAGGTCCGGAGGCACGGTCTCGCCACCGGTGACGAAGACCCGCAGGCTCCGCAGCTTCGCCGCCGCGTCCGGCAGCTCCAGCAGCAGCCGCAGGGTGGCCGGAGGGAAGCTCGCGTGGGTGATCGACTCGCGGGCGATCAGATCGGCCAGGCCGGCGAGGTCCCGCTGCCCGCCGGGGCGCGCCAGCACGCACCGGCCGCCGACCACCAGCGGCCCGAAGATCTCCGGCAGCGAGACGTCGAAGGTCAGCGTGGTCTTGTGGAGAAAGGCGTCGCCGGGCCTCATCTCGGCGGCGACGGCCCAGAGGATGCGGTTGGCGATCGCCCGGTGGGAGACGGCGGTCCCCTTCGGATGGCCCGTCGAGCCCGAGGTATAGATCACGTAGGCGAGATGGTCCGGCAGGAGGACCGGCCGCTCGAAACCCGTCGGCTCCGCTTCGGCGCCGTCCACCAGGAAACGCTCGACGTCCGGGCCGGGGATGCGGCCGGCCAGCTCCGGCGCGGTCACCACGGTCCGCCCTCCCGGCCCCCGCAGGCCGTCTCCCAGAATGTAGGCCATGCGCTCCGCCGGATGCTCCGGATCGAGGGGGAGGTAGGCGCCGCCGCACTTCCAGATCGCCAGCAGGGCCGCCACCATGGCGGGCGAGCGCTCCAGGAGCACGCCCACGACCGTCTCGGGCCCCACGCCCCGCCGCCGCAGCCGCGCCGCCAGCCTCTCCGCCCAGGCGTCCAGCTCCCCGTAGCGGACGATTTCGTCCCCAGCGACCAGCGCCACGGCGTCCGGCTGCCCGGCGGCCCGCGCGGCCACCAGATCAGGGAGCAGGCCCGCCACCGGGTATTCCGAGCTCATGGGAGCACGCCGGCCTCCCGCAGGCTGCGCCGGAGGGTCGCCTCCACCTCCGGCGAACAGGGCGTGAGGGGGCTGCGGGGCGGTCCCACGGGGCGGCCCCGCAGGGCCAGGGCCGCCTTCATCGTGGCCGGGAAGTTCTCGTCGACGAGCACGGCCCGCACCACCGGCAGGATGCGCTCGTGCAGCCGCCGGGCGGCGGTCAGGTCTCCCCGCTGCACGGCCCGGTACAGCTCCACGCAGAGCTCAGGCACCAGCGCCGCGACGGCCACGATCATCCCCGGGGACCCCAGCACCAGCGAGGGGAAGAGGAGGTCCTCGATGGCGGTCAGCACGGCGATCCGCCCCGCGGCGAGGCGCAGCAGGTCCGCCAGCTCGTGGAAGTTGTCGTTGCTCTGCTTGATCGCCACCACCTCGGGGATCTCCGCCAGCTCGAGGCAGAGGTCGGGCCGCAGGTTGAGCTGGGGGGCCACGTTGTAGAGCACCAGGGGGAGCCCCACCTCGCGGCCGATGGCGCGGAAGAAGCCCACGATGCCGGCGCGGGTGGGGATGTTCAGGAAGTGGACGGGCGACACCATCAGGGCGGCGGCGCCCGCCTCCCGGGCCAGCCGGCCGAGGTGGAGGGCCTCGCGGGTGGAGTCCGCGATGACGCCGGCGATGACGGGCAGCCTCCCGCCCGCCTCCTCGACCACGATCTCGCAGACCCGCCGCGACTCCTCCGCGCTGATCATCGCTCCCTCGCTGGTGGTGCCGTTGACCAGCAGGGCGTCCACCCCGGCGTCGAGCAGGAAGCGCGCCTCCCGCCGCAGGGCGTTCTCGTCGATCTCCTCGTCCGCGTCGAGCGGCAGGACGACGGGCGGGATGACCCCCTTGAGCTCCAGCTCCATGCCCCGCCCCTAGCTCGACTTCGAGACGTGGATGTGGACGATCTTCCAGGCGCCGTTCCGCTTCGCGAGCACGTCGGTCTCCTTGAGGTAGGCCGTCTTCGCGTCCGCCTCCGGCCCGTAGGCGCCGCGCGAGTAGTAGGTGACCACCGCCGTGTCGCCGAACACCCGCACCAGCGGCTGCAGCTCCTGGAAGTAGCCCACCCGCGTGCCGCCCGCGCGCAGGCTGTGCTCGAACTCCTCGCGGTCGTCCTTCACCCCCTCGATGCGGTAGGGGCTGGAGGGGATGATCACCACGATGTCGTCGTCGATGAACTTGAAGTAGCGGTCGGGATCGTTGGCCGCGAACGCGCGATTGAACGCCTCGACGACGTTCCACACCTCGCGCTCGGCGTCGGTCATGCGAGCGGTCTTCATGGCTCTGGAGCTCCCGGCCTCCGCGGGGAACGCTGCCGCGGGCGACAGCAGGTTGACGGTGAGAACGGCAAACAGCAGCGGACGGATGATTTTCACGGACTCCCTCCTCCTCCCTGGTCCTCTCCCCCTTCCTGGTGCTCCAGGCTCCCTCCACCGATCCGCTCGACGGCCACCCGCGCGTCGCTGAAGCAGGCGCCGCCGGCGAGATCAGAGAGATGGTCGGGGATCAGCGCGTTGACGGTGCTCCTCGCGGGAGCGTTACGGAGCCACATCCCCTTCTCCAGCAGGGTCACGCCCGGCCGCAGGTCCGGGCTCAGCCGGGCCACCGCGCGCACCTCCCCCCACTCATTGTGGGCCCGCACGGCGTCCCCCGCCGCGATGCCATATCGGCGGGCGTCGTCCGGGTGGAGCTCCAGCACGGGGCCGCGGCGGTCGAGCTCGCCGAGGGTCGAGCAGATGGTGCGCGAACCGGCCGGCGAGAGGAGGGCGAGCGGGTATGGCCCGCCGTCCGCTTCGATTCTCTCGGCCTCATCCTCGAACCGGTACAGGCCGCCCGGCGCCTCCCGGTCCAGCTCCTCGGGGCAGAGGTGGATGCGGCCGTCGGCCGTCCCCGGCGTCAGATCCACCATCTGCACTGGATGCAGCCCGCTGGCGGGAACGGCGATGCCCTCGGAATCCAGCGCCGCCAGCACCTCGCCGGCGTTCTCCAGCCCGCTCACGGCGGCGCGGACGAAGTCGTCCAGGGTCTCGGCGTCGCCGGGCCGCTGGAGGCCCAGCCGCCGGCAGAGCTCCAGGAAGACCTCGTGGTTGCTGCGGGCCTCCCCCGCCGGCGCCACCACCGGCCGGCCCCTTTGCAGCACCGGCGCGCCGTAGCCCGCGCGCAGCTCGCCGTGCTCCAGGAAGGTGGTGGCCGGCAGCACCACGTCCGCGTAGCGCGCCGTGTCGGTGAGCACGGGATCGAAGACCACGGTGAACAGGTCCTCCCGCGCGAGGCCGGCGCGCACCCGCCGCTGGTTGGGCAGCGTCGCCAGCGGGTTCGAGTTGTAGACGAACAGGAGGGAGACCGGCGGCGCCAGCGGTTCGGTGAGGTGGCGGCCCAGGCGGTTCATGTTGAGCGTCCGCACCGGCGGCGGCTCGGCTCCCACGGCCGCCGAGGTGTCGAGCGACCAGGACTCGGCGTTGCTCAGCGTGTACCCACCCCCGCGCACCCCGAGCTTCCCCGCCACCGCCGGCAGGGCCAGCACCGCGGCTACCGCCGAGCCGCCGTGCCGGTTGCGCTCGACGCCCCAGCCGCAGCGCACCACGGCCGGCGCGGCGTCCGCGTAGAGGCGGGCGAAGGCCTCGATGTCCGCGGCCGGCACGCCGGCCGCCGCGGCGGCCCGCTCGGGCGTCCAGGGCTCGGCCCGCCGCCGCAGCTCCCCGGTCCCGGCGGCGTGCGCGGCCAGGAACTCCAGATCGGCGCGCCCGGCCGCGAACAGCCAGCGGATCACCGCCAGGGCCAGCGGCAGGTCCGCCCCCGGCCGCACGGCCAAGTGGAGATCGGCCTGCCTGGCGAGCGGCGTGCGCCGGGGGTCCACCACCACCAGCTTCGCTCCCCGGCGCCGGGCCTCCAGCACATAGGGCACCAGATGGATGCCGGAGACCGAGGGGTTGGCCCCCCAGAGGACGATCAGCCGCGCGTGGACGTAGTCCTGGTATCCCACTCCAGGCATCCCGCCGTAGAGGCCGGAGCAGGCCCGGCCGGAGGTGGCGGCGCAGACGGTCCGCGCCAGCCACGACGCGCCGAGGCGGTGGAACAGCCGGGCGTCGGCGGCGTCCTGGGTCAGCAGGCCGTTGGAGCCGCCGTAGCAGAAGGGGAGGATCGACTCGCCGCCGTGGCGGCTGCGCGCCTCCTCCAGCTTCGCGGCCACGAGATCGAGGGCCTCGTCCCAGCTCGCCCGGCGGAAGCGCCCCTCCCCCTTGCCCCCCGCGCGGACGCCCGGGTGGAGGAGCCGGTCGGGCCCGTACAGCCGCTCGTGGAAGCGGCGCACCTTGTTGCAGATGAACCCCTGGGTCTCGGGGTTGCGGCGGTCGCCGTCCAGCTTCGTGACCCGGCCGTCCTCGACGGTGATCTCCAGGCTGCAGGCGTCCGGGCAGTCCAGCGGGCAGGCGCTGGTGATCACGGTCCGGTCCATCAAGGGGCAATCGTCCTCATCTAAACGCCTCACCTAAAGCGCCTCACCTAGAGTAAGGTGCCGGCCGGATCTCCGTCCGCGCCGCGCGCGCCGCACGCAGGTGGAAGGCGAGCCCGACGCCGAGCGTCGCCAGGACACCGGCGGCCAGCTTGATCTCGAACAGCGCCACATGGGCCACCTCGCGGGGCGGCACGAATGCCATCGCGACCCCCAGCGCCGTGGATGCCAGCCCGAGCCCGCCGAGCAGGCGCAGCCAGGCGCGCGCGCCCTCCAGGCGGAACAGGCCGGCGAAGACGTAGAGGAAGGGGATCATCTGGATGACCACCGTCGAGTTGAGGAGCTGCTGGTAGGCCTCGGCCACCGTCGAGCCGGTCAGCGCGACGCCGGTGAGCACGGCGGAGACAGCCGCGTTGACGACCAGCGCGACCGCCGGCGATCCCCACCGCGGGTGCACCCGGCCGAGCGCCGGCGGCAGGTCGCGGTCCACCCCGGCCACGAAGGGGATGCGGGCCGAGCCAGCGAACCAAGCCGAGGTCGAGCCGCCGATCGAGAGCGCCGTGAGCACCGCGGCCGGCGCCACGATCCACCGCAGGCCGGCGCGGGAGGCCCCCCGCTCCAGCGCCTGCATCAACCCCTGCACCACGCCGATCTCGCGCCAGGGCACGAGCGCCAGCAGGGCGGCGGTGACGGCCAGGTAGGCGAGCAGGACGATCGCGCCGGCGAGGACGATGGCGCGCGGCAGGTCCCGCTCCGGGCGCCGGATCTCGTCGCCCAGGGTCGAGGCGAGCTCGATGCCCACGAACGCCAGGCACATGACGCTGAAGGCCGGCAGCATGCTCCAGTGGAGCTCGCGCACCGCCGGCGGCCGCTCCGTCACCCCTTGCCGCGCCGCCCACAGCGCGCCTGCCACGATCAGCAGCCCCAGCAGCAGGATGCAGACGGCGCCGGCGTTCTGGATCCACTTCCCCACCCGAAGGCCGCGGACGTTGGCCGCCGTGGCGAGCGCCAGCCAGCCGAAGGCGACGGCGGCCACGAATGCCTTGTCGTCGCCGAGCCCCTTGGGATCGGAGCCGGCGAACGCCAGCACCCCGGCGATGACGAGGAGCTGCATCGGGATGTAGAACAGGTTGTTCGTCCAGTAGCACCAGCCGGAGATGAACCCGTGCAGGTCGCCGAACTGGTGGCGAGCCCAGAGGTACACGCCGCCCTCGCCCGGGTACCGCCGCGACAGCGCCAGTACGGCGGCGATCGAGGGAAGGAAGAAGACCAGGAAGGCGAGGACCCAGACGAGCAGCGTCGCGCGCCCGAAGACCGCCACCGTCGGGATCAGGCCGAAGTTGACGATCGCAACGATCCCGAGCAGGACCAGATCGCGGAAGCCAAGCGTGCGCGGAAGCGGAGGAGAGCCGTTCTCCATCGAGCGACTGAGTATACAAGCTCGCCGCGCAGGCTCGCCCCGGCCGTCGGGCGGCACTTCTGTTGATAAGGAAGGGTCCGCCCCGGACGGACCGCGACGGTGCTACGCGAGGTATCATGGGGAGCCAGATGTCGCCGCAAGCAGAGACCATCTACGACGTCCTGGGCATCGGTTTCGGCCCCGCCAACCTGGCGCTGGGCATCGCCCTGGAAGAGGAGGCAGAAGACGGGGGCCGCGACCTCCGGCGGCTCTTTCTGGAGTCCAAGCCGGAGCCCATCTGGCACCCCGGGATGCTGATCGAGGACTCGCTGATCCAGATCTCCGTCCTCAAGGACCTGGTGACGGTCCGCAACCCGCGCAGCCGCTTCACCTTCCTGAACTACCTGAAGACCAGGGGGCGCCTGTTCGAGTTCCTCAACCTGCGCGACCTGTTCCCCACCCGCATCGAGTTCAACGATTACCTGCGCTGGGTGGCCGGCGAGCTGAGCGGGCGCGTGCGCTACGGCCGCCAGGTGGTCGCGGTCGAGCCGGTGCCGGGCAGCGGCCGCGCGGTCGACCTGCTGCGGGTGGGCATCCTGGATCTGGCGACCGGCGAGCGCGAGGCGGCGCTCACCCGCAACCTGGTGCTCGCCACCGGCGGCACGCCCTGCGCGCCGGCGGGCATCGAGCTCCGCCCGGGCGGCCGCGCCTTCCACTCGGAGGAGGCCCTGCTGCGGCTGGAGCGCGATTTCCCCGACACCGACGCCCCTTACCGCTTCGTGGTGGTCGGCTCCGGCCAGAGCGCCGCCGAGCTGTTCCACTACCTGGTCACCCGCTACCGCCGGGCGGACGTCACCGCCACCGTCCGCCGCTTCGCCTACAAGCCGGTCGACGACAGCCACTTCACCAACGAGATCTTCTTCCCCGAGAAGGTGGACTTCCTCTACGGCCTGCCGGAGGAGAAGCGCCGCATGCTGTTCGACGACTGCCGGGACGTCAACTACGCCGTGGTCGACATGGCGCTGATCCGGCAGATCTACAAGGACCTCTACCAGGAGCGGGTGCTCGGCCGCGACCGCGCCCGCATCCTCTCCTACCTCCACCTCGAGGAGCTCGCCGAGCACGCGGGCGGGGTGAGGGCCCGCTTCCGCGACCTGCTGCACGACCGCGAGCGGACCCTCGAAGCGGACGGACTGATCCTCTGCACCGGCTATACCTGGCGCAAGGAGCACCCGCTGCTCGACGCTCTGGCCCCCTGGTTCGAGCGCGATGCCGCGGGCGGCTACCAGGTGCTGCGCGACTATCGTCTGGCGACCCGGGCCGGCAGCGAGGGCGCGTTCGCCCCCGGCGTCTTCCTCCAGGGCTTCGCCGAGGGCACCCACGGCGCCAGCGAGACCGTGCTCTCGCTGCTGCCGATCCGGGCGGGAGACATCGTCGCCTCCCTGCTCGCCTCGCTGCGGGCGCGCGAGACCGTCGGCAGCGCCGCCGTTTGATCGCTTTCGAGCCAGCCGCCAGGAGAATCGGCCGATGCACATCCAGCGACTCGACCCCGCCAAGCTCTTCGAGGCCTACGGCATCCAGGTCCAGATGCTCTATCCCTGGGACGGGGTGGTCGAGCCCCCCTTCGGCGCCGCCTGGGCCGTGGTGGCGCCGGGCCAGAGCACCAAGCACCATGCCCACCAGGAGGGGGAGACCTTCTTCTTCGCCAAGGGGCAGGGCGTGATGCGGATCGGCGACGACGCCGTCGTGGTGGGGGCCGGCGACGTGGTCTACCAGCCGCCGCTCCACCGCCACATCCTGGAGAACACCTCGCAGACCGAGGACCTCGTCTTCCTCACCGTCTGGTGGGAGGACCTGCGGCTGTGGGCGGACCGCAAGGTGGGAGCGGAGGCCGCGGGCCGGCCCCACCGCGTGATGGTGACCGCGGCGCCGCCCACCCCGAACGGCGACCTGCACGTCGGGCACCTCTCCGGTCCCTATCTCGCCGGCGACCTCCACGCCCGCTATCTGCGGCTGCGCGGCGCCGAGGTCCACTACATCTTCGGCAGCGACGACAACCAGAGCTACGTGCAGACGAACGCCGCGAAGATGGGGCTCGCCCCTCAGGCCGCCGCCGACGTCCTCGCGGGCCAGATCCAGGCGACGCTGGCGGCGGCGCGGATCGAGATCGAGGAGCTGGTACGGCCGAACGCCTCTCCCTGGCACGCGCCGATCGTCCAGAGCTTCTTCCGCCGGCTCTACGACGAGAGGAAGCTGGAGGCCCGCGAGGCGCCCTCCCCCTACTGCGAGCCCTGCGGGCGCTATCTCTACGAGGCCTACATCCGCGGCCGCTGCCCCCATTGCGGCAACCTCACGGGCGGCAATCTCTGCGAGGACTGTGGGTGCTACAACGACTGCGTCGATCTGCTGGACGCCGTCTGCACGCAGTGCGGCGCGCCCCCCGCCCGCAAGCTCTTCACCCGCCTCTACTTCCCCTTGAGCCGCCACGCCGGCGAGCTGCGGGAGTACTGGGAGACGGTGGCGATGAACCCCAGCCTGCGCTCGCTCTGCGAGCAGGTGGCGGCGGCCGGCCTGCCCGACATCGCCGTCACCCACGTGGCCGATTGGGGGATCCCGGTGCCGGTCGCGGGGTTCGAGGACCAGCGGATCTTCGTCTGGTGCGAGATGGCGCCGCGCTATCTCGCCTACCCCCGCCACTTCGGCGCCGAGTGGGAGAGCTACTGGAAGGCGGACGACGCCGCCGTGGTGCAGTGCTTCGGCTTCGACAACGGTTTCTACTACGCCGTCCTCCTGCCGGCCCTGCTGCGGGCGTTCGACCCCGGCATTCACCTCGCCTCGGCCTTCCTCATGAACGAGTTCTATCGCCTGGACGGGCTCAAGTTCTCGACCAGCCGCCGGCACGCGATCTGGGGGCGGGAGCTGCTGGCGGACGTGCCGGCCGACGTCCTGCGCTTCCACCTCGCCGCCACCGCTCCCGAGGCGGAGGGGACGAACTTCAGCCTGCCCGAGTTCGCCGACGCCGTGGACCGCGAGCTGCTGGGGGTCTGGCAGCCCTGGCTGGAGGAGCTGGCGGCGCGCATGCGCGGCGAGTTCGGCGGCCGGGTGCCCTCGACCGGCGACTGGACGGAGCAGCACCGGCGCTTCTTCGGCCGCCTGGAGACCCTCGCCGCCGAGGCCGCCGCGGCCTACGAGGCGCGGACCTTCTCGCCGCAGCGGGCGGCGCGCGTGCTGGGCGACCTGGTGCGCGAGGCGCGGCGCTTCGCCAAGTCGGAGGAGAGCTGGCGGCGGGTTCCCGCCCGCGGCGAGGAGCGGCGGACCGCCGCCGCGCTGGAGATGCTGGCCGCCAAGCTCCTGGCGATCCTCGCCGCCCCCATCCTCCCCGACTTCGCCGCCCGCCTCTGGCGGGACCTGGGCTTCGACACCGAGCCCCGCTGGGAGGACCGGCCGTCGTGGGTGCCCAGCGGCCAGACCCTGCGCGGCCTGGCGGCGGCTCCCTACTTCGAGAGCACGCAGGAAGCCCTGGAACGGCGGCAGCGCTCGGCGGCGTGACTTACAGAATCTCCCCGGCCGAGGCGTTCATCCGCGCCACCCGCCAGCGGATGCCGATCCCCAGGAAAGGCTGCGGCGGGAGCCGCGCGGGCTTCGGCAGCGAGCGCATGTCGGCGAGCCGTTGGGAATCCTCACCCAGCGCGAGATCGGCGAGGAGGGTGCCGGCGGTGGTGCCCATGGCGATCCCCGCGCCGGTGTAGCCCGCCGCCGCGAACACTCCTTCCTCCAGCGCCCCGAAGCAGTGCCCGCGGTTGGGCGAGGCTCCCATCACGCCGCCCCAGGTGTGCTCGAATTCAACCTCGCGGAGATCGGGGAACCGCGCCAGGAAAGCCCTGCGGTGCAGCTCCCGCGCGCGGTCCAGCCGGGCGTCGCCGACCCGGAAGCCGGGCACGTAGGCGACCGTGTTGCGGATGAGGATGCGCTGGTCGCGCGTCCGCCGCACCGTCGAGCCCATGGCGTCCTCGGAGAGCAGCCCCCACTCCCGCTCGCCGCCCAGGGTCTCCTGCTCGGCGACGGCGAGGGAACGGGTGAGGCTGCCGAAGGTGACGAGGGGGAAGACCCGCCGCCGCAGGAAGCCCAGGGCGGGGCTGTAGCCGTTCGTGGCCAGGAACAGCCGACCGGCCGCGACGCTCCCCGAACCAGCCTCAAGCCGGAATCCTTGCCCGACCTTCTCGATGATCCGTACGGGAGACTCCTCGTAGACCTCCACACCGGCCGGCAGCGCCGCGGCGAGGCCGCGGATCAGGGCGGCGGGCTGCACCAGGACGCTGCCGGGAAGGCGGACGCCGGCGCGGTAGCAGCCGGTGCCGGTGATCCGCCGCAGGCCCGCGGCGTCGAGCCCTTCGTACGGCTCGCCCAGGGCGTCCAGCCAGCCGCGGAGCCCGGGCAGGGCGGCGGCGCCGGCCGCGGTAGCCGCCGCGTGGAGCCAGCCGGCGTCGTCCCAGTCGCAGGCGATCCCGTGCCGCTCGACCGCGTCCCGCAGCAAGTCGATCCCATAGCGGCAGAGATCGCGGTAGCGCCGGCTCGCCGCGATCTCCATGCGGGCGATGAAGTGGGCGCGGTCGACGAGGAACCCCGAGCTGCGGCCCGAGGCGCCGAAGCCGGCCCGCTGGGCCTCCAGCACCACCACGCGCCATCCGGGACGCAGCTCCGCGAGCTGCCGCGCGATCGCCAGCCCCGTGAACCCGGCCCCGACCACCACCGCCTCCGCCCGCTCGGAGGACTCCAGCCGCCGCGCCGCGGGAGGCTCCGGCAGGATCCGGATCCAGCCGCAACCCGCATCGTCCGCCGGCAGGGTACGGACCCGTCGTTTCACGCCTTTTCCTCGGCCCAGCTCATGAATCTCCTCCTCCCCTTTCAAGGTGCCGTTCGAAGACATCAAGGCGCCCATTCTCCTCTGGGCTCTCGTGAGGTATTCTGAGCCAGTCGGTCCATCGCCAGGACCGGCAAAGTTGAGGTCCACGTGATCAAGGTCAATCTCAAAGAAGCCGAAGGGCACCTCGGTCAGTTGATCGAGGAGGCGTCTGCCGGGCAAGAGGTGGTCATCACTGGCGCCGGTGGCTCCAAGGTCAGGCTTGTGCCTATTCCCAGAGAGCAGGCGTCCTTGCCGGTCAAGACCGTTGGCCATGCGCTGGACCGCTTCATGGGCACCTGGACAGCGGAGCAGGAAACCGAGCTCCTCCAGGCCGTCGAAGTCTTCGAGCGCGTCGACGAATCCTTCTGGGCGTGAGAATCCTCCTGGACACGAACGCCTATTCGGCGTTGCGGCGCGGGCACGAGTTCGTCGCCGAACAGGTGCGACGATCGGAAGAGGTGCTCCTCTCGGCCGTCGTAGCCGGGGAGTTGCTGTTCGGCTTTCGGAACGGCTCGCGTTACGAAGAGAACGCTCGCGCGCTGGAGAGCTTCCTCGAAGATCCGAACGTCCGGCTGTTGCCGGTCACCTGGGACACGGCAGATTTCTTTGGACGTATCTCCGCCGAGTTGCGGAAGCGGGGACGGCCGATCCCGACGAACGACATCTGGATCGCGGCGCACGCGATGGAGGCGGGTGCGGACCTGGTCTCCGCCGACCCGCACTTCGGCAACGTCGACGGCCTGTCCTGGCTCTCTTTCACCGCGCTCTGATCAACTCTCCCTACTCGTACCGCAGCGCTTCGATCGGATCGAGGAGCGACGCCTTGCGGGCCGGGTAGAACCCGAAGCCGACGCCGATCAGGCAGGAGAAGAGGACGGCGATCAGGATGGCGCGCGGCGGGACGATCATCTCCCAGCCGAGCGTGCGCGAGAAGACGCTGGACGCCAGGATGCCCACCAGCACGCCGAGGGCGCCGCTCAGGGCGCACAGCAGCACCGCCTCCACCAGGAACTGCGTCTGCACGCTCCGCCGCGTGGCCCCCACGGCGCGGCGGACGCCGATCTCGCGGGTCCGCTCGGTGACCGTGACGAACATGATGTTCATGATCCCGATGCCGCCCACCAGGAGCGACACCGAGGCGATGCTGGCCAGCAGGAGCGTGAAGGTGCGGCTCGTCTCCTGCTGCGCCTGGAGGATCTCTTCCGGGCTCCGCAGGTTGAAGTCGTCGGGCGCCCCCGGACGCAGGTGATGGCGCTGGCGGATCAGGCGGACGATCTGCTCCTTGGCCGGGCGGATCGCCTCCGGCGAGATCGCCGAGCACATGATGTCGTCGAGCCAGTTGATCCCCTTGATCTTGTGCTGCACCGTCGAACTCGGCATCAGGACCGTGTCGTCCTGGTCCTGGCCGGTGGCGGTCTCCCCTTTGGGTGCGAGCACCCCGACCACCCGGAACGGCTGGTTGCCGACGCGGATCTTCCTGCCGATCGGGTCCGCCCCCCCGAACAGCATGCCGACCACGGTCTGGCCGAGCAGGCAGACGTTGGCCGAGAGCGTCACGTCCTGGTGGGTGAACGAGGCGCCCTTCGCCACCGTCCAACGGCGGATGGCCAGGTACTCGGGCGTCACCCCCCGGTACTGGGTGAACCAGTTCTGGTTGCCGTAGACCACCTGCGTCCGGCCGTCGACGTTGGGCGACACGCTCTTGATCAGCGGGATCGTCTCGCGGATCGCGGTCATGTCCCGCAAGGTCAGGGTCTTCGTGGCGCCCGAGCCGGTGCGCACCCCCTGGACGTTGCGGCTCCCCGCCTCGACCCAGATGAAGTTGTCGCCCAGGCTCTGGAACTGCTCGCGCACCCGGTTCGAGCCCCCCTCGCCGATGGCGACGGTGCAGATGACAGCGGCGATCCCGATCGTGATGCCGAGCATGGTGAGCGAGGTGCGCAGCTTGTTGGACGCCATGGCGCCGAGGGCTTCGGGGAGCAGGGTGCGGACATCCATCGTTTGGGTATGATAGCCCCGTGGCCCCGACAAACCGACCCTTGCAGCGACGAGTCCTCCTCCTCCTCGCCGCGGCGATCGCCGCGCTCCTCCTCCTCGGCTTCTGGATCGGCGGGCGGTCGAAGGGCCCGCAGTACCTGACCGCTCCGGTCCGGCGCGGCTCGCTCACCTCCGCCGTGGAGGCCACGGGGAGCATCAACCCCCTGACCACGGTGCCGGTCGGCTCCTACGTCTCGGGGACCGTGAAGCTCGTCTTCGCCGATTTCAACACCCGAGTGCGCGCCGGGCAGGTCCTGGCGCAGATCGATCCCGCCGTGTACCAGGCGCAGGTGGTCACGGCGCGCGGCAACCTGGCGAGCGCCGAGGCGAACCTGCGGCACCTCCAGGCGGGCCTCGGCTCGAGCCAGGCGCAGATCGAGACGGACGAGGCCAACGCGGCCAAGGCCCAGGCCGACGCCACCTACGCCCGCGTCAACGCCCAGCGCCTCGCCAAGCTCTATGGCGAGGGCCTCCTCCCCCTCGATCAGAAGGACCTGAGCCAGTCGACCCTCGGCCAGTCCGAGGCCGGAGCGCGGGCGGCGAAGGCCCAGGTGAGCCAGGCCAGGGCCCAGTACCAGGAGGCGGTGGCGCAGGTCGAGCAGGCCCGGGCCGAGGTCTCGGCCATGCGGGGCTCGCTGCAGCAGGCGGAGGCGAACCTGCGCTACACCACGATCCTCTCCCCCACCGACGGCACCGTGGTGGCCAAGAACGTCACCGTCGGCCAGTCCGTCGCCGCCTCCCTCCAGGCGCCCAACCTCTTCACCATCGCCCAGGATCTGAAACGCATGCAGGTCTACGCCAAGACGGACGAGTCGGACACCGGCTTCATCAAGGTGGGAGGGGAGGCCGCCTTTCAGGTCGACGCCTTCCCCAACGAGCAGTTCCATGGGCAGGTGAGCGCCATCCGGCTGAACGCCTATGTCGTGCAGAACGTCGTCACCTACGACACGGTGATCGACTTCGAGAACCCGGAAGAGCGGCTGCTCCCCGGCGAGACGGCCTACGTCACGATCCCGACCGGCCACGCCGAGAACGTCCTGGAGATCCCCAACGCGGCCCTGACCTACACGCCCGACCTGCCGGCGGCGGACCTCGACGCGCTCTACCGCCGGTCCGCGATCCCGGAGGCCGCCCGTACCTCCCACATCGGCGGCCAGCAGGTCGTCTGGAAGCTCGCCGCCGGCGGCAGGCTCGAGCCGGTCGCGGTGCGGACCGGGATCTCCGATTTCGCCGACACCCAGCTCGTCCAGGGGAACCTCAAGGAGGGCGATCTGCTGGTCACCGGCGCCGTGACCGCCTCCACGGAGGCGAAGGGGAAGCCGCCCAACCCGCGCGCGCAGGGCGCCGGGAGGCCGCGATGAAAGGTTTTCTCGCTCCGCTCCTGCTCCTGCTCGGGATCGCCCTCGGCGCCGCGGCGCCGGCCGACCGCGAGGAGTTCTTCGTCGTCTCCTCGATCGACGCCGCCCGCGGCCGGATCGTGCTCAAGCGCCCGACCGAGGTGACCCTGCTGATGCAGGTGACCGGGCAGACCGCCTTCCGCGACGAGCAGGGCAAGGCGCTCCGGCTGGCGGACCTCCGCACCGGCGCCACCGCCTACATCACCTACCGGCAGAGCCCGGCCGGAGAGCCCACCGCGCTCCTCGTGCGGCTGGGCCCGATGACGGTGCAGGAGCTGCAGCGGCGGTATCTGAAGCCTGGTTAGAAACCTATTTGGAGCGGTACGGCGCGAGCGCCACGATGAGCTCCGGCGGCAGCGGGATCGGCCGCAGGTCCTGCCGCGCCACGGCCACCAGCACCGCGTAGCCCTCCGCGGTCAGGTCGCGCTCCGGGTTCCCCTTGCGCGCCTCGAACTGCAGCCGCAGCGACGAGGTGCCGACCATCGAGACCCACATCTCCATGTCCAGGTGATCGTCGAGCAGCGCCGGCTTGCGGAACTCGAAGTGGAGCTGCGCCCGCGGCAGCCAGAAATCGAACCGCTCGAACAGCTTCGAGAAGGGGAAGCCGATGGCGCGGAAGAGCTCGCTCTCGGCGATCTCGAAGAAGCGCACGTAGGCGCCATAGCAAATGATGCCCGCCAGATCGATGTCGCTCCAGCGGACGAACTCGCTGACGCGGAACCGCCCGGGAGAGGGGCTCGCGGGGTCCTGCGCTGTGGTCACGGCGTCCATGGCGGCAGCGGCATCATATCCCCCTTGCCGGAACGCTCCGCGGGGCCGCGCCTTTGAACCGGCACCGCCTCCAAGAGGACATACAATTGATGAAGATCGCTGGGGCGATCTCTCCAGGCGATCACTCCAAAGGAGGCCCGTCATGTTAGAACACCCGCGTCATCGCCTCTCGCTCGCCATCGCCCTCCTCGCCCTCTGCGGAGTCGCGGCCCCCAGCCTCGGCCAGCCGGCTCCCCACTCCCATTTCCAGGTGATCGTTCCCCAGGAGGACCGGTTCACGCCGTTCGCCCAGACCATCCACGCCGGCGATACGGTGAAGTGGATCAACAAGGACACCGACGACCACACGGTGGTCAGCGACGACACCTTCAACACCACCGGCCACCAGGGACTGAACGTCGTCCTCAAGGGGACCGACAGCAACGGTGGCAAGCCCGGGGTGCTGACGCTCCACTTCCCGCTCCCCGGCACCTTCGTCTATTACTGCCGCTTCCACGCCCATCTCGACGCCGATCACCAGCCGGCCGCGCCCGGCCCCAAGAACGGCATCCAGGACCCGAGCGGCAACTACGGAACGCCGATGATGGGGATCATCACGGTGCTGCCGTAGAGCGGGGCACCCGGAAGGGCGGCTGGCCCGCCGCGGGGGACGCCGGCTCGCCGGAATCTCCAGCGGCTCGCGGCCTTGGCGTCGGCTCGGCCACGCCTAGCTCGTCTGGAGCATCCGCGCGCACGCGAAGTCCAGCAGGCTGACGCCCACCACCATGCCCAGCGCGCCGGCCAGCCGGCCCTTCTCGTTCTCGGGGACCTTGAGGGCCGCCGTCAGCAGCGCCAGGTCCATGGCGTCGCCGGCCACCCTCCCCCACAGGGGAACGGTCGGCTTGTCACTGAACAGCACTCCCACTCCGGCCATGGTCTCCCGCGCCCCCAGCCCGCGCATGAGCCCGGTCCGGTCCTGCCGGAGGCCGATCTGCCGTTCCAGCCAGCGCGGGGCCAGCAACTGCGTGAGCCCCAGCCCGATGCTGAACCATCCCAGGCCTCGCGCCAGCTTCATCTGCCGCGTGTAATTCTTCTGCTCCCTCTGCTTCATCGGCTTCATACGTCAACTCCCTTCCAGCCAAGAACCTCTGCGACCGGCCCCGCCACGTCGCAGGGCCTCGGGTCCCGTTCATGCCCAGCAAGGCGTATGCCCGGGCTGCGCCTCCAGAAAGCCCGCCAGAAGGCGTACCCCCTCGGCGAAGCGGCCGGGCTCGGGGAGCAAGGAGAGGACGAGGAAGTCGTCGGTCGTGAAATCGAAGAAATAGCCGGGATGGACGAGAACTCCGGCGCGGTCCAGGAGACCCAGGACCAGATCTTCGTCGGATGCTTCGTCGGACGTTGGGTGGGAGAAACGGATCACGGCCGCCCAGCCCCCCTGGGGTTCGAGGAGCTGGACCTCCGGCAGATCGGCCAGCGCCGCGCGGAGCCCGGCGAGGTTGCCGCAGACCCGCGCCAGGATCGCGGCCCGGATGCGTGGCGCCAGCTCCAGCACTCCCGGGAGGGCCCGCTGCACCGGCGACGCCACCGAGAGATAGGTGTCCGCCACCATCTCCAGAGCGGCGACGGCCCGGCGGCGCAGATCGG
>DASWRX010000164.1:0-36081 GCA_036402955.1 Thermoanaerobaculia bacterium
AGCCGGACGTGTAGAGCACGTAGGCCAGGCTCTCCGCCGCCGTGACCCGCTCCAAAGGCTCCGCGCTCTCGCTCGCGATGGCTCCGGCCTCCCGGTCCAGACAGACCACCCGCGCCCCGTGCGGCGGCAGCCTGTCGAGCAACCCCTCCTCGCTCACCAGCACCGGCACGGCGCTGTCCTCCAGCACCAAGCCCAGGCGCTCGGCCGGATGCGATGGATCGAGCGGCACATAGGCACCACCGGCCTTGAGAATCGCGAGCAGCGCCACCACCATCTCCACCGAGCGCTCGACGCAGAGCCCCACCAGGATCTCCGGTCCCACGCCCAAGCCGCGCAGATGACGGGCGAGGCGGTTCGACCGCGCCTCCAGCTCGCCGTAGCTCAGATGCTCCGCGCCGAAGCCCACGGCCCGGGCCTCGGGTCTCGCCGCGGCCTGCTGCTCGAACAGCTCGTGCAGCAGCGTCTCCCGCGGCCAGGAAACCGCCGTATCGTTCCATCCTGCCAGCAGCTCCCACCGCTCCGCCTCCGTCAGCAGCGGCAGCTCCGAAAGCCGCTTTTTCGGGTCCCCCACGATTCCCCGGAGCAGGCGATGGAAATGACCGATCAGCCGGGCCGCCGTCGCGGCGTCGAACAGGTCGGTGTTGTATTCGAGCGAGCCGCTCAGGGATCTCCGCGGGTCCTCGACGATCGTCAGCGTCAGCTCGAACTTCGCCGCGGTGACGGGAAACGGCTGCGGCTCAAGATGCAAGCCGGGCAATTCCAGCGTCTGATTGTCCGCGTTCTGCAGAATGAACATCACCTGGAACAGGGGGGACCGCGACAGGTCCCGCTCGGGTCGCAGCTCCTCCACCACCTTCTCGAAGGGCAGGTCCTGATGAGCGAAGGCGCCCACCGAGGCCTCTCGCACCCGCGCCAGCAATTCGCGGAAGGGTGGATCGCCCGCGGCGCTGGTCCGCACGACCAGCGTGTTGACGAAGAAGCCGATCAGGTCCTCGATTTCCGGACGATTGCGGTTGGCGCTCGGCGTGCCCACCGCGACGTCCTCCTGGCCCGCGTAGCGCGCCAGGAGGACCGCGAACGCCGCCAGGCCGGTCATGAACAGCGTCGCCTCCTCGCGCCGTCCAAGAGCGGCCAGCTCGTCGCGCAGCTC
Source organism: Thermoanaerobaculia bacterium (assembly GCA_036402955.1). Taxonomy (GTDB): domain Bacteria; phylum Acidobacteriota; class Thermoanaerobaculia; order Multivoradales; family UBA5704; genus DATARR01. The sequence continues at coordinate 1,151 of DASWRX010000164.1, forward strand.
GCGCGAGAAGAAGAGAGGGAGGACCGCTCCCGCGAACGTCTGCTCCGGAGGACGCGGGCGGTCTGTCGGCAGCTCCAGCGCGCCCACCCCCGACAGGCGCTCTTTCCAATAGGCGGTCTGCGACTCCAGTACCTCCCCGCGCAGCCATTCGCGCTGCCAGCGCGCGAAGTCGACGTACTGGACCGGCAGCTCCGGCAACGGCGAGGATAGGCCCTGGCTGAAGGCCGAGTAGAGCGCCGCCACCTCCCGCACCAGCACTCCCATTGACCAGCCGTCCGAGACGATGTGGTGCATGGTGAGCACCGCGACGTGCTCCTCCGAGCCGAGGCGCAGAAGCAGCGTCCGCAGCAGGGGTCCGCGCGCCAGATCGAATGGGTGGTCCACTCCGCGGGCGACCTGCCGCCGGGCCTCCACGGCGCGCTCCTCCGCGGGCAGTGTCGTGAGATCGCAGATCTCGAAAGCGAGGTCGAAATGCGCGGAAACGATTTGCGCCGGCCGCCCCTCGACGGTCCCGAACGTCGTGCGCAGCGCCGCGTGTCGGCGCACCACCTCCCCGAGGACGCGGGCCAGGAGGGCGGCGTCCAGAGGTCCGGCAAGCCGCAGCACGTTCGGCACGTTGTAGGTCGACTTGCTGGGATCGAGCTGCTCGAGAAACCAGAGCCGCTCCTGGGCGAAGGACAAAGGCTGGGGCCGTCCCGGCTCGATCGCCCGGCGCTCGATCGCCGTCCAGCTCCGCGCCGGGTCCCCGGCTGCCGCCTCCCGGTCCCACCGCCGCGCAACCGCCTCCGGATACTCCGCGCCGAGATGGGCGGCAAGCCTCGCGATCGTCGGCGCGTCGAAGATCGTCACCGCGGGGACGCTCGCTCCCAGCTCCTTCTGCAGGCGGTTGATGAAGATTGCGCCGGTGATCGAGTTGCCGCCGAGCTGAAAGAAGTTGTCCTCCACCCCGATCGATCCCGCCTCAAGGCTCCCGAGCAGCTCACTCCACAGACCTGCGAGGGATCTTTCCAGCTCCGTCCGCGGTGCCACCGGCTCGCGTTCGACGGCCGTTCGGCCGGGCGCTGGCAGCGCCTTACGGTCCACTTTGCCACTCGCCGTCAGCGGCATCGACTCCAGGACCACCAGCGCCGACGGCAGCATGTACTCGGGCAAGGTCCTCGCCAGCCGCTCGCGCAACTCGGAGAGGGACAGACCCTCCGTCTCTTTCTGCCGCAGCGTGATGTAGGCCACCAGGTTGACCGCCCCGACCGCGTCACCGTCCGCCCGCGCCACCACCAGCGCCTCACGGATTCCGGGATGGCCCGCCACCGCCGACTCGATCTCCCCCAGCTCGATGCGCAGGCCGCGCACCTTGACCTGATGATCGGTCCGTCCCAGAAAATCGACAGCGCCGTCCGGCAGATACCTCACCAGGTCTCCCGTCCGGTAGAGCCGCGAGCCCGGCGCGATCGAGAACGGGTCCGGAACGAATCTCTCCGCCGTCAGCTCCGGCCGCGCCAGATACCCCCTGCACACCTGTACGCCGCCAATGTGAAGCTCTCCGGGGATTCCGACCGGCACCGGACTGCCCGCCACGTCCAGCAGGTGGATCTGCGTGTTCGCCACCGGATGACCGATCGGCACCACTCCGCGGTCCCCATCCCGCTCGCACTGCCAGTACGTCACATCCACCGCCGCTTCCGTGGGACCGTACAGGTTGTGCAACTCCACCCCGTCCAGGCGCGCGAAGAACCGTCTCTCCAGCTCCAGCGGCAGCGCCTCGCCGCTGCAGATCACCCGCAGCAAAGAGCGGCACTCCTCCACGCCCGGAGCTTCCAGAAACACCTGCAGCATCGAAGGGACGAAGTGCAGCGTCGTGATCGTTTCCGCGACGATCGTCCGCGCCAGGTAAGAGGCATCCTGGTGCCCGCCCGGCCGCGCCACCACCAGCCGCGCTCCCGCCAGCAGCGGCCAGAAGAGTTCCCAGACCGACACGTCAAAGCTGAAGGGAGTCTTCTGCAGCACCCGGTCGTCCGCCGTCAGGCCATATCGCTCCTGCATCCACAGCAGCCGGTTGACGATCCCCCGGTGGGTGTTCATCGTCCCCTTGGGACGGCCCGTCGAGCCCGAGGTGTAGATGACGTAGGCCAGGTTCTCCGGCCGCGCTCCCCCCGCGAGCCGCTCACCGCGTTCCCGGGCCACCCCGTCGAGTAGGATCACCTGTGCCCCATGCTCCGGCAAGCGCGGCAGCAAACGCTCCTGCGCCAACACCACCGGCACCCTGGAATCCGCCAGCATGAAGGTCAGGCGGTCCGCCGGGTACTCCGGATCGAGCGGCAGGTAGGCGCCGCCCGCCTTGAGCACCGCGAGCAGGGATACCACCATCTCCAACGAGCGCTCGGCGAAGACCCCTACCGGCACCTCCAGCCCCACCCCCAGATCCCGCAGGCGACACGCCAGCCGATTGGCCGCCGCGTCGAGCTCGGCATAGGTCAGCGCCCCCCCCTCAAAGCTCACCGCGACTCGGGCCGGCGTCTCGTCTACGCGCGCCTCGATGAGCTCGTGCAGGCAGACTCCGGCCTGGTATGCCGCCGCCGTCTCGTTCCACCCTAGGAGCTGCCGTTCTTCCGCCGCCGTCAGCAGCGGCAACTCCGAGAGCCGGCGTTCAGGGTCCTTAAGGATCTCCCGCAGCAGCCGTTCGAAATGCCCGTCCATCCGCTCGACGGTCGAGGCGTCGAACAGATCCCGGTTGTACTGCCAGCGAACGGTCAGCCCGCTCTCGACCTCCTGGACGTTGAGGGTGAAGTCAAATTTTGAGGCATCGTCCTCGATCTCGATCGGGACCAGCGTCAGCCCGGCCAGCTTCACCTGGGGCAGCGGAGCATTCAGCAGGTTGAACATGCCCTGGAACAACGGCGAATGGCTGCGGGAGCGCTCGGGCCGCAGCTCGTCGACCAGCTTCTCGAACGGCAGATCCTGGTGTCCGAAGGCGCCGAGCGCGACCTCGCGCACCCGACGGCCCAACTCGCGGAAGGAAGGATCCTGACGGAGGTCAGTGCGCAGCACGAGCGTGTTGACGAAGAAGCCGACCAGCTGCTCGATCTCGGTCCGCTGCCGGTTGGCGATCGGCGTCCCGACCACCAGGTCGGTCGCGCCGGTGTACCGGTGGAGCAGAATCTCCAGCGCGGCCAGCAGGGTCATGAAGAGAGTCAATCCCTCACGGCGGCTGAGCGCGCCGAGCTCCTGAGCCAATTCCCGGGGCAGGAGCCGCGAGAGGAGAGCGCCGCGAGTGGTCTGGATCGCCGGACGCGGGCGGTCGGCGGGCAGCTCCAGCAGGGCTGGCGCGCCGTGCAGCCGCTGCCGCCAGTAGCCGATCTGCTCCGCGAGCGTCTCACCGCTCAGCCACTCGCGCTGCCAGACCGAGAAATCAGCGTACTGGACGGGAAGCTCGGGCAGTGGCGAGGGGAGACCCGCGGAGAACGCCGCGTAGAGCGCGGTGATCTCGCCGAGCAGGACGCCCATCGACCAGCCGTCGGAGACGATGTGATGGAGCACGATCAACAGCATGTGCCGCTGCTCGCCGGTGCGGTACAGGATCCGCCGCATCAGCTCGTCGCGGCCGGGATCGAACGGGACCCGGACCTCCTCGGATGCCCGGCGGAGCGCCTCGGGCTCGCGCTCCTCAACGGGAAGAACGGTCAGATCCACGCGGTGGATGGGCGCTAGGCGCGGCGGATCGACGATCTGCACCGGCCCGCTGCCGGCTTCCTCGAAGCGGGTGCGCAGCGACTCCTGGCGGCGCGCGATCTCGGTGAAGCAGCGGGAGAGGACCTCGACGTCGAGAGGGCCCGTGAGGCGGACGGCCTGGAAGACACTGTAGGCCGTCCCCCCCATCCCCAGGCGCTCGAGGAGCCACAGCCGCTGCTGGGCGAAAGAGAGCGGAAAGGCGTTGGGTCCCGCCGCTCTCGGAAGCGGGCGGGGCTTGGACGGATCGACCTTCGCCTGCCGCTGCATCCGCAGCTCCAGCAATCTCCTCTGCTCCGGAGTGAGAGAGGCGATCCGCCGGCCGACATCTTTCTCAGAGATGCTCATCGGATTCCTGGACGTAGGCCGCCTCGGCTTCCTCCGGGGAGAGCCCCTCGATCTCCCGCAGGAGCGCTTCCAGCTCGTCGTTCTCCGGCGGCTCCGTCCGGCTCGCCACGCGCCCGGCGAGGCCGCCGACCGTCGGCGTCTCGAAGAGGGCCGCCAGCGAGAGATCGACGCCCAGCGTCTCCCGCACGCGGGACATGACCTGGGTCGCCAGCAGCGAGTGGCCTCCCAGGTCAAAGAAATTGTCGTTCACCCCTATGCGTTCGATACCCAGCAGGTCCTGCCAGATGGCGGCAAGCGCCGCCTCGGTGTCATTGCGCGGCGGCTCGTAAGCGCTGCGCAGCTCCGGGCGGGCGTGGGCGGCGCGGATTGGAGCCGGGCCTCCCCGCATCAGGGACCGCAAGCGCTCGCCGACCGCGCCCAGATCCCGGGTCGAGACCACCACCTGCGGCGTCTCCGAGTGTTCGAGGAGACGCGCGAAGACCGCCCGTCCCTCGGCTGGCGCGATGGCGGTCGCCAGCGCCTGCTCGCGCGCCCGGAGCAGTTCCTCCGGCAGCCCGCGAACGTCCGCCGCTATCCCCACGTCGCGCCAGGTGTCCCAGTCGATCGTGAGCACGGACGGCCCCGGCCGGCGCGAGCGCAATTGAGCGAAGGCGTCGAAGAAGGCGGAGGCGGCGCAGAGGTCCACCTGACCCGGCTCACCGAAGAGAGCACCGAAGGATGCGGTGAGGACCAGGAAGTCGAGGGGCTCGTCACGCAGCAGGTCGTCCAGAAAGAGAACGCCGAGGACCCGGGAATCGGGTTCCCCCACTGTCTTGAGCTGCATCAGTCTGCCCCCCGGGACCCCCGCCGCGTGCACCACGCCATGGAGGGCCCCGAACCGCCGCCGGATCTCGCCGATCGCGCGCTCCAGGGCATCCCGGTCGGCAACGTCCCCAGTCAGGGGGAGCACCTCCGCCCCCATCTCCTCCAAAGCCAGCAGGCGGCGGATCTTGCCGGCGATCTCGTCCTCCGCGGCCACCCTGGCGGACCACTCCTCGCGCGGTGGCAGCGGAGTTCGTCCCAGGAGCGCCAGCCGCACCCGCCGACCCGCCGCCAGCGACCTGGCGATCTCGGAGCCGACGCCACCCAGGCCTCCGGTGACGAGATAGACGCCGTCCTCGCGGAGCCGCGGCGACAGCACCGTCTCGCCGTCCAGGCGGATCGGCTCGAAGTCGGGCAGCCAGCGGTGGGGACCGCGCAGGGCGACCACCCTTGCGTCCGTGGGACCGGCGGCGATCTCCCGCAGGAGCTGCTCGGGATCGAGCGGCGGCTCCACGTCCACAACCCGGCAGGAGACGTGCGGCAACTCCCAGGGAATGACCCGCGCCGGCCCCAGCAGGGTCGCCCGCTCGGGGCGCAGCTCCTCGCGGCCGGTGACGTCGAACAGCCCCGCCGCCACTACGCAGACGTCAACCGGCCCGGGGCTCTCCGCGAGCGCTTGGGCGAGGCGGACGAGGCTCCAGAAGCCGTGCTCCTGCGCCGCCTCGAAACCCTTTCCCTCCAGGCTGTCGAGATGGATGATCGACCGCACCGGGCGTTCCCCGGCACGCAACTCCGCGAGACGGGAGGCGGCGTCCTCCCCCGGCTCCAGGGTGACCACGTCCTCTCCGGCCGCGCGGAGGCGCCCGGCGATCTCCCCTCCGATCTCCCCGCCGCCCAAGACCAGGCGCAGGCCTTCGAAAGGCGCGCGCGCGGGAGCGGCGGCCCGCCTCCAGGTGGGAGCGTAGAGCCAGTCCGCCGGATCGGGCCGCTTCGACAGACCGAGATGGCGGGCCTCCACCTTGCCGATTCCCAGCGGGCCGGTTCCCTCGATCCAGTACCGCCGGCGCTCGAATGGATAGGTCGGCAGGGGGACGCGGCGGCGGCGCTCGCCGGCGTGCAGCGACTCCCAGTCGACCTCGATCCCCGCCAGCCAGAGACGGCCGAGCGCCGTCAACACGAACGCGAGGTCGCTCCGCCGGTCGTTCGGGTGCGGCAGCGAGGCGAGGGCGACCGGCGAGCCCTCCCGCTCGCGTACCAGGGTGGCCAGCGCGTTGCCGGGGCCGACCTCCAGAAAGATCCGGCCGGGCTCGCGCAGCAGTTCGGCCATGCCCTCAGAGAAGCGCACGGCGCCACGCAGATGGCGCGCCCAGTACTCCGGATCGGTCGCCTCCTCGGCGGTGATCCAGGTGCCCGTGACGTTCGAGACGAAGGGGATCGACGGCGGCCGCAGGCGCACCCTCCTCAGGGCCACGGCGAACGGCGCGATCGCCGGCTCCATCATCGCCGAGTGGAAGGCGTGCGACGTACGCAGCCGGCCGTGGCGGACGCCGCGGGCCGCGAGTCGTGCTGACAAGGCCTCCACCGCCGCGTCCGGCCCCGCCACGACCGTGCGCCCGGGCGCGTTCACGGCGGCCAGGGAGAGGTCTTCGCCGAGGAGCGGCCGGACCTCCCCCTCGGACAGCGAGACGGCGAGCATCGCGCCGGCGGGCATCTCTCCCATCCGGCACCCCCGCTCGGCGACCAGCTCCAGGGCGTCGTCCAGCGAGAAGACCCCGGCCAGGCAGGCGGCGACGTACTCGCCGACCGAATGGCCGATCATCGCTCGCGGCCGTACCCCCCAAGACATCCAGAGCCGGGCGAGGGCGTGCTCGACGACGAACAGGGCCGGCTGGGTGATCTCGGTCCTGTCCAGCCGCGCGGCGGCCGCTTCGGCCTCCTCCGCCGGCGGGAAGAGCTGCGTCCGCAGATCAAAACCGAGCCGCGGGAGCAGATGCGCGCAGGCGAGGTCGATCTGCTCGCGGAAGACCGGCTCCGAGCGGTAGAGTTCGGCCGCCATTCCAGGATGCTGCGAGCCCTGGCCGCTGAACAGGAAGACGACCGAATCCGCTTCGCCGGCGCCGACCGCGAAGCGCTCGGGATCGCGCCCGTCTAGCGCCGTGACCGCCTCCTCGGCGGTACGGGCGAGAGCGAAGGCGCGGTGGTCGAACCGCCGGCGTCCGGTCTGCAGAGTGTAAGCCGCGTCCGCCAGGTCGAAGTCAGGATGGCTCCGGAGGTGACCGGCGAGCCGTTCCGCCGCCGCGGCGAGCGCGGTCTCGCCACGCGCCGAGAACGGCAGGAGCTGCCAGGGACGGCCCGGCGTGGACTCCTCGCGCGCCGGCGCCTCTTCCAGCACGATGTGAGCGTTGGTGCCGCCGATCCCCATCGAGCTGACGCCGGCACGCCGCGGCTCGGAGCCGGCGGGCCAGCCGGTCAGCCGGTCGTTGACCCGGAAGGGCGTCCTCTCCAGCTCAAGCTTTGGATTGGGAGTCTCGAAGTTTAGGCTCGGCGGAATCTGCCCGCGCTCCAGCACGAGGGCCGCCTTGATCAGGCCGGCGACGCCGGCCGCGCTGTCCAGGTGGCCGATGTTGGTCTTGGCCGAGCCGATGGCGCAGCTCCCCTGCCGGAGTTGGGATCCGAACGCCTGGGCGAGCGCCGCGATCTCGATCGGATCGCCGAGATCGGTGCCCGTGCCGTGGGCCTCGACATAGCCGATGGTCTCCGGCGGCACGCCCGCGACCGCGAGCGCCTGGGCGATCACCCGCGCCTGGCCGTCGACGCTCGGCGCGGTATAGCCAACCTTGAGCGCGCCGTCGTTGTTGATCGCCGATCCCTTGATCACGGCGTGGATGGGGTCGCCGTCGCGCAGAGCGTCCTGCAGCCGCTTGAGCAGCACGACGCCGGCGCCGTTGCCCGCCACGAAGCCGCCGGCCCGGGCGTCGAAGGCGCGGCAGTGGCCGTCCGGCGAGAAGACCGATCCCTCGTGATGGTGATAGCCGGTCTCCTGCGGCAGACGGATCGCTACCCCGCCGGCGAGCGCCGCGTCGCACTCGCCGGCGAGCAGGCTCTGGCAGGCGAGATGGGTGGCGACCAGCGACGTCGAGCAGGCGGTCTGCACCGACAGGCTCGGTCCCCGGAGGCCCAGCTTGTAGGAGACCCGCGAGGCCAGGAAGTCCTTGTCGTTGGAGATCGAGAGCTGGAAGCTCCCCACCGACTCGAGGATCTCGGGGTCCGGCAGCAGGTTGAAGACGTAGGTGTTCATTCCCACGCCAGCGAATACGCCAACGTCTCCGGCGATCCGCGCCGGATCGAGGCCGGCATCCTCGAAGGCCTCCCAGGAGCACTCAAGGAAGACCCGCTGCTGCGGGTCCATGATCTCGGCTTCGCGCGGGCTGTAGCCGAAGAACCCGGCGTCGAACCCAGCGGGCTCGGCGATGACCCCGCGCGCCCGGACGTATCGTGGGTTGGCGAGGTCTGACTCGGAGACGCCGGCGGCCCGGAGCTGTTCGTCGGTGAAGGCGGCGATCGACTCGACCCCACCGGTCAGGTTCTCCCAGAACCGCTCGACCGAATCCGCTCCCGGGAAGCGGCAGGCCATGCCCACGATCGCGATCCCGGTCTCCCCGCGTCCGGCGGCGTTCCGTCGGATGCGGGCGCGCTCGACGCCGGCCCGCGAAGCCGGGACCGCCTCCTCTCCTTCACCGCCGCTCAGGCGGGTGGCGAGGACGCTCACCGTCGGATACTTGAACAGATCGACCAGGCCGAGGGAGAAACCGGGGAAGGCCTCGCGTAGCCGCGAGTGCACGCGGGCCATCAGCAGCGAGTGGCCGCCGAGGTCGAAGAAGTTGTCGTTCACCCCGACGCGCTGGACCCGCAGCACCTCGCGCCAAATCCCGGAGATCGTCCGCTCGACCTCGTTGCGCGGCATCACATAGGCCGCCTCAGGGCTGCCCTCTGGCGCCGGCAGGGCCTTGAAGTCGACCTTGCGGTTGGCCGTTAGCGGCAGGACGGGGAGCACCACGACGGCCGCGGGGACCATGAATTCCGGCAGGGCCGCCTGGAGGAACGCGCGCAGCTCGCCAGCGGTGGGCGCCACGCCCGCAGCCGGCACGGCGTAGGCCACCAGCCGGCGGAGCCCCGGCGAGTCCTCCCGCGCCATGACCACCGCCCGCTCGACCGCGGGATGGCGGCCGAGCGCCGCCTCCACCTCGCCCAGCTCGACACGGAAGCCGCGGATCTTCACCTGCGCGTCGACGCGACCGAGGAAATCGAGCGGACCGTCGGCGCGCCAGCGCACGAGGTCGCCGGTGCGGTACAGGCGCGCTCCCGGCACGCCGCTCCAGGGGTCGGGCACGAACCGCTCGGCGGTGAGGTCCGGCCGGCGCAGATAGCCGTGCGCCAGCCCCTCGCCGCCGACGTACAGCTCGCCCGCCGCCCCCGTGGGGGCGAGCCGCAGCCGCCGGTCGAGAACGTAGGCGCGGGCCCCCTCGATCGGCCGGCCGATGGGCGGGATCACCCGCCGTCCCGGCGGGCAGGGCATCGACGTCGCATAGACCGTCACCTCGGTCGGGCCATAGCAGTTGGTGAGCGCGCGGCCGGCCGACCATCGCGCCGCCACCTCCGCCGGCAGGGCCTCCCCGCCCGAGCAGACGGCGCGCAGGGATGGGATCTCCTCGCTGAGGGTCTCGAGGATGGCGATGGCGACCATCGAGGTGGCGCCCTGCTGGCGCAGCTCCACCGCCAGATCGTCGCCCAGCAACCCGGCGGGCAGCAGGATCAGCGCCGCTCCCGACGCCAGTGCCGGGAAGATCTCGAACACGGAGGCATCGAAGCTGAGCGATGCCAGTTGCGGGATGCGCGCCCCCGGTCCGAGTTGCAGCAGGCCGATCGCGTGGGCTGCCATCCGGCAGGCTCCCCGGTGGCCGCAGAGCACCCCCTTGGGGCGGCCGGTCGAGCCGGAGGTGTGGATCACGTAGGCGAGATTGTCGCCGGTGACCCCGTCCGGCGGCCGCTCAGCCTCCTGCTCAGGGGAACCCGGCCAAGCCCCGTCGAGGAGCAGGACGCGCCCGGGCGGCAACTCCGGCAGGAAGGCGAGCAGAGCTTCCTCGGTCAGCAGCAGCGACGCCTCGCTGTTCTCCAGCATGAATGCCAGACGCTCCCGAGGGTAGGCGGGATCGAGGGGAACATAGGCGCCCCCCGCCTTGAGGATCGCCAGCAGGGCGGCGATCCGCCGTGACGTTCTCGACATGCAGAGGGCGACCAGGACCTCCGGCCCTACGCCCAGCTCCCGCAGATGGTGGGCCAGGCGGTTGGCGTGGCGGTCGAGCTCGCCGTAGGTCCAGATCTCCTCTCCCGCCATCAGCGCCGGCGCGTCCGGCCGCTCGCGGGCCCGGCGCTCGAACAGGCGGTGGAAACATTCTTCCTCCACCGGCTCCCCTGCTCCGCCCTCCGCCGTGGCGAGAATCTCCAGGAGCTGCGCCGCTGGCAGCAGCGGCAGGTCGGCGGCCGGGCTGGCGAGCCCGGTGGGCGCGGATTCCAGCAGCGAGAGGAGCTGCTCGGCCATCCTGGTCGCGGTCGCCGCCTCGTAGAGGTCGGTGTTGTACTCGATCCAGCCGGCGACGTTCTCCGCCCCTTCGGCCAGATGGAGAGTCAGCTCGAACTTGGCGGTGCCGGAATCGATATCGCGAGGCACGAGCCGCAGCCCCGGCAGGTCGAGCGCCTCGGCCTCGGCCCGCTGGAGGGTGAACATCACCTGGAAGAGGGGAGGCCGGCTGAGATCGCGCTGCGGGTGCAGCGCCTCGATCAACCGCTCGAACGGCAGGTCCTGATGGGCGTAGGCGGCGAGCGCCGCCTCGCGCGCCCGGGCCAGCAGCCCGGCGAACGTGGGCTCACCGCGGAGGTCCCCCCGCATCACCAGGCTGTTGACAAAGAAGCCGATCAGCCCCTCGATCTCCGCCCGGTTGCGGTTGGCGATCGGCGAGCCGACCAGCATCTCGTCCTGGTTCGCCCAGCGGTGGAGGAGCAGCTCGAAGGTGGCGAGGACCACCATGAACAGGGTCGCTCCCTCCGCCCGGGCGGTCTCCCGCAGCGCCTGGACGAGCGCCGGCGAGAGCCGCACCGGCGCCTGGGCACCGCGCACCGTCCGCACGGCCGGCCGCGGGTGGTCGGTCGTCAGCTCGATCAATGTCGGGGCCCCGGCCAGCCGCTCGCGCCAGAAGGCGAGCTGGGTGTCGAGCGCTCCCCCGCTCAGCCACTCCCGCTGCCAGACCGCAAAGTCAGCGTACTGGATGGGCAGCGCGGGCAGCGGGGATGGCGCGCCGGCCGCGAACGCCGGGTAGAGGGCAGCCATCTCGCGCACCAGGACGCCCATCGACCAGCCGTCGCTGACCACGTGGTGGAGGTTGAGCGTCACCAGGTGCTCCTCGTCCGCCAGCCGCAGCAGCAGGACGCGTAGCAGCGGCCCACGAGCGAGGTCGAACGGTCGGCGGCACTCGACGGTGGCCCGCCGCCAAGCCTCGGCCCGCCGCTCTCCCTCGGGCATGCCGTTCAGGTCAGCGACCGCGATCGCGAGGTCTCCCCGTGGATGGACCTCCTGCACCGGCCCGTCCGGCCCGTCGGCGAACGTGGTGCGCAAGACCTCGTGCCGGCGGACGATCTCCCGCAGGACTGCTTCCAGCACGGCGATGTCGAGCCGGCCGCTCACCTCGAAGGCGGCGGGGAGGTTGTAGAGCGGGCTTTCTGGTCCCATGCGGTCAAGGAACCAGAGCCGCTGCTGGGCATAGGAGAGCGGGAAGGCATTCTCCCGCTCCGTGCGCGGTTGGCGAGGGATCCGCTCCGGCTCCGCTGTACGGGCGCCGGGCCCCGCCTCCCGAAGCCGGCGCAGCAGCAGATCCCGCTGCCGGGGCGAGAGCCCCTTCAGGACGTCGAGATCAGCCACGGGGCTCCTCGTCGCCGGCGGCCAGCTCGCGCTCCAGATCGTCCTCGGACATGCCGCCGATCTCGGCGAGCAGCCGGGCCAACTCCTCATCTCCCGCCTGCCCCGCCCGTGCCTCCACCACGGCTGCGGCCACGGCGGCCACCGTCGGCTGAGCGAATAGCCGGTCCATCGACAGATCGACGGCGAGCTCCTCGCGCAGCCGCGACATCAGGCGGGTCGCCAGCAGCGAGTCGCCGCCCAGCTCCAGGAAGCTGTCGTGCACTCCCACCTCGGCGACGCCTAGCACCTCGCGCCACACCGCGGCCACCCGCTCTTCGCCCTCTCCTCGCGGCGCCACGTAGGGGGTGGCCAGCGGCGGCCGGGCGTGCAGGGACGGGGCGGTGGCGGCCGGCGGCCCGCTGGCCACGATCCCGGCTGGCTCGATCCAATACCGGTGGCGCTCGAACGGGTAGGTGGGGAGCGGGATCCGCCGCCGCTTCCCGCCGGCGAACAGCTCCGCGGCGTCGAGCGGCTCGCCGGCGAGCCAGCGGCGGCCAGCCTCGGCCAGCGGACCCATGCCGGCCGGCGATTCCGCGGGTTCGGCAAGGCGGGCCGCGGCGTCGGCGACGTCGTGGCAGACCACCGCCCGGCGGTGCGCGAAGGCCTGCCGACCGGCCAGCAGGGTGAAAGCGGCGTCCCCGAGATCGGTTTCCGGATGCTCCCGGAAGTGCTCCGCCAGGTTGCGGGCGGCCGCCGCCAGGGCGGGCTCGGTCTTGGCGGAGAGGATTAGGAGGTGCCGCGCGGGCTCCGCCGTCCCCGGCCTCGGCGGCCGTGCTGGCGCCTCTTCCAGGATCACGTGGGCGTTGGTGCCCCCGAACCCGAACGAGCTGACGGCCGCCCGGCGCGGCCCGGCGCCCTGCGGCCAGACCGCCAGCTCGCGGTTGACGTAGACCGGACTCGCCGCGAAGTCGATCCGCGGGTTCGGCGTCTCGAAGTGCAGGCTCGGCGGAATCTCGGCGTGCTCCAGGGCGAGGACCGTCTTGATCAGACCGGCGATCCCGGAGGCGATGTCGAGGTGACCGATGTTGCTCTTCACCGTGCCCAAGGCCGCGAAGCCGCGCTTCGGCGTGAAGGAGCCGTAGGCCCTGGCGAGCGCCTGGATCTCGATCGGATCGCCGAGCGCGGTGCCGGTGCCGTGCGCCTCGATGTAGCCGATCGTCCCGGCGTCAACCCCGGACGCTCCGAGAGCCTCGGCCACCACCGCGGCCTGCCCCTCGACCGACGGGGCCGTGTAGCCGACCTTGGCCGCGCCGTCGTTGTTCACCGCCGAGCCGCGGACCACGGCGCGGATCGTGTCGCCGGCCGCGAGGGCGTCGTCCAGGCGCTTCAGCACGACGACCCCGACGCCACCGCCGAAGATCGTGCCGCGGGCGCCGGCGTCGAAGGCCCGGCAGTGGCCGTCTGGAGCCAGGATCGAGTCCTCCTGGAACCGGTAGCCCGCCCGCTGCCCGACGTTGATCGATACGCCGCCGGCGAGGGCCACGTCGGACTCCATGTCGAGCAGGCTCTGGCAGGCGAGGTGGACGGCCACCAGGGAAGTCGAGCAGGCGCACTGCACGGCCTGGCTCGCCCCCTTCAGGTTCAGCTTGTAGGAGACGCGCGTGGTCAGCGAGTCGACGGCATTGCCGACGATGAGCTGCAGCGGGTCGACCGCGGCCACCAACTGGGGGTTGCGCGCCAGATTGAACAGCAGGTAAGTGCTGGTGGTGGCACCGCCGAACACCGCGGTCAGGGGCTCGGGAGAGTCGGGAGAGTAGCCGGCGTCCTCGAGCGCCGCCCAGCAGGTCTCCAGGAACAGCCGGTGCTGCGGGTCGAGGATCTCCGCCTCGCGGTGGCTGACGCCGAAGAACGGGGCGTCGAACTCCTCGATCCCCTCCGGCATCGCCACCGCCGGCACCCAGGCGGGGTCCGCCGCCAATCCCGGCGTCACGCCGAGCGCCGCCATCTCCTCGCCGGAGAGGAAGCGCACGGATTCCACCCCGGCGCGGAGGTTGAGCCAGAACTCCGCCAGGTTCCGCGCGCCGGGGAAGCGCCCGGCCATCCCCACGATCGCGACCACGCTGCTCGCGTCCAGGTCGTATGCCATCCGTCTAGCCAACCTCCACGGGTGCGCGCCGGCTTTTCCGGACCGCCCGCCGCCGCTCGCCGCGGCTCCGGCTTCCCTCGAAATCCTCGCCACTCTCCGCCTCGGGATCGAGAAGCCTGGCGAGGGCGGCAACGGTCGGGGCTTCGAAGATGGTGACCTCGGAGACGTCCACCCCCAGCTCGCTCTTCAGCCGCGCGATGACGCGGATCGCCATCAGTGAGTTGCCGCCGAGGTCAAAGAAATTGTCGTGCACGCCCACCGTCTCGATGCCCAGCAGCTCCTGCCAGACCACCGCGATGCGCTGCTCGGCGGCGCCGCGCGGCGCCACATAGGCATTGGCGAGCAGGGGACGAGGATGGGCCTCGCGCGCGTTCTGCACCCCTTCGATCTCCGCCAGGGTGCCCGCAGCGCGGCTCTGCTCGAAGCGGGCGGCGAGATCCTGGGTCGAGATCACCAGCCAGGGGGACGCTCCGGCGAGGGCGCGGCGGAAGACCTCCAGCCCCTCGGCCGTCGACATCCCAAGCTTCAGCTCCCGGGCGCGCCACTCGCGCAGCTCTTCCGGCACGGCGGTCTCGACCGCCATACCCACCTCCCGCCAGGCGTCCCAGCCGAGCGACAGGGTGAAGGCGCCGCGGGCGCAGCGCTCCTGGGCGAAGGCGTCGAGGAAGGCGTTGGCCGCCGCGTAGTCGACCTGCCCCGGCTGGGCGAGCAGGGCGGTGACCGACGAGAAGAGGACCATGAAGTCGAGGGGCCGGCCGCGGAAGACCTCGTCGAGCGCCAGGGCCCCCTTCACCTTGGGCGCCAGCACCGCCTCGGCCGCCTCGCGGGTCTTGACCTGGACGATGCCGCCGCCCGGCCGTCCGGCGGCATGGATCACGCCGTGGACGGTCCCGAAGCGCGCCATCGCCGCGTCCCGCACAGCGGCCACCGCCGCGGCGTCGGCGACATCGGCGGCGACCGTCATCACCTCGCCCCCCAGCGCCTCGATGGCGCGGAGCTTCTGGATGCGTCGCGAGGTGGCGTCCCCCTCGCCGTGGGCGGCGAGCCAGGAGCTCCAGATCTCGCGCTCCGGCAGCGGCGTGCGGCCGACGAGCACCAGCTTCGCCGACGCCGTGCGCGCCAGCAGCTCGGCGACCTCCAGGCCGAGGGCGCCGAGGCCGCCGGTGATCAGGTAGACGCCCCCCCGCCGCAGGCGCGGGGTGCCCTCGGGCCCCTCGATCGTCGGCAGCGGCAGCGGCTCGAGCTCCTGCACCCAGCGGAAGCGGCCGCGCAGGGCGGCGACCGGCTCGCCGGGGGCATCGAAGAAGGAGAGCTCCTCCAGCACGCGGCGGGCGAGCACCATCAGGCTGTCGCCGTTGGTCACGGGCAACGTCACGTCGAGGCTCCGGCAGGCGATGTGGGGAAGCTCGCGCGGGATCACCCGGCAGGGGCCGAGCAGCGCCGCCTTGACCGGCTGCAGCGGCTCCTCGCCGGTGACCCGCTGGAGGCCGTTCGACACCGCGAGCACCCGCACCAGGTCGGCCGGCTTGCGCTTGCCGAGCGCCTGCGCCAGGAAGGTCAGGCTGAAGAACCCCCGCTCCAAGCCGCGGTCGACCCCGGACAGCGACGAGCCGCCGGGCTCCGCGGTGACGTTCCACAGATGGAGGACCGTACCCAGCCGCAGGTCGCGCGCGGCGAGCTCCTCCAGCAGGAGGTCGTAGCCGGCGGCGTTCCAGGCGTCGAGGGTGAACGAGCGCTCCCCCGTCCGCGCGAAGCGGTCGCCGGGGAGCACGGCGATCACCTGCCGGCCTTCGGCTTCCAACAGGTGGAGAGCCTCCGCCCCCAGGCCGCAGTCGTCGAGGAAGACCAGCCAAGCGCCGGGCCCGTCCTCGATGGGAGCGGCCGGCGCGGGCGCGGTCCGTTTCCAGACCGGCGCGTAGGACCAGGCCGCGAGGTTCCGCCGACGGCGGGTCTCCAGGCGATCGCGCCCGCGCCCCTCTGGCTTACGGGGCTCCACCCAGTAGCGCTGCCGCTGGAAGGGGTAGGTCGGCAGCGGCACCCGCCGCCGCCGCTCGTGGGCGTAGAAGCCGCTCCAGTCGACCTCGACGCCGGCCAGCCAGAGCCGGACGAGCGTGCCGAGCAGGAAGGCGTCGTCGTCCGCCGCCTCCCGTGGATGGCGCAGCGACGGCAGCACCGCCTGGGCCGGTGTGCGCGCCGGGTGCTGCCGCACCAGGGTGGTGAGAACGTTGCCCGGACCCACCTCGAGGAACACCCGGTTGGGCTCGCGCAGCAGCTCGGCGGCGCCGTCCGCGAAGCGCACGGCGCTCCGGACGTGCGCCGTCCAGTACTCGGGGTCGGTCGCCTCCTCGGGCCGGATCCAGGTGCCGGTCACGTTCGACAGGTAGGGCAGGTGCGGCGACGACAGCCGCACCTTGCGCACGCGGTCGGCGAACGGCGCTAGGATCGGCTCCATCATCGCCGAGTGGAAGGCGTGCGAGGTGTGGAGCGGGCGGCCCTCGATCCCCCGCGCCGCGAGCTCCTCGCGCAGCGCCTCGACCGCGGGGGTGGGTCCCGCCACCACGCAGAGCGACGGGCGGTTGACGGCGGCGAGCGACAGCTCCCCGCCGAGCAGGGGGAGAACCTCGGCTTCCGGCAGCGGCACGGCCAGCATCGAGCCGCCGGGGAGCCGCTGCATCAGGCGGCCGCGCGCGGCCACCAGCGCCAGGGCGTCGCGCAGCGAGAAGACGCCGGCGAGGCAGGCGGCCACGTATTCGCCGATCGAGTGGCCGAGCATCGCCTGCGGGCGCACCCCCCACTGCATCCAGAGGGTGGCGAGGGCGTACTCGACGACGAACAGCGCCGGCTGCGCGAGCGCCGTCTGGCGCAGCCGCTCGGCGGCGGCCGCCTCCCCCTCCGGCGGCGGGAAGAGGACCTCCCGCAGGTCGAGACCCAGGTGCGGGCGCAGCAGGTCGCAGCAGCGGTCCACCTCGCCGCGGAAGGTCGGCTCGCCGTCGTAGAGGCCGCGGCCCATGTTGGGGTACTGCGAGCCCTGACCGGTGAACAGGAACACGACCGGCCGGTCTCCCGCCTCCTGGCGGGCGGTGAGGATGCGTTCCGGATCCCGCGACTCGAGCGTCCGCACGGCGTCCTCCAGGTCGCGGCAGAGCAGCGCCCGGCGGTGGACGAACGGCCGGCGGCCCACCTGCAGCGTGTAGGCGACGTCGGCGAGGTCGAGCAGCGGGCGGCGGTCGAGGAAGGCCGCCAGCTCCGAGGTCGCGGTCTCCAGGGCCGCCTCGGCGTGGGCGGCGAGCGGCAGCAGCTTCCAGGGGCGCGAGGGACCGGAGGGCTCGGACCACGGCGCCTCCTCCAGGATCACGTGGGCGTTGGTGCCGCCCATGCCGAGCGAGGTCACGCCGGCGCGGCGCGGCCGGCCGTCCGTCTCCCAGTCGCGCAGCGCCGCGTTGACGAAGAACGGACTGTTGGCGAAGTCGATCTGCGGGTTCGGCCGCTCGAAGTGGAGGCTGGGCGGGATCTCTCGGTGTTCCAGCGCCAGCACCGCCTTGATCAGGCCGCAGACGCCGGCCGCGGAGTCGAGATGGCCGACGTTGGTCTTCAGCGAGCCGATGGCGCAGAAGTTCCGGCGGTCGGTGTGGGCGCGGAACGCCTGCGTCAGGGCGGCGATCTCGATCGGATCCCCCATCGGCGTCGCCGTGCCGTGGCACTCGACGTAGCTCAGCGTGTCGGGGGAGACGCCAGCGTTGGCGTAGGCCATCGAGTAGACCTCGACCTGGCCGTCGACACTGGGAGCGGTGTAGCTGACCTTGAGCGAGCCGTCGTTGTTGCAGGCCGAGCCCTTGATCACGGCGTGCACGTGGTCGCCATCGCGCAGGGCGTCGGCGAGCCGCTTGAGCACCACGACGCCGCAGCCGTGGCCGCTGACGAACCCCTTGGCGCGGGCGTCGAAGGTGCGGCAGTGGCCGTCCGGCGAGGTCGTCCCCCCGTCGTGGAACATGTAACCGGAGAGCTCGGGCAGATGGATCGAGATGCCACCGGCGAGCGCCATGTCGCAGTCGCGGTTGATCAGGCTCTGGCAGGCGACGTGGACCGCCACCAGCGAGGTCGACGAGGCGCTCTGGATAGTGATGCTCGGCCCCTTGAGGTTGAGCTTGTAGGAGACGCGCGAGGTGAGCGGGTCCTTGTCGTTGCCGAGCGAGGCCTGCAGAGTCTCAGCCGAGGCCACCAGCTCCAGGTGCGACAGCAGGTTGGTGATCAGGTAGGTGTTCATGCTCTCGCCGCCGAACACCCCCACCCGCCCCACCGGCCGGCCCGAGTTGTAGCCGGCCCGCTCCAGGGCCTCCCAGCAGCACTCGAGGAAGATCCGGTGCTGCGGATCCATCAGCTCGACCTCGCGCGGGGCGAGGCCGAACAGCGCGGCGTCGAACTGGTCGACGTCGCCCAGGATCCCCTTGGCCTTGACGTAGTCGGGGTTGGCCACCAGCTCGGGATCGACGCCGGCCGCCAGCAGCTCCTCGTCGGTGAAGAAGTGGATCGCCTCGCGGCCGGCGCGCAGGTTGTCCCAGAGCTGGTCGACCGTCTTGGCGCCGGGGAAGCGGCCGGCGAGGCCGACCACCGCGATCTCCACCTCCGCCCGGTCCAGGCGGTCCGGACGCTCCTGGCGGTCGAGACCGCGGTGCGGCTCGGCCGTCTCCAGCGCCGCGGCCGGCGCCGAGAGCGCTGCCGCCAGCGAGCTGACCGTCGGGTTCTTGAACAGCTCGACCAGCGACAGGTCGCGGCCGAGCACCTCGCGCAGGCGCGAGTGCACGCGAGCCAGCAGCAGCGAGTGGCCGCCGAGGTCAAAAAAGTTGTCGTGGATACCCACCGTGTCGACCGCCAGCGCCTCCTGCCAGACGGCGGCGATGATCCGCTCGAGCTCGCTCTTCGGCGCCGCGTAGGCGGCCTCCAGCTCGGGGCGTACGCGCTCGGGCGCCGGCAGCGCGCGGGCGTCCACCTTGCCGTTGGGCGACAGGGGCAGGGCCGGCAGGAAGACGAACGCCGACGGCACCATATACTCGGGCAGCCGCTCGCGCAGGTGGGCGAGCAGGATGCCGGCGGTCAGGGGCTCGCCAGCGTCCGCTTCCTCCGGACCGGTCACCACGTAGGCCACCAGCCGCTTCTCCCCCGCCTCCTGACGCGGCACCACGGCCGCCTCGGCGACGCAGCGGTGCGCCCCGAGCACGGTCTCGATCTCCCCCAGCTCGATGCGGAAGCCGCGCACCTTGACCTGCTGGTCGGCACGGCCGCGGAACAGGACGTTGCCGTCCGGCAACCAGCTCGCGAGGTCGCCGGTGCGGTACATCCGGCCGCCCGGCTCGAACGGGTCGGGCACGAAGCGGTCCGCCGTCAGCCGCGGGTTGTTGCGGTAGCCGCGGGAGACGCCGTCGCCGGCGATGTAGAGGCTCCCCGTGCAGCCGATCGGCATCAGGTTCAGCTCGGGGTCGAGGATGTAGAGCTGGTGATTCATCAGCGGCCGGCCGATCGGCAGCGCGCCGCCCGCCTGGAGATCGGCCATTCCGACGGGATAGGAGGTCGAGCAGATCGAGGTCTCGGTCAGGCCGTAGCCGTTGACGATGGTGGCGGACTCGAGGATGCGGTCGACGTCCCCGGCGCTCAGCGCCTCGCCGCCGGCGAGGATCAGCCGCAGCTTGGGCAGCTCCTCCTTCATCGCGTTGAGGGTGGCGATCAGCGACGGCACGGTCGACAGGATGGACACCTGGGAGCGCGCGATCAGCTCGATCAGCCGCGCGGTGTCCAGGATCTCCTCGCGGTCCGGCAGCACCAGGGCGCCGTCGGCGCAGAGGATGGGGAAGATCTCGCCCACGAAGCTGGCCGAGGCGATCGAGGTCAGCGGCAGCATGCGGTCGCTGACGTCCGGGCTGTAGCTGCGGATGAAGGAGACCACCAGGTTCGCCAGGTTGCGGTGGGTGAGCACCACGCCCTTGGGCTGCCCGGTCGAGCCGGAGGTGTAGATGACGCAGGCGGCGTTGTCGGCCGCGCCGCGCAGGGGCGGGCGCGAGTCGGCCGCGCCAGGGGCATCGAGGGTCTCCCAGCCGGCGTCCGCGTCGAGGCTGAGGATCTGCCGGTCCTGGAGCAGCAGCGGGCGCAGCGACTCCTGGGTGATCACGCGGCGGACGCCGGCGTCCTCCAGCATGAAGCCCAGCCGCTCGCGGGGGTACTCGGGGTCGAGCGGCAGGTAGGCGGCCCCGGCCTTGAGGATGCCGAGGATGGCCACGATCAGCTCGGGCGAGCGCTCGATGCAGACGCCGATCAGCTCCTCCGGGCCGGCCCCCCGCGCGATCAGGTGATGGGCGAGCCGGTTGGCCCGCCGGTCGAGCTCGCGGTAGATGAGCTCCTCGCCGCGGTGCATCACCGCCGGCAGCGACGGCGTCTGGTCCACCTGCCCCTCGAACAGGCCGTGGATCAGCGCCGTCTCGGGGTAGTAGGCGCGGGTGTGGTTCCACTTCACCAGCATCCGGTAGCGCTCGGCGTCGGTCAGCAGCGGCAGGTCGGCGACCCGGCGCGCCGGGTCCGCGGCGATGCCGGCGAGCAGGGTCTCGAAGTGCCGCGTCATGCGGTCGATGGTCTCGGCGCCGAACAGGTCGGTGTTGTAGTTGAACGCCGCCTCCAGCTCGCCTGCGTTCTCCCCGACGGTCAGCGTGAGGTCGAACTGGGCGATGCGCTCCTCGAGCGGCATCGAGACCAGCGGCAGCCCGCCGACCGCGAGCCGCGCCCCCTCCTCATTGAGGGCGAAGGCGGTGAGGTCCTGCCCCTGGAGATGGGGGGCCTTCTGCAGCACGAACATCACCTGGAACAGCGGGGAGCGGCTGGGATCGCGCTCCGGTTGCAGGTCCTCGACCAGCAGCGGGAACGGGTAATCCTGGTGCTCGAAGGCGCCCAGGGCGTTGCGGCGGACCTGCTCGAGCAGCTCCTCGAACGAGGAGCTCCCCCGCAGGTCGCTGCGCAGCACCACCGGGTTGATGAAGTAGCCCAGCATGCCGGCGAAGGCCGCGCGGGTGCGGCCGGCGGTCGGCACGCCCACCAGCAGATCCCCCTGGCCGGTGTAGCGGTAGAGCAGCGCCTTGAAGGCGGCGAGCAGGGTCATGAAGAGGGTGGCCCCGCGCTCACGGCCGATGGCGCCGAGGCGGGCCGAGAGCTCGCGCGGCAGGCGGATGCGGTGGGTGGCGCCGCCGTAGGTCTGCACCGGCGGCCGCGGCCGGTCGGTCGGCAGGTCGAGCACCGGCAGCTCGCCGGCCAGGCGCTCCTTCCAGTAGGAACGCAGGCGCTCGCCAGACTCGCCACCCAGCATCTCCCGCTGCCAGCGCACGAACTCGGAATAAAAGGCGGCGGGGAGCGGCACGGCGCCCTCCGCCCCCGCCCACGCCGCCGGATAGAGCGCGTCCAGCTCCTGGAGCAGCAGCCCCTGCGACCAGAAATCGGTGACGATGTGGTGAAGGACGACGAGCAGCACGTGCTCCTGCTTCGAGCGCTCGAAGAGGCGGACGCGCAGCAGCGGCCCGGCCTCGAGGTCGAACGGCCGGTTGGCCTCCTCGTCGAGCCGACGCGCGAAGTCCTCCGCCGTCCAGCGGGAGACGTTATCGGCGGCGAACGGCACCTCCAGCCGCTCGTGGACCCGCCGCACCGGCTCCCCCTGGAGGGCCGCGAAGGTCGAGCGCAGGATGGAATGGCGGTCGACGATCGCCTGGAAGGAACGCCGCAGCGCGGCCGCGTCGAGCTCTCCCTCGATCGTCACCAGTCCGGGAACGTTGTAGGCGGCGCTCTCCGGGTCGAGCAGGTAGAGGAACCAGAGCGCCCGCTGGCCGTGCGAGAGGGGCCGCTCCGGCGTGTTGGCGGCCGGTGCGGTCGCCGGCACACTGGCCTGCGCGGCGCGGGCGGCGAACGCCCGTTCCACCACGCCGGCGACGCTCGCCCCCTCGAAGAAGGCCTCCATCGGCACCGGCGCGCCCAGCCGCTCCTCGACGGCGTGCGCCAGCTCCATGGCGTTCATCGAATCGAGGGCGTAGCGATAGATTGGTTCGTACACGTCGACGCCCGTGCGGGCCACCCCCGCCCGCGCCGCCACCTCGGCGGCGAGCCAGGCGCGCGCCCCCGCTTCGGTCGTCAGGTCGTCGTCGGGGTGGAGGTTGACCATGCCGGTGGCGACCCCCTCGGGCTCCCAGGCGGCGAGCACCGCCAGGGTCCCCTCCAGGAAGGCGTCGCGGCAGGCGTGCCGCCGCACCTTGCCGCTCGACGTCTTGGGCAGGCTCGCGGTGCGGATCAGCGCCACCGACTGGAGCTGCACCTCGTGCTCCTCGGCGACGGCGCGGCGGATCGCCTCCATCACCTCGGCGGGATCGGCGTTGCGCGCCTCGCGCCGCAGCTCCTGGACGACCACCAGCCGCTCCTCGCCCCCCTCGTCGACGGAGAAGGCGGCGCCGCAGCCGGGGCGCAGGGCCGGATGGCTCTTCTCTACCGTCAGCTCGATGTCCTGCGGGTAGTGGTTGCGGCCGCGGATGATCACCAGGTCCTTGGCTCGTCCGGTGACGAACAGCTCGCCGCCGGCGAGGAAACCGAGGTCCCCGGTGCGCAGGAAGGGCCCTTCACCGTCGATGACAAAGGCCCGGAAGGCGCTCTCCTTCGTCTCGGAACGGCCCCAGTAGCCGCGGGCCACGCTCGGCCCCGCCACCCAGATCTCCCCCACCGCGCTCTCCGGAACGAGGCGCAGGGTCTCGGGATCGACGATCGCCACCTCCTGCCCGGCGGCGGGACGCCCGCTGCTCACCAGCGGCCTCCCAGCCTCGTCGGCCACCGCCCGGTGGCGCTCGAGGTCGGGCGTCCGAAAGCGGCCGACGACCGGCGCCTCCAGCCGCCCGGCGCCGGCGACGAACAGCGTCGCCTCGGCCAGGCCGTAGCAGGGGAACAGCGCCTCGCGGCGGAAACCGCAGGGGGCGAACGCCGCGGCGAAGCGGTCGAGCGTCTCGGCGCGCACCGGCTCGGCACCGTTGAAGGCCACCTCCCAGCGCGACAGGTCGAGCCCCGCCTTGTCCTCGGGCCGGATCTTGCGGGCGCACAGGTCATAGGCGAAATTCGGACCGCCGGACACCGTGCCGCCATAGCGCGACAGGGCGGCGAGCCAGCGCAGCGGCTTCTGCAGGAAGTCGACCGGCGACATCAGGACGCAGGAGCAGCCCACCCACAGCGGCTGCAGGAGATTCCCGATCAGCCCCATGTCGTGGTAGAGCGGCAGCCAGCCGACCACCACTGAGTCCGCTCCCATGCCGAAGGCACGCTCGATCAGCCGCTCGTTGTGGATCAGGTTGCCGTGGCTGACCATCACCCCCTTGGGGGCCGAGGTCGAGCCCGAGGTGTACTGGAGGAAGGCGAGATCGTCCGCCTTCACCCCCGGCTCCCGCCACTCCTCCGCCCCCTCGGCATCGACGCCGTCGGTGGCCAGCCACAGAACCTTCGCTTCGCCGGCGAGCAGCCGCTCGGCGTTGGGCCGGATCGCCGAGGTGGTGAGCACCACCCGCGCCCGGGCATCCGAGAGGATCGCCAGCAGGCGCGGATCGGGGCGGTTCGGCCGCGGCGGGTAGACCGGCACGGCGGTGACCCCTGCGTACAGGCAGCCGAAGAATGCCGCCGCATACTGCAGCCCGGGCGGATACAGCAGCAACGCCCTCTCTCCCCGCACCCCCAGCGCCTGCAGCCGCGAGGCGATCGACCGCGCCTGCCGGTCCAACTCGCCGACCGAGAGGTGGACCTCCTCGCGCTCGCCGTCGAGCAGGAAGGTGTAGGCCCGCCTCTCCGGCTGGAGCTGCGCCCGCCGGCGCAGTAGCTCCACCAGCGTCGAGGTCTCGGTGGGAGGGGCGAAGGGTGTCTCGTTCATGAGTCCTTCCTGGCTGCGCTCAGAAATCGAAGCGGCGAGTCACCTTGAGGATGACCGACTGGCCCGGGATGAGCGTGCTCGTGTTCGAGTCCCGGCGCAGCGAGTACCAGTCCTTGACGTTGTTATAGACGAGGTAGACGTCCGATCCCGGACGGTAGGTCCAGTCGATCAGGAAGTTGCCAGAGAAGTTGTCGTCCCGGTTCCACTGCAGGATGGCGCGCGTCGAGAGCTTCGTCGAGATCGACCAGGTGACGTTCTCGGTCAGCAGGTCGATGGTGAAGTCCCCCTCGGGCAGCCTGACCGCGTTGCGGTCCCACTGGGTGAGGAACAGGATGCCGCGGGCGGGCTTCGCCGCCAGGTTCACGAAGGTGTGCAGGCGCGTGCCGTCGTAGTAGTTTCCCTTGTCGTACCAGAGGGTGACCGCAAGGTCTTTGCCGTAGTCGGTGCCGGTGCCGAGGAAGAGATTCGAGAACCGGTAGTGGCCCGGCGGGATGATGACGTTGCGGTAGACCGGGAACGGCGCGAACAGGACCTCCACGTTCTGGTGATAGAGGATGGCGAGGCCGGCTTTGTTGGGCGTCAGGAGATTGGCCTCGTACGTCGAGATCTGCGTCTCGAGCTGGCCGTTGCTGTCGACGATGTGGTTGAAGTCGTAGTTCAGGTACGCCCGGTGGATCCCAAGCGCGTCCGGCGTCAGAATCCAGACGACGTCCGACTGGCTCTTCTTGATCCCGACGCGGGTGACGTAGCCGATCTCGGGGTTGAAATTGTCGCCGATCGTGGTGTACGCGGTGCGCACCCGCAGGATGTCCCCCTGGTAGACGAGGTCGGCCGAGCTCGCCGTGTCACGGCTGTCGATCCCCGGGGTAAAGGTTTTGGTGGTATAGCCGATCGACGAGAAGTGCTTGCCGAAATTGAGGTCCCAGTCGAAGCCGGCGCCACGGTTATGGTCGTACGGCGCCGTGCCCTGGTCGCCGCCAACCACCTCCTTGTCGAGGCCGATGACGCCGATCGTCGAGCCGGGATAGAGGTCCCGCTTGAGGCGGAAGACCGAGTAGTTCGTCTCGGGCTCCTCGAAGCGCTGGCCGCCCGAGGTGTACGAGGTGTCCCGCGCCGTCACGTTGAGAGCGCCGACGCTCCAGTCCCCCACCTTGCCGGAGAGCTTGCCACCGCCGAGCAGCGGGATGGCCACCAGGCCGTCAGGCGACAGGCCGATCGTGCGGCTGAAGAAGAACTGGAACTGCTCGGCCACGTCGTAAGGCTCGATGCGGTCGCCGAAGTAGAAGAGGTTCGACCCTTCGAGGAAGAACGGCCGCTTCTCCGGATATTTCAGCTTGTCGCGGGTCAGGTTGACCTGCTCCTGGTCGGCCTCGACCTCGGCGAAGTCGGTGTTGACGGTCACGTCCGCGATCAGGTTCGAGGTCAAGTTGATCTTGGCATCGCCGCCGACGGACCCCTTCACCGGCACGTGGTTCCGGCGGTCCTCGTCGTCGGCGCGCACGAGCCCGTAGGGAGTGAGCTGATAGCGGCCACCCGGCGAGATCCCGTCCAGCCCCTTGATCTCGCCGAAGTAGCCGACCTGCGTCTCGGCCCAGTACCCCCAGGAGCGGAGGACCGGCCGCCAGAACGACTCCTCTTTGTTGCGAGCCAGGTAGCGCCGGACGTTGATCCCCCAGTCCTGCGTCTGGGTATGAGGGAAACGGAGCGTCTTGAAGGGGATCGCGATCTCCGCCGTCCACCCCTGGGCGTCGCGGGCCGTGGCCACGTACCAGAGGCCGTCCCACTCGAAGTTCTCCTCCTCACCGTTGTTGCGGAGCAGCGAGTCCACTTGGGCGCCCAGCGAGTTCACGTAGAAGGAGAACGCGCTCGTCCGGTCGTGGAAGGTGTCGAGCATGATCCGCACCGTGTCGTCGAAGTTCATGTCGCCGTCCCGCTGCAGGTTATTGGCCTTGATCCGGCCCGGCTCCGTGTCGAAGCAACGGATGCCGAAATAGAGATTGTCCCGGTCGTAGCCAACCCTCACCTCGGTGGCCTGCGTGGGCGGCTTCCCCTCCTCTGGCTCGTACTGCGTGAAGTTCTTCATCACGGCGGCCTGCTGCCAGACAGGCTCGTCCAGCCGGCCGTCGATCTGGGGCGCGACCGAGAAGTGTGCGGGCTCCACGACGTACTCCCCGGGCTGCGGTCCCGGAGCGGTCGGGGCGGCTGGAGCCACGGCCGGGCCGACCGGCTCACTCGTCGTCGGCGTCTGCGCGGTCTGCGCGAAAACGTTGACGGCCATCACCAGCCCCAGGGCCACAGCCAAACATGTCCTCATCGTCTCTCCTGTCTGGGCCCACCGTCTCGACCTCATGGCGCAAAACGTCCTCATCGGGCGTCTGGCGAGGACACCACGGATGAAGATCGCCTGAAACCGGCACCTGAGCCGGAGAGCGGGTCAATGGGGAACTTTTCGAAAGCCTCTGCTCGCGAGAAGATCGTCAACGGCCAGCCCTCGGCCGCTGTGAAAAGGGTGCACTCCTTCCAGGGAAGCGGGACACCTCGGGTAAAGGAGATGTAAACGGGTAGGCAAGCGCCCCTGCCGGTTCTCGAAAAGTGAAAAAACTTGGTAAAGAGATCCGGCGGGTGGTGGGCCGTCAGAGACTCGAACTCTGGACCCGCGGATTAAAAGTCCGCTGCTCTACCAACTGAGCTAACGGCCCCCAGGCCCGGCAGTATAGCGGAAGGGGGGAAGTCAGCGCTGTTCGAGGACCCGGCCGAGCCGCCCGGAGGTCAGGCGGTCGAGCTCGGGGTGGGGACGGAGGATAGTCTCCTCGCGCCGCGGGCCGGTGGAGACCAGGGTGACCGGGGCCTCGATCTCGGCCTCGATGAAGTCGATGTAGTCCCGGGCCTCGCTCGGCAGGTCTTCCCACTCCAGGATGCCCACCGTCGAGCGCTTCCAGCCCTTGAAGGTGCGCAGAATCGGCTCGGCCGCCTCCAGCGAGCGGCGGTCCGGCGGGAAGTTGCGCAGGGTCTCGCCGTCGAGCCGGTAGCTGACGCAGACCGGGATCTCGTCGAAGTCGTCGAGCACGTCGAGCTTGGTCAAGGCGACCGCGCCCACCCCGTTGAGGAGCTGGCCGTAGCGGGCGGCGACCGTGTCCAGCCAGCCACAGCGGCGGGGGCGGCCGGTCACGGTGCCGAACTCGTTGCCCCGCCGGCGCAGGAACTCGCCCGTGGCGTCGGTCAGCTCGCTCGGGAAGGGCCCGCCCCCCACCCGCGTGGTGTAGGCCTTGAGCACGCCTAGGCCGCCGTCGATCCGGGTCGGCGGCACGCCGGTGCCGGTGCAGGCCCCGCCCGCCGTCGAGCTGGAGCTGGTCACGTAGGGGTAGGTGCCGTGGTCGAGGTCGAGGAGCGACCCTTGAGCCCCCTCGAAGAGCAGGGACTTGCCCTCCCTGATCCAGCCGTTCAGGAGCTGCTCGGTGTCGCGCAGGCTGGGCCGGAGACGCTCTCCCCAGGCGAGGCACATGTCGACGTAGACCGCGGGCGAGGGGAGCGCCTCGCCCCCCAGGCTCGCGAGCTCGACCTGGATGCGGGAGAGCAGCACGCGCAGGCGCTCCTCGAGGTCGGGAGCGAAGAGGTCCACCATCCGCAGGCCGTAGCGGGAGGCCTTGCTCTCGTAGGCCGGGCCGATCCCCCGCGAGGTGGTGCCGATGCGCCCGGCGCCGCGCGACTCCTCCCGCGCCTTGTCGAGGACGGCGTGGCAGGGGAGCAGCACGTGGGCGCGGTTGGAGAGGAAGAGCCGGCCGTCGAAGCGCACGCCGGCCTCATAGAGGCGGCCGAGCTCGGAGAGCAGGGCGTCCGGCGCCACCACCATGCCGTTGCCGAGCACGCACACCATGTCCGCGTGCAGGATCCCCGAGGGGATGAGCTGCAGCGAGAAGTGGCGGTCGCGGAATTTCACCGTGTGGCCGGCGTTGTGCCCGCCCTGGTAGCGCACCACGCCGTCGAAGGCCGGGCAGAGGAGATCGACGATCTTCCCCTTCCCCTCGTCCCCCCACTGCATTCCCACGATGACGATGTTGGCCATGACCGGTCCGCTCTTGCCAGCACTGAAAAGTTTCGACAGCTCCTGCGTCGGCGCAGCGGGCGACAGTACCAGAGGATGGGAGGGCGGGCAAGAAGATGTTAGCATCGGGCGACGGAGCCCGGACGCTTGCAGACCTTTCTCGAAGTCGCCAACCTGCTCTTGCCGCTCGCCTATCTGCTGGTGGCGATCGACTACGGTTTTCTCTTCTTCGCCGGCGCGCCGTTCGCGGAGCGCACGGCCACCCCGGCCCTGCGCGGGACGGTGCTGCTCCACTTGGCCTACCTCGCGGCGGCCATCGTGCAGTGGCGGCAGTTCCCGGCGGCCACGGTGTCGCAGGCCCTCTCGGTGGTGGCCTTCGCGGTGGCGGTGGTCTACGTCTTCGTGGAGTGGCACGGGCGGGCGCGCTCGACCGGCTTCTGGCTGGTGTCACTGGTCTTCTTCTTCCAGCTCCTGTCGTCGCTCCTCACCCGGCCCAACCCGCCGGACCGGGCGATCTTCCACGACCCGTTCTTCGCCCTGCACGTGTCGCTCGCCCTGCTCGGCTACGCCGCCTTCGTGGTCGGCGCGGCCTACGCCTTCCTTTTTCTCCAGCTCTACCGCGACCTCAAGGCCGGCCGCTTCTCCACCTTCTACGGCAAGCTGCCGCCGCTCGAGGTGCTGGAGAAGATGATGATCGGCGCCCTCTGGGTGGGATTCGTGACGCTGACGGGGGCGGTGGTGACCGGGGCGTTCTGGGCCGAGCGGCTGTACCACGACGGCTGGCTGCGCGATCCCAAGATCCTCTTCACCCTCGCCACCTGGGTGCTCTACGCGGCGGCGCTGCTGCTGCGCCGGCTGCGCCGCTGGCAGGGCCGGCAGACGGCGCTCGCCAGCCTCGCCGGATTCGGCGCCATCCTCTTCTCCCTGATGGCGATCAACTTCTTCTTCACCGACTTCCACGGCTTCCTCTAGCTCGCCGGGAGAGATGGCCGATCCGCTGTTCTTCCCCGACGCCACGTCACGCCAGGAGCCGCCGCTGCTCCTGGTGGGCACGGACTACCGCTGCTCGCCGATCGAGCTGCGCGAGCGGGTGGCCTATGGGAAGGAGGAGGCGGAGAAGGCGCTCGTCCACCTGCTCGCCCGCCCGGAGGTGGCCGAGGCCTTCCTCCTCTCCACCTGCAACCGCACCGAGATCTACCTCCAGCCGCGCGACGAGGACGGCGCCTACCGGGCGGCGCTCGACATGATTTTCCTCTCCCGGGAGCCGGAGCTGGAGCGGCCGGGGCGGCTCTACGTGAAGCGGAACGCCGAGGCGGCCCGCCACCTGCTGGCGGTCGCCGGCGGCCTCGAATCGATGGTGCTCGGCGAGCCGGAGATCCTCGGCCAGATCAGGGCCGCGTCGGCGCTGGCCGAGGCGATGGGGGCCGAGGGACCGGTGCTCCGGCGGCTGCTGCGCTGCGCCGGCGCGGCCGGCAGCCGGTCCCGCCAGGAGACCGGGATCGCCTCCGGCGCCGTGTCGCTCGGCTACGCCATCGTGGAGCTGACGCGGAACATCTTCAGCGGCCTCGACAACTGCCGGGTGCTGCTGATCGGCGCCGGCGAGATCGCCCGCTCGGTGGCCCGGCCGCTGATCGAGCGCGGCGCGCGCGAGATCAAGGTGGCGAACCGCAGCGCCGAGCGGGCCCGGCAGTTCCACGACGAGTTCCCGGCGGTGGAGATGGTCTCCTTCGACGACCGGCTGGCCGCCACCCGGGAGGCCGATCTGGTGATCGCCTCCACGGGTGCCGACGAGCCCGTGCTCACCCGCCGCCAGCTCAAGGAGGCGATGCGCTCGCGTCCTCCACGGCCGCTGCTGGTGGTCGACCTCGGCGTGCCGCGCAACATCGAGCCCGCGGCCGGCCGGGTGGAGAACGTCTTTCTCCACACCGTCGACTCGCTGGACCACCTGATCCAGCGCAACCTCAAGCGCCGCAAGGAGGAGGCCCCCCGCGTCGAGGAGATCATCGAGCAGGAGCTCGCCCTGTTCCGCTCCTGGTTCAAGGGGCTGGAGGCCGAGCCGCTGATCGCCCGCCTCCAGAAGCAGGCGGAGCGCATCCGTCAGCGCGAGCTCGCCGCGGTCCTCCCCCGCTTCCCCGCGGAGAGTCACGAGGAGCTCGAGCGCCTCACCCGCTCGCTCGTCCGCAAGATCCTCCACCATCCCAGCAGCCGGCTGCGCGCGCGCGACGGCGGCGGCGACCTCTCCCGGCTCGACCTCGTCCGCGAGCTGTTCCATCTCGACGACGGCGACGACGAGGGCTGAACCGATCCTCCACCTCCGTCTGGGGACACGCCGCAGCCCCCTGGCCCTCGCCCAGTCGGGCATGGTGGCCCGCTCGCTCGAGACAGCCCATTCCGGCCTGCGGGTCGAGCTGGCGCCGATCGTCACCACCGGCGACGTGACGGCGGGCGATCTCGCCCGCTTCGGCGGCAAGGGGCTGTTCACCCGCGAGTTGGAGGACGGCCTGCTCGACGGCTCGATCGACCTCGCCGTGCACAGCCTGAAGGACCTGCCGGTCGTCCTCACGCCGGGGCTCGTAGTGGCCGCCTATCCGGAGCGGGTCGACCCTTGGGACGTGCTGGTGAGCGAGGACGCGCAGGACCTCGATGGCCTTCCCGAAGGAGCCGTGGTGCTCACCGGGGCGCTGCGCCGCCGGGCGCAGATCCTGATGCGGCGACCGGACCTGCGCGTCGAGCCGATCCGCGGCAACGTGGACACGCGCCTGCGCAAATGGCGCGAGACGGGCGCCGGCGGCGTCATCCTCGCCGGCGCGGGCCTCCAGCGGCTGGCCCTCCGCGACCTCCCCATCCATCCGCTCGCGCCGGAGGTGCTGCTCCCCGCGCCGGGCCAGGGGACGCTCGCCCTGGAGACCCGCGTCGGGGGACCCGCGACCGCGCTCTGCCAGGCGCTGAACCATGCGGACAGCGCCCGCGCCGCCGAGGCCGAGCGCCGCGTGGTGGCCGCCTTCGGCGGCGACTGCACGCTCCCCCTGGCCGCCTGGGCGCGGCCCGACGGCGACGGCCGGATCCGCCTGACGGCCCTCCTCGCCACCACCGACGGCCGCCACGCCGCCCGGGGAGAGGCGGTCGCCGCCAGTCCCGGGGAGGCCGCCACCGCCTGCGTGGCCCTGATGCGCGAGGACGGCGCGGACGCGGTGCTGGCGAGGATCCGGGGGTGAATCCTCTCGCCCACCTCCGCGTCGTCGTCACCCGCGCCGAGCGCCAGTCCGAAGGGCTCGCCGCCGCCTTCGAGCACGCCGGCGCCCGGGTGGAGCTCCTGCCCCTGCTGGAGGTCGTGCCGCCCGTCGATCCCGGCCCCCTGGCGCGGGCCGCCGCGGAGCTCCAGGACTACGACTGGATCGTCTTCACCTCCGCCAACGCCGTCGAGGCCTTCCTGCCGCTCGCTCCCCCGCCCTGGCAGCCACGGATCGCCGTGGTGGGCCCGGCGACCTCCGAGGCCCTCCGTTCCCAGGGCATCGAGCCCCATCTGACGGCCCACCAGGCGGACGCCGAGGGGTTGGCGGCCGACCTCGCCCCTCGCGTCGCGGGCCGGCGCGTGCTCCTGCCGCAGGCGGCGGACGCCCGCCCGGCCCTGCTGGCGGGGCTCGCCGCCGCCGGGGCCGAGGCGGTCGCCGTCGTGGCCTACGACAAGCGCCTCCCTCCGGAAGCTGCCAGAAGATCGGCGGAGCTCTTCTCCAACCACCCCTTGGGCTGGGTGACCTTCACCAGCCCGCGGATCGTCCGCCATTTCGCCGAGTTGTTCGGAGCGGACTGGGAACGGCGGCGGGGGGAGCTGCGGGCGGTCTCCATCGGCCCGGTGACCAGCGCCGAACTGCGGCGGCAGGGAATCGAGCCGGCCGCCGAGGCGGAGCGGCCCGGGGACGCGGAGATGGTGGCCGCGCTGGCCCGGAGCGTCGCGTTACTGCCTTGAGCTCCCGATCCACCGCTCCGCCGCCTCCAGCACCACGTCCCGCCCGTACACGAAGGCGGCGTCGAAGGCCGCCTCGTCGAGGGGGACGCGATGGTCGGGCTGGATGCCCCCCCGGCCCGCGGCGTCGCCGTCGATCTGGATGCGCTCGCCGCCGTCGAGCGACTGTCCCTGGGGAAAGAGGACGTCGAGGCCGTCCGGCAGGTGCACGGTCTTCTCTCCGACGCCGAACGACCCCTGCGAGCCGCTCCAGCCGAACACGCCGGCGTTCGGCAGCCCCCGGAGCGCCAGGGGGATCCCCTCGCCGGCGCTGAAGGTGTCGGCGTTGACCAGCACGGCGACCCGGCGCGGCCAGTGCGGAGAGCTCGGCAGGATGCGCACGGCGGTCTCCGGGTGCGGCTGGAAGCCGCGGCTCGCCGGATCGTAGGTCCCGGCGATCTCGTAGAGCCGCGGGCGCGGCTGGAAGAAAGAGGTGATGCGGGGGACGATCTCGTCCTGGCCGCCGGTGTTGCCGCGGACGTCGACGACGATGCCCGGCGCGCCCGCCGCGAGGAAGCGGCCGATGGCGCGCGCCACCCGCCGCTCGGGCAGCAGGTCGCGGAGGGTGGGCAGCTCGAACTTGACCTTGATGTACCCGTACCCCCCGCGCAGGACCCGGGTCTCGACCGAGTCGCCGAACAGGACGTCCCAGCGGGTGCCCGTCGGGCGCGGGTACTTCTCAGGCACGGCGGTGAGCACGGCCGTGGAGGCCGTCCGGGCGCCGGGGTTGCGGAAGCCGACCGTGGCGCTCCCCCCCACCGGCCCATGGGTGAGGAAGCGGAGGCGCTGCAGCGCCCGTCCCTCGACGGTCACCGGCGGCTCCTCGCTCCAGTCGACGTCCACCCGTTCCAGCGCCTCCCGGATCGGCGCGCCGTTCCAGGCCAGGATCTCGGCGCCGGTGCGCAGGCCGCCGCGCGCCGCCGGACGGCGGCGGTCGACGCGGGCCGCCATCACGCGGCCGTCGTCCAGCCGGACCAGGCCAAGGCCATAGCCGCCCCCCACCTCCGCGGCCTTGAGCCCGCGGTCGTCCCCCCGCAGATCGACGTGGCCGTCGGGAACGCTCCAGGCGAACGCCCGCAGCGCGCGGTAGTAGGCCCGGTCGTCCTTGCCGGCCTCCGCCGCCCGGATGCGCGGGGCGAAGCGGGCGTCGAGCGCGTCCCAGTCGACCCCCTTCCACTGTGTGAACGGGTACTCGGCCTTCAGCCTGGCGCACAGGGTATCAAAGGCCTGGGACCACGGTAGCGCCGTCAGGTCGGTCACCGTCTCCTCCCGCGCCAGGAGAGCCTCGTGGTGATGGGGGCGCGGCAGCGGCGGCAGCCCGGCCCAGACCACCGCCGCGTCGCCGGCGAAGAGAATCCCCAGGATCGCCAGGGTCCGCCGGAGGAGGCTCGGAGCCCGCCGGAGGCGGCGCGGGAAGGCGGCCAGGCCGAGGAGCGCCACCGCGCCGTCGAGGGGAACGGAGGCGAGGATCGCCAGCGGGGAGGTCCGCGAGCTCAGCAGCGCCTGCCCCACCATCAACGTCGCGAGAGACCCCGCCAGCAGACCCACCCATCGCGGCAGCGGGCGTAGCGAGCTCGCGAAGGCGATCCGCAGGAGGAGGAGCACGGTCAGGGCGGCGAGCAGCAGGCTGAAGACGGGCAGCATGGACGGGGAGTCTATCGATTTCGCGCCCGCTTTCGCTTCGAGGTTGGCCTGCCTACCCTCATTGCCGCGACTTGACGTAAACTACGTCTCACAGCGGCAAACGAGGACTCCATGGCAGATTCCAACGCATCCCCTCTCCCGGCCGACGGCGGCGCCTACGACTACGACTTCGTGATCGTCGGCTCCGGCTTCGGCGGCAGCGTGTCGGCGCTACGGCTGGCGGAGAAGGGCTACAAGGTCCTGGTCCTCGAGGCCGGCAAGCGGTGGCGGACGCAGGACTTCCCGCAGAGCAACTGGCGCGTGCGGAAGTTCCTCTGGATACCCGCCCTCTTCTGCTACGGCATCCAGCGGCTGACCCTGCTGCGCGACGTGCTGGTGCTCTCGGGCGCGGGGGTGGGGGGAGGCTCACTGGTGTATGCCTGCACCCATCTGGTGCCCGAGGACGGCGCCTTCCAGCGCGGCAACTGGCCCAAGGGGATCGACTGGAAGCGCGCGCTCAAGCCCCACTACGAGACCGCCAGGCGGATGCTGGGGGTCAACGCCAACCCTCATCTCTGGGAGGGGGACCGCGCCCTCCAGGACTTCGCCCGGACGATCGGCCGGGAGGACACCTTCCGCCCCACCGAGGTCGCCGTGCTGTTCGGCGAACGGGCCGGCCAGCCGGTGGGCGATCCGTTCTTCGGCGGCGAGGGTCCGGACCGCACCACCTGCACCTACTGCGGCGGCTGCATGGTGGGCTGCCGGCACGGCGCCAAGAACACGCTCGACAAGAACTATCTCTGGTTCGCCGAGAAGCTCGGCACGGAGATCCGCCCCGAGACCCTGGTGACCGGCCTCGAGGAGGACGGCCAGGGGGGCTGGCGTCTCCACACCCGCAGCTCCACCCGCAAGCTCCTGCGCCAACGCCGCGCGATCCGGACGCGCGGCGTGGTCCTCGCGGCCGGCGCGCTGGGCACCACCAACCTTCTCCTCAAGTGCCGGGACGAGGGCCGGCTCCCCCGCCTCTCCACCGCCCTCGGCGGCTACGTGCGCACCAACAGCGAGGTGATCTGCGGCGCCACCTCCCGCGCGGCGGACGCCGACTACTCCAAGGGGATCGCCATCGCCAGCAGCTTCCAGCCCGACCCGGACACCACCATCGAGGTGGTGCGCTATCCCGAGAAGTCGGACGTCATGAGCTTCCTCGGCACCCTGCTGGTCGACGGCGGCACCCGGGTCAGCCGGCCGCTCAAGTGGCTCGGCACCTGCCTGCGCCATCCGGTCGACTTCCTACGCACGCTGAATCCGCTCGGCTGGGCGAAGCGCTCCACGATCGTGCTGGTGATGCAGAACGTCGAGAGCTCCTTCCGCCTG
>DASWRX010000165.1:0-38072 GCA_036402955.1 Thermoanaerobaculia bacterium
TGTGCTTGACGGCGACCTTGCCACAAGGGTGCTCCAGGATCGCCGCCCCCCGGACCTCGGTCTTCGGCGACGCGGCCCCTACGCGAGGGAGCAGCATGAGCAACAGGACGGCGCTGAGCAGCACGGCGGACATGCGACGAGCGTTCATCGGCGTGACCTCCTTGAAGGGGGAAGGGTAAGACATGGGGAGTATCCTATGACAACTCCAGACTGGTAGGCCTACGGCTTACCGAGGTAATTAGAGCCAGTGGCGCCATCGTCCAGGGTGGCGTCGATTAACATTGACGGAGACAAAGATGCAGCGCAAGCGAGAGCCCACCAGCCCAGGCGAGATCCTTCGAGAGGAGTTTCTGAAGCCGCTGGGTCTGACTGCCGGAGCCACTCCTTCGCGCGAGTTGACCGCCCCGCAACAGGATTCGCGCCGCCGACGATTCCTCCCCGCCCTCCGTATAAGAAGGCGAACGTCCTTTGCCAAGGGGGACTCTCCATGCAGCGAAAGCGATCGTCCGTTCTCGCCTGGGCCGCCGCTCTTGTCTCGCTGGGCTGCCTGGTCCCCTGGGGCCTCTCCGCCCAGCTCACGCCCGTGGGTTCCGAGGTGCGGGCCGACACCTATCCGGGATCGCCGAGCTGCCCCCATCTGGCCGTGGCGGCCGACCGGTCTTTCGAGATCGTCTGGGATTACAACGGAATCGACAGCTTCAGTGTCTTTGGACGCCACTTCTCCCCGAGCGGCGAACCGACCAACGCCGTGCAGGTCCAGTTCGGCTCGGACGGCGATTTCTACGATTACAACGTGGCCGATCTCGTCACCGCTGTGCCGGACGGCTTCCAGGTGTTCATCACGAACGTCGACTCCAACCTCGAGCGGCCCCCGGTGGATTTTCGCCAACGAGTGAACCTGACCGGCATGCCGGTGGGAGCCGTGGAAACCCTCAAAATCACCCCCAGCTTCCTGGTTGGACCGGACGGCAGCCTGTACGCCGTCTACTTCCAGGCCAGGCCGAAGAATCTGGTCGCCCAGCCGGTTTCGCCCGACGGCACGCCGCAGGGCCGGCGGATCGTCCTCAATACGCGGCCCGTCGACGCGCCCCGTCCCGAAACCCGGCTCGCACCTCTGGGCGGCGGTGACTTCGTGGCGCTGTGGAACGGCGTCAGCATGGCAAGGCCGGGCGTTCGCGCGCGGCAGGTCCTGCGCGGCCGGATCGTCCATCAGGGGGTGCCGCAGGGGCAGGATTTCGACGTCAACGTCTCTCCCGGAGGCGCTCCAGACTCGCCGCCGTTCCTGGGCTACGTCGTCGTCGCCTCGAGCCCGTCCGCGCGCGAGCTCGCCGCCGTCTGGCCGGTCACCGATGCGGCGGGCGCGACGTCGATCCACCTGCGGTTCTTCGATGCCTCCGGCCGGCCGCTCACCGGCGAGACCGTGGCCGTGCCGAGCGCCAAGCCGGTCTTTCTCCTCTCCGCCGCCCTCGACGATGCCGGCCGCCTCCTCCTGCTCTGGCGTCCGCCCCAGAACGTCCTGCGGGCGCGGCTCTTCTCGCCCGCCACCGGCGCGCCGCTCGGTCCGGCCTACCAGGTCGGTCCGGCCCCCCAGCCCTTCTGCGGCGACGTGGCCTGGGACGGGAGCTCGTGGCTGATGGCCTACTGGTCCGGCGGCAGCGACGGCCGGGGCGCGATCGTCTGGCTCCGGCTCGCCGGATAGGGCCGTTTCGGCCAGCGCGCGATTTCTTGGATGACTGTGAGGGGTTCCCCGCCTTCCTTTCGTTCAGCTCCTTGCAACGCTGTTGCGGCCTCAATCACGAGCGCCGCGAACCCAGACGAGGAACTGAACATGAAGACCAACCTGAAGTCCCTGAAGAACAAGATCTCCGGCGAGGTGCTGACGACCGGAACGCATCGCAGCGTCGTGCTCGACGAGCAGGCTCTCCGCAACATCAACGGTGGGCTGGCGCCGGAGGGCGGCACCGTCTCCTGCAGCCCCTGTGCGGACGACTGCCTGGACTAACCGCGCGCTCGCCGGACCCGTGCGGTGGGCCCTGGGCGCTCGCGCAAGGTTCGCCGCACGGGCTCTGTTTTCCAAAACCCGTGAGATGGAAAGGATTTTTAATCATGGCCTCCGATTGGGCTGTCGGGAAGCTCTGTTCGATCGAAGGAATCATGGTCGCCGGCCACCCGGGGCAGATCCGGCTCCTGGTCGACCAGGCGGTCATCGATCTCGATGAAAACGACGTCCTGTCCGCCGGCGAGCTGCCCGTGCCTGCCGGCCTGGTGGAAAACCTTGCTCAACCCGTCCGGCTCGATCTGCGCCGCGGCGCGCGCCTCCTGGGTGTCGGAGCGACCGAGGCCTACGAGGACGTCGTCTGGCAGCGGGGGGAGCTGTTCTCGATGCGCACGCGGCAGGAAGCGCCGCCCTGGCGGATGAGCGAGAGCTACCACGAGCTCGAGCGGCGGTTCTATGCGGGCTACGGCATCGTGCTCGACGACGAACGGGAGACCCAGCCATGATCGCCATCGTCGCCACCGCCAAGGACGTGCACTACCGGTGTGTTGCCGAGGAGCTGCGCCGGATGGGGAGAGAGTCGTTCCTGGTCGAGGTCCCCAGGCTCGGCAACGAGGCCCGGTTCACCATGGCCACGGGCGGCGACCGTCATCAGACGTGGAGCGTCCCGGGTCATGGCGCCGTCGATCTCGAGCAGGTGAGCTGCGTCTGGTACCGCCGGGTCTTCTCGCCCGTGTTGCAGCCGGCGCCGTCCAAGGCCGATGCGGACTGGGCTCTCCGCGAGTGGCGCGAGGCCACCACGGCCGCGTTCGCGGCGAACGGGGCCCGCTTCCTCAGCGATCCCTGGGCCCAGGAGCTGGCGGCCATGAAGCCCTACCAGCTCCGGGTGGCGCACCGCCTCGGCCTGCGGATTCCCGATACGATCATGACCAATGACGCGGAGGCGGCGCGGGCGTTCGTCCACAAGCACGCGGGCCGCGTCATCCACAAGGTCGTGAAGTCGCCGCGGGACCGCTTCGTCGGCACCCAGACGTGGCGCCCCGGCGACGACGCGGAGCTGAAGTGGCTTCACCTGACTCCGACGATCTTTCAGGAACGGATCGTGGCCCCCTACGAGCTCAGGATCACCATCGTCGGACGGCGGATTTTCGCCGCGGAGTTCCCGGTGGAAGCCGGCGTGAGCGACGCGCGGGTCCTGCTGGACGTGCCGTACAAGCCGCATCAACTGCCGCGAGAGATCGAGGCACTCCTGCTGAAGCTGATGGACGAGCTGGGCCTCCAGTACGGTACCATCGACATGAAGCTCCACGAGGACGGCGAGTACGTGTTCCTGGAGCTCAACCCCCAAGGGCAGTTCCTGTATGCTGAGATCAAGACGGGGATGCCCATCACCCTGGCGATGGCGGAGTATCTGGCCCATGGCTCGAATTGAAGCGAGGCGGACAGCAGGGTTTTTATTGGGGCTCCTGGCGGGCGGGCTGGTGGGCTGCGGGTCGAGCCCGCCGGCCCGGGCGGTCCACTCCCCCATCGCCGCTCCCGCGTGCGGCAGCGAGATCGCGGGCGAGGAGAAGCTCACGGCTCCCCTCGTGCTGGTGGGCGATCTCCACGGCACTCGCGAAATCCCCGCCACGTTTGGAGATCTGGTCTGTCATGCGGCCGCCGGGCGGCGCGGCCAGACGATTCTCGTCGGCCTGGAGATCCCCGCGAGCGAGCAGGCCGCGTTCGATGCGTTCCTCGACGGCGATGCCGGCGCCGACGCCGCCCGCGGCCTGCTCGCGCAGGAGTTCTGGCAACGCGAGTATCAGGACGGCAGGAGCAGCCAGGCGATGCTCGGCCTGCTCGGCGAGCTTCGCCGCCAACGAAAGGCGGGACTGAAGGTCGTGCTCCGGGGCCTCGATCCGCAGCACTACGACTCGCCGAGCGACCGGGACGCGAAGATGGCGGCCACGCTCTCCGAGGCCATCACGGCCGTGCGTCCCGCGCAGACCCTGGTCCTGATCGGGAACGTTCACTCGCGGACCCTGAACGGATACCCATGGGACGCGAAAGCCGCCTACGTTCCTTTCGGGGCGCTGCTGCGGGCACGGTACTGCGGGTTGATCGCCCTCGACGTCAGGAACCTCGGGGGATCGGCCTGGATGTGCACGTCGGACGTCGCCAGGGATTGCGGCGCTCACCCTCTGCGCGAGCGGGAGACGACCGGACCGGTTCCCCGCGTCGAGCTGGATCCGGCCGCGGCCCTCAATCCCGGCTATAGCGGCGCGCTGCTCGTCGGCAAGGTGACCGCGTCGCCTCCGGCACGACTCGAGATTCAAGAGCCGTAGCGCCGGGAGGCGCCATGACCGCCGCACAGTTCGCGTTCGTGTTCGATTGGCAGCCCGAGAACGGAAGCTACCGGGTCTGGAGGTTCGATCCCGAGAGCGGCAACCCGCTGCCGGCTCCCCTCGTGCAAACCGGTCGGTGGGAGATCGACGAGGGGCATCAACTGATGCAGCTCGGCAATTACCTCCTCGATTGGGTCGCTCAGGACGGTTCCTATCGCCTCTGGAGCCTCGATCTCATGAGCGGTGAGCCCCTGTCCTTCCAGCCGGCGAAAACGGGATCCTTGGGGGCGATCCAGGAGATCCATCAACTCGTGCCGCTCGGCAACTACGCCCTCGACTGGACCCCTCAGGACGGCTCCTACAGCCTTTTGGCCTTCGATCCCAAGAGCAGCGAGCCGTTGTCCGTGGGTCCGCCAGCGAACCATGACACCTCTCGGAAAACAATTGGGCCGAATCACCAACTGGTGCCGCTCGGCAACTACGTTCTCGATTGGGTCCCGGAGAGCGGCGATTATTCTCTCTGGAGCTTCGATCCCCAGACATCCGATCCGCTGCCGGGCCCTCCCGTGCGGACGGGGACCTGGTCGGCGATCGGACCGGGCCACCAACTGGTGCCCATCGGCGACTACGTCCTCGACTGGGTTCCTCAGAGCGGCGCCTACAACCTCTGGAAATTCGATCCCCAGAGCAGCGATCCGCTGTCCGGTCCTCTGCAGACGGGCACCTGGTCGGCGATCGGTCCGCGGGACGTGCTGGTGGGCCTGCTGCCGGTGATCCCCGTTCAGACCAGCGCTCCCGCGCCGGGGACCCTCGACTTCATGCGGTCGAAGATCAAGCACGTCGTCTATTACATGCTGGAGAACCGCTCCTTCGATCACGTCTGCGGCTGGCTGTACGAGAACGGCGTGCCGGCACAGATCATCGGCGCCGACCAGGGACCTTTCAAGGGCGCCAGCTCAGACGATTTCAATTGCGACAGGAACGGCAGGAAGTACCCGATCACGAAACACCCTCCGCACGACCAGCTTTGCCCGACGGTCAACACCCATCACGGGCACGGCGACGTCATGGCGCAACTGTTCGACGATCCCACGCGGTATGGCCCCTTCAGGACGCCGCCGATGACGGGATTCGTTCTGAACAACGAGACCGGCCAGGCGATGGACACCTATACGCCGGAGGGCCTTCCCATCCTGAACGGGCTGGCGAAGAGCTTTGCCGTCTCGGATGAGTGGTTCTGCTCGCTGCCGGGTCCCACGGACGTCAACCGGGCCTTCTCCCTGACCGGCTCCTCGTTCGGCAGGACGGGGAATTTTCGCGAGGAGCCGGTGTATGGCAAATGGCCGGACACGCGGCACCGGCCCTCGATCTGGCAGGTGCTGTGGGGCAACGGCTTTGAGGACTGGAAGATCTACCATCAGGCCAATTGGGGGGAGCCAGGCGCATACTTCTGCTACACCTATCACGTGTTTCTCCAGGGACAGATCCCCTCGTTCGCAGAGGGTTCCAGCCCCCATGTCGCGGGGTATGACCAGTTCCTCGCGGATATCGCCGGCGGCTCCCTGCCGAGGTTCAGCTTTCTGGAGCCCTCCTGGATCGGAGGAAATCCTCTCGATCCCAACCGGCAGCCCAATCCCAATACCTATCATCCGACCGACGACCTGGCGCCGGGAGAGGTGACCCTGAACGACATGTACAACGCGTTGTTGAACGGCCCCCGGTGGGACGAGACCCTCCTGATCGTCACGTTCGACGAGCACGGCGGCCTGTACGATCACGTTCCGCCGCCGTATGGCGCGCGTCCCTTCGCGGGAGACGCGACGCCTGACGGGTTTCAATTCGATCTCTTCGGCGTGCGGGTGCCCACGATCCTCGTGTCTCCGTGGGTGGAGGAACGGACCGTGTTTCGCTCCCCCACTTCCGTGGCCTACGATTCGACGTCCATGCCCGCCACGGTCCTGAGCTGGTACGGCGTTCCCCGCGAGCGGTGGGGGCTCGGAGAGCGGATCGCCCACGCTCCGACGTTCGAGGGCGCGCTCACCCGCGCGACGCCCCGCGCGGACAAGCCTGCGTTCACGCCGCTGATCAGCGAGCCTCCCCTGAACGAGGACATCCCGCTCAATGACCTGCACCGGGAATTCGTTCCCCGGATCGTGTGGCATCTCGGGCATGGCAAGCTGAGTGACGCCGAGCTCCGGCAGGCGACCCGGGACATTCTGAGCCGAGCCGGCAACGTCGCGGAGCTGCACGCCCTCCTCCTCGAGCTTGACATCACAATAGCAAGAGCGTAGCGTTTTCTAAATCAACCGCTGCCACCCGCAGCCGCAGGAGGCTTCTTGAAAAGCTTCGCGCTCGGCCTCGCCGTCGTCATCCTGCCCTGCTGCTCGATGGCGCAGCAGACCCCCACCTCGTCCCCGCTCTCCGGCGTCTCCGCGATCTGCCGGGGCAAGGCGATCAACCCTTGGAACGGCAGTTGGGCTCCCGCCTGGACGCCCGTCTTCGTGGGCGTCGACTGGACGTCGGCCTGTACCGGGCTCGCCGCCAATCCCGGGACGGGTAGCGCCCGCGTCCAGCCGATGAACGCGCTCCGCGTCGATCTGCACGCCGCGGGGATCGAGTTCGTCGCGACCTCGGAAGAGGGCAAGGGACAGACCGTATCGGATTTCCTGTGCACGAAGAAGGCGCAGGTGGCGATCAACGGCAACCTGGCGGTCTACAACCGCGAGAAAACGAAATTGATCCTGATGGGGCTCGCGAAATCCGAGGGCAAGATGGTCTCCGATCTGGAACACGTGCCGGATGCCACCTGGGTCGGCGCCATGGCTCTGCTCATCACCCGGAACAACCACGCCCGTTTCGCCGAGGCCACCGGGACTACGATCCCCACGATCTATGAGGATGCCTGGACCGCGGTCGCGGGGAGCCCGCAGCCGATCGACGCCGTGGTGGGCCACCTTCAGGAGCGGCCGGTGCAGGGGCCGCTCATGCTCCTGACGGGCGGCCACAACAACGCCACGCCCTGCGCGAACGACTGCCCGCCCGAGATCGTCGCCGCGCGCACGAGCGTCGGCCTGAGCGAGGACCACCGATATCTCTATTTGATGACGATCGACGGCAGCGATAACGGGGATTGCCGGGGGCAGCAGTGCGGCGCCAGCTTCTACGACGAGGCGGCCTGGATGAAGCTCCTGGGGGCCAACGAGGCCTTGAACCTGGACGGCGGCGGCTCGACGACCATGGCGGTTTCGGATGACCGGCCCGACGGCAAGATCGTGAAGCTGGTCAACAACCCGTCGGACGATCATTCCACGAGCTGCCTGCAGCGCCGGGTCGCATCCTCCTTCGGTCTCAAGGCCAGGCCGCTCCCGTCGGGGGGAGGCGTGCCGTTGCCCGGCGGCGGCTGCACACCCATCCCCTGCGGCTTCACCGAAAGCCACTGCAAAGACGGCAGCGGCATCCCCTGCCGCCATGACGGATGACCCGGGTCGAGCCGCCTGGAGCCTCTGCGCTACGGCTTCGTCCACGCCGAGCCACAGATATCTTTGATGTTGATGCGGGTGGCCCGGCCCAGCGGCCCAATGTCCGCGGCCGGCGAGCGACCGGGCGGTTGCCATGACTGCCAGTCTTTGAGGTACTGGCAGGTGCAGGCCCGCCCCTCGGCGACGAGCGCGCACTTCTGAGCCTTGGTGAGCTGGAAGTCGGTCGTCCCAATCTTGAGGTCGTCGATGAGCACCGTCCGCTCGAGGTCGGCCGGGTTGGTCTGAAGGTCGACCACCTGCGTGTTGAGCAGCGTTGCGAACAGCGCCTTGGAGTAGTCCGGAAGGTCGTTGACGTGCGCGCGCGGCGGGGGCCCGCTGGTGAGGGTGAGCCCGAGCGTGGCATGGTTGATGCTGGGAGGCGGA
Source organism: Thermoanaerobaculia bacterium (assembly GCA_036402955.1). Lineage (GTDB taxonomy): Bacteria > Acidobacteriota > Thermoanaerobaculia > Multivoradales > UBA5704 > DATARR01. The sequence continues at coordinate 8,223 of DASWRX010000165.1, forward strand.
CCGGTGGGGTCAAACGTATCGATCGGATAGTTGAGCAGCACGCCGCCGTCGACGAAGACATCATTCTGGAAGTCGATCGAGGCGAAGAAGAGGGGGATGGACATCGACATGCGCACCGCGCGCGCCACCTCCACGTGCGGCGTCAACGCGGCCGAGAACTCCTTCGACTGGCCGGTCGAGACGTCGGTCGCGAAGACGTGCAGGTCACGGAATTGATGGTCCTTGAGGTACTCGAACGTCGCATTCGGCGCTCCGGTCTTGTTGCCGATCTCGCAGCGCATCAGGTGCAGGAGGTAGTCCCCCTTGTACCAGCCGAAACGCTCGAAGAGACGGTGGATGCCGCCGATGAAGCCACCGTCTTCGAAGCGCTGGAAGTCGATTTGGAGCATCAACGACTGGATCTCCTCAGGCGTGTAGCCCAGCGCGATGAGCGTGGCGGTGATCGCTCCGGCCGAGGTGCCGGCGACACCCTGGATGTTCTGGAGGATGTGCTTCTCCTGGAGCTCCGCGAAAGCGCCGGCATAGGCGATCCCCTTGACCCCGCCCCCCTCGAGAACCAGGTTTTTGAAGGGATATCCCGCCGCCGGAGGCGACGTCTGGCAGAGGGGCAGCGGCACCGGTGGGCACTCGAGGGGCTTTGGGACGGGGCAGGGGCCCGGCGTGGAGGCACACGCGGTGGCGGCCAGGGCAGCAAGGACCAGCAGGGCAACGCGATAGCGCATACGGACCTCCCGAGGTATGCCGCAGCCATTGGAAAGGATAGAATCTGTAAACACCAGTTTAGCACAAAGGAACTGGACTGACTTCGAGTCTCTACATCAGGAGTGGACATGCGGGAAATCTGGTTTGAACGCGAGGGCGCGCGGCTGTTCGCCGTCGAGGACGGCGAGGGCCGGGCGATCGTGATGTTGCACGGCGGGATGGCCGATCATCTGGCGAGCCTGCCTTTGATCGTTCCCCTCGCCCCGCGCTATCGCGTCATCGCGCCCGATCTGCGGGGCAACGGCAAATCGTGGTACGGGGGCCGGTTGACTTTCGACCAGCTCGCGGACGACGTCGCGGCTCTGCTGGACCATCTCGGGTTGGACCGGGCGGTGATCGGCGGGGTGTCCGGCGGCACGGGCGTGGCCCTGCGCTTCGCGCTCCGGCATCCTACTCGCACGGCGGGCCTCGTGCTGGTCCGGCCGGTCTATGGCGGCGAGGAGCGCGGCTATACCGATCCGCAGCGGCAGACGTTCGCCAGGATGGACGCCGTGGCGAGCCGGGCCCTCGCCGAGGGCGTGCAGGTGCTGCGGCCCCTCTACGCGAGCCTGCCGGAGCCCATCCGCGAGAAAGCGCTGGCGATGGTGGACGGATTCGACGCGGCGAGCGTCGTGGCCACGAGCCACTTCATCGCCTCCGGCGCGCAGCCCTTCGCCGCGGCCGCGGACCTGAAAACCCTTTCCATGCCGGTCCTGCTCGTCCGCGGTGACGATCCTCTGCATCCCGCCGAGGTCGCGGATTTCTATGTTGAGAACATCCCGATCTGTACGGTGGCGCCGGCGGCGGTCACGGACGTCGCGGCGGAGATCGGCGCGTTTTGTGATCGGCTCGAGAAAAGCGGCGACTGATTCGGCATCATCCCGCTTGGGAGATTGATGAGGGGCGGCCGCGAACCGCCCCCCGATGGTGGATGGGTTTAGAGGCTTGAACGCCTAGGGACAGGGCAGAGCGGAGGTGTCCCCCACGCTCGAGCTCAGGTGACCGAGGCTGTTCGAATAGGTGCGGGTCGCTCCGGTCTGGGTATCGAGGATGTGGACCGTCCACCCCTGGTCGGTCAAGCCGCCGATGTAGACCCAGAAATGGTTGTTGTAACCGCAGGCGTTCAGCAATTTTAGCCCCATCTCGAAGTTGCTGGAGTTGAAGAACCAGAAGAAGACCGATTCGTCGCTCTCGGCCCGCGAGCCCCCGAAATACATGACGGTTCCGGCGCCGCTGCTGCTGCTCGTCCGGTAGGTGGTGGTGACCTGGAAACGGCCATTCAGAAGGCAGGCCGTATTGCTGTCGCGCGCGCAGGAGGAAGTCCCCCCGCAATAGGCGCCCCCGTAGGAGAAGAGATCGTATCCGGAACCGTCCGGCGTGCCGCCCGCCGATGCGGTGTCCAGGTCGTTGTAGTAATAGGTGCCGGATTGGAGCTCCAGGAGCGCCAGCGTGACGTAGTAGCAGCCGGCGGGCGGCGCCGTAAAGGTCACATAGCCGCTATCCACATTGTTGTATTCGTAGCCGGCGGGCAAGGGACTGAGGTCGTAGGTTCCCAGGGTGAAGTGGTTGATCGTGCCGCCGTAGACCGGGACCGTCGTGGTGGCCCACAACGCCAGGCGGATGGGCCCTGAGGTCCCGCTCGACCGGGAGTTGATGACGTGATCGATGGTCATCCTGGCGCCGGAGGTCCCCGTGTTGAAGCTGAAAGTCCCGGCGAAGCTGAGCCCGTTGCTCGCGGTCTTGCTCGCCCAGGGTCCCGTCTTCCCGAACGGCGCCGTCGTCGCAGAGCTCGTCGCCGTGGCGATCGCCGGGTTCTGACAGGTGGCCGCCCCCAGCGTGCGCGGTGGAATCTCTGGCGACCGCGCGGCGGACAGGCCGCTGCCCCTGACTTCGGCCACGCCCTGGGCGGCGGCGACTCCTGCGGCACCGAGAGCGAACAGGACGATCAGCGAGGACACGATCGACGAGCGGTGCAAACATCTGTACATGACAATCTCCCTTCCAAAATGACATGAGAAACCTTTACAGCCTACCACCCCTCGGCGGTTGCGTCCAGAATCAAATGAAATAAGCGAAATGCAAAACCGCAGATACGGAACGCCTCAGGGCCGCACGCGGTACAGCCGGACCCGGCCGTCCCGGGAGGCGTAGACCGGCTGGTAGCCCGCCGCGAGCTGGGCGAGGAGCTTCTCCACTTTCGGCTCGCTCCAGCGCTCGTCCCGCAGTCCCCAGAGGAAGACATAGTCGACGCTGCCGGCGCCGCCCGTCCGTTTCGGATAGCCGAGGAGGTCGACGGACGGCGGGTCGAGCTCGATCCCCAGCTTTTCGGCTCCGAGGTAGCGGTAGGGGTTGAGGCGGGGCTCGAAGTAGATCGGGAAGTAGTTCTCGTTGGCCTCGTAGAGGGAGAGATCCACCAGCCGCCGGCGGGCGGCGAGGTAGCCGCCGGCGTGGATGAAGGGGCGGGTGCGGAAGGCGCCCAACTCGGGGTCGAGCTCCTCGTTCAGGGAGACGAAGTTGAGGAAGACGAAGGTGTGGTCCGGCGGGATGAGCCGGCCGGCGGCGGCGATCTCCTCCAGCCCGCGGTTGAGCCGGGCGTAGACGGGCACGAACGCGCCCAGGAAGCCGACGGAGATCGCCGCCGCCGCGATCTGGATCGCCCGCCGCCGCCGGGGCGGATGATCGAAGGTGGCGAACCAGAGGATCAGGACCAGGAAGGGACAGAGGAGAAGGCGGTGGTTGATGAAGCCGCCGCCGGCCAGATCGCTCGGCGCGGCGAAGTAGGCCACGGCGAGCACGGCCACGGCCAGCAGCAGGCCGTCCGCGGCGCCGGGCGGCCGGCCGCGGCGGTCCCGCCAGCAGCGCCAGGCCAGGGCATAGAAGAGCAGGGCGAGGAGCGCGGCGAAGACGATCGAGAGGCGCGTCAGCGAGGCCAGGGAGTAGAGGGTGGCCAGTTGCTTGATCTTCACCCACAGGGAGAGCATCTGGATGCGCGCCCCCGTCCGCTTGCCGAGGAAGGAGGCCATCAGGATCAGCGCCGGCAGGGAGGCCAGGAAGGGGCCGAGCAGCCAGCGGCGGACCCCGTCCCAGAGAGGCCGGACGGCGAGCCGCTCCTCGCGCGGCGCGGCCAGGCGCTCGAGCGCCAGCCGCCATCCCGCCAGGCTGAGCAGGACGGTGACGGCCACCGCCAACGTCACCGGGTGACAGAAGTAGACCCAGAGGAGCAGCAGGGCGAGCCCGGCGATGCGCAGGGGCCCCATTCTCTCCGGATGTTTCAGCCCGCTTTTCAGCCAATATCCCAGGGCGAAGAAGAGCGCCGGCAGACTGAAGCAGAAGTTGAAGAACCCCATGTGGAACGTGAAGTTGTAGATGAAGGGAAAGCAGAGCACGGCGAGGAAGCCGGCCCGCCGGTCGATCGCCCGCGCGGCGTAGCGCACGGAGAGCGGGAACAGGACGACGTAGGCGGTGAGGAGGATCTTCTCGGCGACGGGGATGGAGACGAAGCCCAGCGCCCGGCTCATCAGAAAGAAGATGAACCAGTTCGGCACCGCCTCGCGGTTGATCAGGTAGTACTCGCGCAGCAGCCCGGCCCCCGGCAGCTCGTGCTGGCGCAGGATGAAGGAGAGCCCCTGGTGGTCCGGCCCGTCCTGGGAGGGGAAGAATGGGAAGACCCAGAGCGGCAGCAGATAGAGCGCCAGGAGAACCCAGAACAGGACCGTCTCGCCGAGGGCTCCGGCGGCGCGGGAGCGGGGGTCCGGGGGCGCGGTCATGGGGGGATCGTAGCAGCCTGTTCTATGATTCCCCCCTCGGATGAGCGACGCGAGCCCTCCCCTCAAATTGAGCGTGGTGATGCCCTGCCTGAACGCGGCGGCCACGATCGGCGTGCAGCTCGCGGCGCTGGCCGGCCAGAGCTGGCCGGGCGAGTGGGAGGTCGTGGTGGCGGACAACGGCTCGACCGACGAGTCGCGGCGGATCGTGGAGAGCTATCGCGGGCGGCTGCCGGGCCTGAAGCTGGTGGACGCCTCGGGAACCCGTGGCCAGGCCCACGCCCGCAATGCCGGGGCGGCGGCCGCCTCCGGCGACGCCTTCCTCTTCTGTGACGCGGACGATCAGGTGGCTCCCGGATGGCTCGCGGCGCTGGGCGGGGCGCTCGCCGTCCACGACTTCGTGGCCTGCCGCTACGACAACGAGACGCTCAATCCGCCCTGGGTCCGGCGCACGCACCTCAATCCCCAGAAGGACGGTCTCACGGCCTACGATTATCCCCCCTTCCTCCCCCACGCCGGCGGCGGCGGCCTCGCGGTGCGGCGGCGGGTCCACGAGGAGGTGGGGGGCTTCGACGAGACCCTCCCCGCGCTGGAGGACACCGACTACTGCTGGCGCATCCAGCTCGCCGGCCACGGTTTCCACTTCGTGCCGGACGCGGTGGTCAACATCCGCCACCGCCACGACTCGCGGAGCATCTTCCGGCAGGGGGTGAGCTACGGCAAGCACAACGTGCTGATCTACAGCCGCTACCGGACGCGCGGCATGCCCCGCCTCGGCTGGACGCCGGGGCTCCTGCGCTGGGCCAAGCTGCTGTTGAAAACCCCGGGGATGCTCCTCACCCGCGAGGGCCGCTCCCGCTGGCTCTGGCAGACGGGCTGGCGGATCGGGCGGATCGCGGGGTGCTTCGAGTACCGGGTGGCGGCGCCGTAGGCTACCGCCGCGAATCGAGAAAACGCCGCAGCGCGCGCTGCACCAGCACGGCGTTCCCGGCGGCCTCGGGGCCGAAGGCGACGCCGACGGTGTCCCCCTCGCGCCAGGTGATCGCGCCGCTGACGTCGAGGATGACGGGCTCGTCCGGGAGGCCGAGGTGGAAGCGCACGAGGTGGCCGGTCTGCCAGGCGTCCGGCACTCCGGAGAGCCCGACGCCGCCGAGCGACAGGTTCTCCAGCCGGACGTCGAGCCGGGAGCCGTCCTCCATCTCGAGGACGGCGGGGACCCCGAGGCGGATGCGCACGTCGCGCTGGCCGGCGAGCCCCAGCAGGGCGGAGACGTTCATGCCGTGGCGGCGGATGACCTCGGCCCGAACTTTGAGCTCGAGGCCGGGATTGGCGGTGACCATCTGGACGAGGTCGGGCTTGTCGATCCGCAGCAGCGTGGTGGGAGCGGCGGTGCGCGCCGAGGCGTAGCGCCGGGCCTTGTCGTTGAGCAGGCCCATCTCGCCGAAGAAGCCCCCCTCCTCCATACGGGCGAGCACCTGCTGCGGCTTCCCGGGAACGTCGCGGAAGACCGTCACCATCCCCTCGCGGACGACGTAGAAGGCGTCCACCTCGTCCCCCTCGCGGAAGACGAGCTGGTAGGCGGGGTGCCGCTCCTCCTTCGTCAGCGCGGCCAGGCGGTCGAGCTGGCCGTCGTCCAGGTCGCCGAAGAGGGAGACCTTCCGCAGGAAGTCTTTCAGCAAACGAAACCTCCAACCCAGGGCCTACCCGACCGGCGAGCCGGGACCGGAACGCCGAGGGGCCGAATCCGTTCGGGAAACGCGGCTATTTTGGTGCTTCTCGAGAAATACGGCAAGCGGGGGGGGCTTCTATCCCCCCAGCTCCTTCACCAGCGCGTTCAGCTTCCCCTTCTCGGCCGCGTCGCTCTCCAGCAGGAGGGCGCGGCGGAAGCAGCGCAGGGCCGCGGTCCTGTCGTCCAGCTCGTAGAGATAGATGGCGCCCTCGGTCTTCCACAGGTCACCGCGGTTGGGGGCGATGCGCAGGAGCTGCTCGTAGAGCTGGGAGGCCTCCCGGAAGCGCTTGAGGTCGAAGGCCGCGCGGGCCGCGTTCTCCAGCGGCACGGGGTTGGCCGGAGCGCGCCGCGCCGCCTCGCGGAAGTCGGCCAGCGCGCCGTCGAGGTTGCCGGACTCGGCGCGGTCGACGCCGCGCTCGAGGAAGACCTCGGGCTCGTGGGCGCCGGCGCGCAGGGCCAGGTCGAGCACCTCGCGCGCTCCCTTGCGGTCCCCCTTCTCGCGCAGCAGGCGCGCCAGGTTGCTCGCCCCGACGGCCTGGGCGGGATCGAGCGCCAGGGCGCGGCGGTACTCCCGCTCGGCCTCCGCCTTGCGGCCGAGCTTGAGCAGGCAGCCGGCGGCGTCGACGATCGGCACGGCGTTGAGATCGTTCTCCTTCGCGGCCCGCTGGAAGAGGTTGAGGGCGGATTCCGTGCGGCCCATCTGGTTCAGGCAGAAGCCGGCGAGGCTCAGCGCCGGAAAGTTGTGGGGATCCTTCCTGACGATCGCCTGGAGCTCGGGGAACGCCTGATCGCAGTGCCCTTCCTGGACCGTCTGGGTGGCGCGGTGAAGGTCCTGGGCGACGCCGGCCATGGCGCGGGGATCGGGCAACCGCCCGGTGACCGGCCCGGAGGCGGTGCCGCCGAGGTAGCCGAGGCTCGCGAGCTGGCGGCGCTGCTCGTCGGAGAGCACGTTCTCGGTGCGCACGGGGGTGTCCAACGTCTCGCCCAGCGCGTGCAGGAGGCTCACCATCCTCGCCTCCCACCCGCGCGCCGCCGCCGCTTGCGCCGGCGCCAGGTCGCGCGTCTCGCCGGGATCCGCCCGCAGGTCGTAGAGGCTGCTCTTCGGCGCCTTCACGAAGAGGGTGCGGTCGTCGCTCAGCGAGCGCAGCGGATACCACTTGTAGGCGAAGAAGGGCAGGAAGCTCTCGGTGTAGGTCTGGCGGGAGCAGTCGTTGCCGGCGGGCAGCGGCAGCAGGCCGCGGCCGTCGAGGCCCGAGGCCGCCTTGCCCGGCAGGGCGCCGGCCAGGGCGAGCAGGGTCGGCGCCACGTCCACGGTGCGCACCAGGCAGTCGCTGACCCTGCCGGCGGGCACGTCCGGACCGGCGAGCAGCAGCGGCACCCGGCGGGCCCCCTTGTAGAGCAGCAGGCCGTGGGTGGCCTCGCCGTGCTCGCCCAGCATCTCACCATGGTCTCCCACCGCCAGCACGTCGGTGGCGGCGGGGAGGTGCTTCATCAGCTCGCCGATCTGCTCGTCCATGAAGGCGATCTCGCCGTCGTAGAGACGGTTGGGGCCGCGGGCGGCGTCGGCGAAGCGGGTGGGTGGCCGGTACTCCTCGTGGGGGTCGTAGTAGTGCACCCAGAGGAAGAAGGGCGGTTTCAGGCCGGACAGCGCCTTCAGGGCCGCCGCCGTGGTAGTCTCCGCCGTCCTCTCCGAGACCACGCTCCCTTGAGCATAGCCAGCGCCGAGATCGTCGTCGTAGACGCGGAAGCCTTGGTCCAGCCCCTGCCGGCGCGCCAGGACGACCGCCGAGACCACCGCCGCCGTGTCGTAGCCGTGGGCGGCCAGACGCTCGGCGAGGGTCTCGACCTTCGGCGACAGGACGAAGGTGCCGTTGTCGCGCACGCCGTGGCGAGGCGGGAAGAGGCCGGTGAGGATCGAGGCGTGGCTCGGCAGGGTGACGGGCGCGGCGGTGTCGCAGCGGGCGAAGCGGGTGCCGCGGGCGGCCAGGGCGTCGAGGTTCGGGGTGTGGGCCAGGGCGTAGCCCCAGGCCCCGAGGTGGTCGGCCCGGGTGGTGTCCATGGTGATCAGGACCAGGTTGGGGGGCGTGCGTTTCGCCGGCTGGGGCACGGCGGCCCAGCCGGCCCACGCGGTCCAAGCCGCCAGAAAGGCACCCGCGACGGCCAGGATGACGCGGGAGGATCGCTTTTCCCCCTGTCGCGCACTAGGAGCTTTTATAGCGGTCACCATGCACCATCCAACCTCAGCATAGAGCAAATACAGTAATTCCGTTTGGATCGAGTGCGGAGTATAGCAGCCGAGAGAAGTCTGGCCGAGCGAGTACCGGTCGAGGGGGGGCCCCCGACCGTGCCGTAATCAGGAGGCTTCGATGCCTCCGTTTTTATCGTCCCCTAGGAGGGGGACAATTTATGATGGCCAAAGCTCGAGTCTCGCTGTTGGTTCGTCTCACGTTGTTGTTGGTGTTGGGCGCTCTCGTTGCCGGCCCGGGCCTCGCCCAGGTCGCCAAGCAGAGCGGCAATGATGTCCTGTCGTCTCTCGCCTTCGTCCACGAGAAACTGCGTCCTGCCGAGCAGGTCGAGCCGATCGAAAACGTCCGCGCGATTGCCGACAAGTCGCTGCAGAACGGCTGGGAAGCCTTCCGCATCGGCGTCGGCCCGGTGGCCGAATGGAAGGCCACGATCGACAAGCGCACCGGCCTCGTCTCCTTTGCCGAGGGCGGCAGCGTGGCCTGGATTCCGGGTCACGGCAACACGATGACCCTGCAGGATCTCGGCGGCTTCCTCAAGGCCAAGCCGAAGGTCGACATGGAGGTCATGGACTCCATCGCCCGCGCCTATCTGCCGCGCGTGAAGTCCTTCCTCGGCGTCGATCCCACCCAGCTCGTCCTCAACCACGGGCGGTCCGGGCAGCCGGCCGGCCACGTCTGGTTCGTGGACTACGACGTCGTCCGCGGGGGGATGGTGGTCGAGGGCGCGCGCGTCGTCTTCCGCGTCAACAACGGCAACCTGATCCAGTACGGCACCGAGAACCTGCCGGCCCCGAACGCCAAGGTTCCGGCGGCCAAGCTGACCCAGCAGCAGGCGCTGGCCGCCGTCTCGCGGTTCGTCGGCGGCTTCCAGGTCGGCGACTCGTTCCGCGACAACGGCAGCCTCCACCTGCTGCCGTCCGCCATCCCGAGCGCCAAGACCGCCGAGGGCTATGAGTTCGGCAACGGCCGCGGACTCGTCAAGGTCTGGCAGTTCGTCTTCCATCGCGACGGCGTGATGGGGACCTGGCGGGCGCGGGTCGACGCCTCGAACGGCGAGGTGCTCGAGCTGACCGACATCAATGACTACGTGTCCGCGCAGGCGACCGGCGGCACCTACCTCAACTCGCCGACTACCGGCTCCGAGGTCGTGCGTCCGATGCCGTACGACAACGCCGGCACCGGTGTCTTCACCAACGCGGCCGGCATCTACAACTTCACCAGCGCGGTCACCTCGACCCTGTCGGGCCAGTTCGTGAAGATCACCGACACCTGCGGCGCCATCTCGCAGGCCTCGGACGCCTCCGGCAACATCGCCTTCGGGACCTCCACGGGCACCGACTGCACGACGCCGGGCCACGGCGGTGCGGGCAACACCCACGCCTCCCGCGAGCAGTTCTACCAGGTCAACCGGATCAAGGACGTGGTCAAGGGCTGGCTGCCGAGCAACTCCTGGCTGACCGGCGTGCTCACCGTCAACGTCAACCTGAACCAGACCTGCAACGCCTACTGGAACGGCACGACGCTCAACTTCTTCAAGTCGGGCGGCGGCTGCGGCAACACCGGTGAGATCGCCGGCGTGTCGCTGCACGAGTTCGGCCATGGCATCGACCAGAACGACGGCACGGGCACCGCGCCCGACGGCGCCACGGGCGAGTCCTACGGCGACACCACGGCGCTGATCGCGCTCCACAACTCCTGCCTCGGCGCCGGCTTCCTGGGCAGCAACTGCTCCGGCTACGGCGACGCCTGCACCTCCTGCACGGGCGTGCGCGACGCCGACTTCGCCAAGCACTCCTCGAACACCCCGGCCACGCCGGACAACTTCATCCGCGTCCACTGCCCCGCCGGCTCCGGCGGCACGGGCCCGTGCGGCAAGGAAGTTCACTGCGAGTCGTATCCGCCCACCGAGACGATCTGGGACCTCGCCGCCCGCGACCTGCCGAGCCCCGGCACGGGCGTGGCGTGGACGATCCTCGACCGCCTCTGGTACCTCTCGCGCAACACCGCCACCTCGGCCTTCTCCTGCACCGCCGGCACGACCTACACGTCGAACGGCTGCGGCGCGGGCTCGCTGTGGAAGACCTTCCGCGCCGTGGACGATGATGACGGCAACCTGTCGAACGGCACGCCGCACGGCGGCGCCCTGTTCGCGGCGTTCAACCGTCACGCCATCGCCTGCACCACCGACGCCGGCGCCTCGACGACGTTCGCCGGCTGCACCCCGCCGGCCTCGCCGACGCTCTCCGTCACCGGCGGCAGCAACTCGGCGGCGCTCTCCTGGTCGGCGACCGGCGCCTCCTTCGACGTGTTCCGCAACGAGACCGGCTGCAACGCCGGCTTCACCAAGATCGCCAGCGGCACCTCGGCCACGTCGCTCAACGACACCGCGGTCGCCAACGGCCTCACCTACTTCTACCAGGTGACCGCCTTCCCGAGCGGCAACGAGGCCTGCGCCTCGCTCCCCTCCACCTGCATCTCGGTCACCCCGAGCGTCATCACGACTCCCGACTTCACGATCGCCGCCTCGCCCACCTCGACGTCCATCGCGCAGGGCGGTTCCGGCAGCGTCACGGTCACGACCGCGGTCTCCGGCGGCTTCAACTCCGCCATCGCGCTCTCGGCCTCCGGCCTGCCGGCCGGCGTGACGGCCTCCTTCAGCCCGGCCTCGATCGCGGCGCCCGGCTCCGGCAGCTCGACGCTGACCTTCACGGTCTCTTCGACCGCCACCTTGGGCACTTCGACGGTCACCATCACGGGCACCGGTGGCAGCACCACCCACACCGCCACGGTCAGCCTGACCATCACCAGCGTCCCGACCCCCAACTTCACGATCTCGGCGTCGCCGACCTCGGTCTCGATCGCGAAGGGCGCGGCGGGCAGCTCGACGATCACCACCGCCGTCTCCGGCGGCTTCAACTCCGCCATCGCGCTGTCGGCCTCCGGTCAGCCCACGGGCGTGACCGTCTCCTTCAGCCCGGCCTCGATCGCGGCGCCCGGCTCCGGCAGCTCGACGATGAACATCACCGTCGCCTCGACCGCGGCCACCGGCGTTTCGACCATCACGGTCACCGGCACCGGCGGCAGCACCACCCACACCGCCACCGTCACCCTGACGGTGACCGGCGGCGGCATCACGCAGCTCATCGGCAACCCCGGCTTCGAGAATGGCTCGGCCAGCCCGGCGCCCTGGACCGTCACCACGGGCGTGATCGACAACTCCACGGGTGAGGCCGCCCACTCCGGGTCGTGGAAGGCGTGGCTCAACGGCTACGGCACCACTCACACCGACAGCATCCTCCAGACGGTGACGATCCCCTCGACCGCCACCACCGCGACCCTCGCCTTCTGGCTCCACATCGACACGTCGGAGACGACCACCATCACCGCGTTCGATACCCTGAAGGTGCAGATTCGCAACACCTCTGGCACGGTGCTCTCGACCCTCGCCACCTACTCCAACCTGAACCACGCCACCGGCTTCGCGCAGAAGAGCTTCGACGTGACCTCGTTCAAAGGTCAGACCATCCAGGTCTTCCTCGTCGGCACGGAAGACAGCTCGCTGCAGACCTCGTTCGTGGTCGACGACTTCACCCTGAACGTGCAGTAACCCAAGGGCCGCAAGTCGCGTAACACCGGCGCCCCCCTCCCTCGGGAGAGGGGCGTTTTCATTTCTTTTTACCTTCCGTGGCTCGCCCCGGAGCCCTGCCCGCACTCTCTTCTTGTAGATCCTTGCTCCACCGGGTCGGAGCTTGGCAATTCTCAAAAATTGAGAAGGGAGAATATTGAATGCGCAGACGTATCCTCATCGCCATCCTCCTGACGACCGCGCTCGCCGCCGCGGCTTTCGCGGCTCCCCAGCCCCGCGCCGGCTCATGGCCCTCGGTCGATCAGCAGCTCGCCAAGAGCCGGGCCGGGCACGGGACCGCCCTGGAAAATCTGATTCTTGCCAACCAGGATTTCGGCCTGCTGCGCCCCGAGGAGGCGAACGACAAGATTCCGGTGCCGCTCTGGCTGCGCGTCCACTGGCGCAAGGCCCATCCGGAGGGCAACTACTCGGCGGCCGATCCCACCGGCGGCTACCCGCACGTGCTCAAGGAAGTGGCCGAGTGGATGATGCTCCACCCGGACCTGGCGCCCAATCAGGCGGACGAGTGGCGCGCTCCGGGCTATGACGCCGACGCGATCGGCGAGAAGACGTCCGTCGGCGGCAATCTCCGCCTCTCGGGCGCGCAGACCGTGCCGCGCAGCGAGTCGGACATCCGGATCGACTTCTTCAATCCGCTCAAGGTCATCGCCGCCTCGAACAACATCGGCGGCAGCGGCCAGCAGGCCCAGTACTTCTCGTCCGACGGCGGCGCCACCTGGGGGCAGAGCTTCCTGCCGCTGACCAGCACCGACGCCTTCCACTCCGATCCGACGGTCGACTGGACCTCCGACGGCACCGCCTGGTCGCTGACGATCGGCATCACCGCGTCCGGCACCACGCTCAAGATGCGCTCCTACAAGTCGACCAACGGCGGCGCCTCCTGGACGTTCGACAACACCTTCTCGGGCACCCAGAAGAACACCGACAAGGAAATGATGTGGATCGACCACAGCGCCACCTCGCCGTTCAAGGACACCATCTACGCCTGCTGGCACAACGGCAACCCGGCCTACGTCAACCGCCGCACCGGCCCGGCCGGCTCCTGGGGCACGCCGATCCAGGTCAGCAAGACCGAGACCTCCGGCACCGCCATCGGCTGCTCGCTGGCGAGCAACGCCAACGGCGACGCCTTCGCCTTCTGGCCGGCCACCGGCAACAGCCGCGTCATCGTGGCGAAGTCGACCAACGGCGGCACGAGCTGGGGGACGCCGGTCGTCATCGCCACCACCAAGGACAGCTATGACATCGGCGTGCCGTCGTTCGCCAGCCGCCGCGCCCTGATCTACGTCTCCGGCGCCGCCTACCGCACCGCGACGGTGAACAACGTCTACGCCTCGTGGGTCGACCTGACCGGCGCCAGCGGCTGCACCGCCCCCGCCAACGAGCCGGGCACCAACGCCGCCTCGACCTGCAAGACCCGCGTCTGGTTCGCCCGCTCCACCGACGGCGGCGTCACCTGGTCCGCGCCGGTGATGACCAACAACCAGTCGTCGCTCAACGACCAGTTCAACCAGTGGCTGGGCGTCGACGACACCACTGGCCGCCTGGCCCTGATCTACTACGATACGGTCGGCAGCAGCACGCGCAAGAAGACCGACATCTGGTACCAGACCTCGGGCGACAACGGCGCCACCTGGAGCGCCGCCACCAAGCTCACCACCGCCCAGACGGATGAGACCGTCTCCGGCGCCGACTCCGGCAACCAGTACGGCGACTACAACAGCCTGTCGATCTTCGCCGGCAAGATCTTCCCCTCCTGGACCGACCGCCGCAGCGGCGCCAAGGAAGAGATCTGGACCGTGCCCGTCACCGAGCCGTAGGAAGGATAAAAAGGGACGGCAGGGACCTCAGTGACGGCAGGAAAGAAATCTTTCCTTTCCTGTTGTCCCTGTTTGTCTCTGTCGTCCCTGCAGTCCCTTTTTATAACCTTTCCGTCAGCAGTCCCAGCGCCCGCTCCAGGTCCGGCTTCTCCGTGAGCACCGGCAGCAGCGGATCACCTTTGTGCTTGCGGAGCCGCTTCGGCACGCTCTTCAGATTGAAAGCGCAGGCGTCGAGGCGGGGGGTCACCTCGCTCCAGTCGAGCGGCGTGGAGACCGAGGCGGCGGCCACGGGGCGGGCACAGTAGGGGGCCGCCAGCAGCTTGCCGCGGCCGTTCTGGAGGGCGTCGACGTAGACCCGGCCGCGGCGGGCCGCGATCGCGCGGGCGGTCGTCGCGATGTCCGGCAGCCGTGCCACGATCACCCCGGCCAGCAGCTCGGCGAGCTGGCGCACCGGCTCGTGCTCGAGCCGCCCGCCCATCGGCAGCAGGACGTGCAGGCCGCTGCCGCCGCTCGTCTTGACGTGGCAGGGCATGCCGATCTCGCCGCACAGCTCGCGGATGGCGAGCGCGATCCGCACCACGTGGGCGAACGGCGCCGTCTTCGGATCGAGGTCGAGGATGCACCAGTCCGGCCGGTCGATCGATTCCAGCCGGCTCGCTCCGATGTGGAACGGGATCGCGCCCAGGTTCACCAGGTAGAGCAGCCCGTCCACGTCGTCGCACAGAATGTAATCGATCGCCCGCCCCGAGCCCTCCGAGCGCAGCTTCACGGTGCGCAGCCGGCCGGGAGCGGTCTCCGGCGCGTTCTTCTGGAAGAAGGATTTTCCGGCGATGCCGTCCGGATAGCGGTCGAGCACCAGCGGCCGGTCACGCAGGAAGGGGAGCATCCAGGGAGCGACCGCGCGGTAGTACTCGACGAGATCCCCCTTGGTGAATCCCTGCTCCGGCCAGAAGACCTTACCCAGGTTGGTGAAGGTGACGGGCCTCTTCTCCTCCGATGCCGTGGCGTGGACGGGACCCGGTTCCTTCACGGCGTCTTCTTCCCGCTCCTCTCCTGGGCGGAAACACTCGCCGGCCGTCTTGTCGTCGCGCAGGCGCAGGAAGACGGGATGGCGGAGGTGCCCGCCCTCCGTCCACTCCTTGTAGCGGACCTCGACGACCAGCTCGGGCTCCACCCAGACCTGGCCGCGCCCGGCCTCGACCGGCACGGGCGGTTTGGCGCGGCGGAGCGGGTCGAGACGGGCGCGGATCTCGTCCTCGTCCTCGCGGCGGAAGCCGGTGCCCACCGTGCCGGCATAGGCCAGCCCCTCGCCGCCGTCCCGCACCGCGAGGTGGAGCCGGCGGAGACCTGAACCACCCCCGGGAGAGGGTTCGAAGCCGACCACCACGAAGTCCGAGCTGCGGTCGACCCGCACTTTCAGCCAGTCGGCCGAGTAGCCGGAGCGGTAGGGGGAATCGGCCCGCTTGGCGACCATCCCCTCGAGCCCCATCCCGGCGACGGCGGCGTAGAGGTCCTCGCCGCGCTCGGGGATCTCCTCGGTGAGCCGGATCCAGGGGTCGCCGGGCGGCACCACCCGGCGCAGGATCGCCTTGCGGGCGGCGAGCGGCAGCGGCCGCAGGTCGAAGCCCTCGAAGGCCAGGAGATCGAAGACGAAGAGCGTCGCCGGGCTCGCCGCGGCGGCGTGCTGGACGTCGGCGAGCCGCGTCCGCAGGCCCCGCCGCTGGAGACGCTGGAAGCTGGGGCGGCCCTCCGCGTCGAGCGTCACGGCCTCGCCGTCGAGCAGCAGGCCCGGAAACGGCAGGGCGGCGACGCCCTGCGCGAGCTCCGGGAAGATGCGCGTGGCGTCGTGGCCGCTCTTGTAGAACAGCCGCGCCTCCCCGGCCCCGCCGGCCGCCAGCATGCGGAAGCCATCGTACTTGAGCTCGAACACCCAGCCGGCGCGGCTGAACGGCCGCTCGCGCGTCTCCGGCTTCATCGGCCGCACGGCCGCCGGATCGACCGCCAGGCGCGGCGCGCCGAGCCGTGACAGCTCGGCCCGGATCCCCTCCGCCGGGTCGCGCGCCGGATCGCGCGCGGAGCCGGTGGCGGCTTTACGTGTCCTGGAGCTCGGTTTCAATGTGGGGACGTCGCCGGAAAACGTTAAATGACCGCTGCGGGTGAAAGTTGAGAATCAACTTGACGTATCTTTGTTAAATCCGCTCCCGGCCTGGAGATTAATGTTATATTACGCCCTATGAGCGCCCGACCCTTTGCCTCCGGAATGGTCTCGTTCGGTCTCGTCACGATCCCGGTAAAGCTTTATTCGACGGGAGAAAGCGCGGCCGGCATCCAATTTAACATGCTTCACAAAAAATGCCGTTCCCGATTGAAGCAACAATACGTCTGTCCGATCGATAACGAAGTCGTTGGACGAGATGAAATGGTCAAGGGTTACGAGTACTCGAAGGGGCAATATGTCCTGTTCACGGAAGAGGAGCTCAAGGCGCTGACGCCGGAGCCGACGAACGCGGTGGAGATCCGCGAGTTCGTGCCGCTCGAGCAGGTGGATCCGATCTATTTCGAGAAGTCCTTCTATCTCGGTCCCGACAAGGGGGGCGAGCGCCCCTATCGCCTGCTCTCCGAGGCGATGCGGCAGACGGGGCGCGCCGCCCTCGCCCGCTACGTGGCGCGCGGCAAGGACCAGGTCGTGCTGTTGCGGCCGTTCGAGGGCGGGCTGATCATGCAGCAGCTCCGCTACTCCGACGAGCTGCGGGCGTTCTCCGAGGTGCCGCTCGGCACGGCGGAGATCAAGGAGCCGGAGCTCAAGCTGGCCGTGCAGCTCATCGATCAGATCGCCTCGGACGAGTTCCATCCGGAGGAGTACGAGGACACCCAGCGCATGCAGGTGCGCGGGCTGATCGAGCGCAAGGTGCAGGGCGAGGAGATCACCGCCGTGCCGGTGGAGGCGCCGAAGGCGCAGATCATCGATCTGATGGAAGCGCTCAAGGCGAGCCTCGCCGCCGCCAAGCCGCAGGACGCGGGCGCCGCGATCCCGATCGCGGGCCGCAAGCCGGCCAAGCGCTCCCCCCGCGCCGCGGCCGAGCCGGTGGCCGTGAGCGAGGCGCCAAAAAAGAAGAGTTCAAAGAGATAAGCCCGCCGGGTTACACTGAGAGCGATGAACCGGTTTTCCGCTCTCAAGCAATCCGACGAGCTGGAACGCCCGTCGCCGCCCAGCGGCTACTCGACCAAGGACGTGGCCGCCCTGATCGGCCTCTCCGCCGATCAGGTCCGCTCCTACGTCCGCGCCGGCTTCCTCTCCCCCCGGCAGGGCCCGCGCGGCGAGTACTACTTCTCCTTCCAGGACCTCATCCTGCTGCGCACGGCCAGGGCGCTGCTGGCCGCCCGCGTGCCGCGGCGCCGCGTGCGGCTCGCCCTCCAGAACCTGCGCGAGCAGCTCCCCGAGAACCGGGCGCTGACCGGCGTCCGCATCTCGGCCCAGGGGCACCAGGTGGTGGTGCGCGACGGCGGCGAGGTGTGGAACCCGGAGTCGGGGCAGGCGCTGTTCGATTTCGAGCTCGCCGAGCTGGCGCGGGAGGCCTCGACGCTCCCCCTGCGCACGCCGGTCGAGACGCGGGACGAGCCGGAGAGCGGGGCGAGCTGGTACGAGCGGGGCTGGGAGCTGGACGCGGAGGACTCCCCCGAGGAGGCGATGGGGGCCTACCGGCGCGCCCTGGAGCTCGATCCCGGACTCGCCGACGCCCACGTCAACCTCGGGCGCCTCCTTCACGAGCGCGGGCAGGCCGCCGAGGCCGAGCGGCACTACCGGCTCGCTCTGGCCGCCCGGCCCGACGACACCACCGCCGCCTTCAACCTCGGCGTCGCCCTCCAGGACCTCGGCCGCCTCCGCGACGCCGCCGGCGCCTACGAGACCGCCCTGGCGATCGACGGCTCGCTCGCCGACGCCCACTACAACCTCGCCGGAATCTACGAGGACCTGGGCGAGCGCGAGGCCGCCTTCCGCCACCTGCGCACCTACCGCACGCTGACGCAGGGGTAGGGAGCTCCCTTACTTCGGCTTCGGCTCCGCCTGGGGGATCATCCGCAACGATTCGAGCACGTCCCGGTAGGCGGCGAGCTCGGCCGGGGTGGCCGGGACCTTCTTCTTCGACAGCCCCACGTAGAACGAGTGGGGGAAGCTGTTTCCGGGGTTCACGTAGGCCACGTAATAGTAGAAGTCCCCGGCCTTGGAGAAGGACTTCGGGTAGGTCGCGTAGGTGGGGTGCTTGACGTCCAGGTCGGCGATCTCGATGTCGGGGGACTGCTTGCGGTAGCTCTGGATGTCGCGCTGGAGGTGCAGGTCGACGTTCTCGTCGTACTTGGGCTCCACGCTCACCAGGATCACGGCGCCCCCGGCCTTGCCATCCTCGGCCGTGGGGGTGAAGAGGAGATTGCCGTGGTACTTCTTCGCGGCTTCCACCTCCCCCGCCCATCCTTCCGGCTGGTGGACGGTGGCGGCGAAGCCCTTCCCGGTGATCGTCAGGACATCCTTCTTCGCCTCGGCCTGCGCCGGGGAGGGAGCATTATTGCCGTCCGAGCCGACGCCGGCCGAGCCGCTGCTCTTCGCCGGCGCGAGAACCGCGAGCGTGGAGACCATTCCAAGGGTGATCAGAATCTTGCCGCTTTTCATAACGTCCTTTCATGGGATCGACTCGAGGCCGCCGGCGGTAAGGGCGGCCGGGGAAGGATTCTAGCCGAGAACGCCGCCGGTCTCGACAGGGGGGGCCATGCCTCGGTAGCATGAGCGGCGTATTACTTGGCGTACCCTGGAAAGCCTGACTCGACTTCCAGTCCGAGCTCACCGGCTTCTCCCCCGATCGCCGGGCCGTGATCTGCGACGCCCACCAAGCCCGGCGGCGACGGCGAGCAGACCGATCCCTTCTGGGGCATCCCGTACTACTTCCACAACAAGTTCCAGACCTATCCCTTCTCGCCGCAGCTCCCCGCCAGCCTGGCCTGCGTGGGAGACTGAACGCCGGGCGGGGGGAACAGGCCCTGCGGTACACTCTGGCGCCATGAAATCGCGCGCCGCCGTCGCTTTCACCCTCGGCCTCTGGGCCGCCGCAGGAGCTTTCGCCGTGGAAGGAAAGTGGACCCCCGAGCAGGTGCTGGAACACGACCCCGAGTGGCTTCGCGAGCTGGGTCTCGAGATTCCGCCGGGAGCGCTGTGGGGCAAGGAGGGCGCCGGGCTGCTCGAGGCCGCCGTGCGGATCGAGGGGTGCTCGGCCGGCTTCATCTCGCCCCAGGGACTGCTGATCACCAATCATCACTGCGCGTTCTCGATCCTGCAGCAGCATTCGACCCCCGGGCGGGACCTGATCACCCACGGCTTTCTGGCCCGCACGCCGGCCGAGGAGCTGCCCGGGGCCGGCATCCACGCCACCCTTCCCCACCGCCGCGCCGACGTCACCCGCGAGATCGAGGCCGCGGTGCCGGCCGGCGCCGACGACCTGGCGCGCTTCCGCGCCATCGAGCGCCGGCAGAAGGAGATGGTGGCCGAGTGCGAGAAGGCCGAGCACCACCGCTGCCAGGTGGCGACGTTCGACGGCGGCCTGCGCTACGTGCTGACGGACAGCCTGGAGTTCCCGGACGTGCGGCTGGTCTACGCGCCGCCGCGGGCGGTGGGCGAGTACGGCGGCGAGGTCGACAACTGGAGCTGGCCCCGCCACACCGGCGACTTCGCCCTGCTGCGCGTCTATGCCGGGCCCGACGGCCGGCCGGCGCCGAAGGCGGAGGCCAATGTGCCCTACCGGCCACGGCACTTCTTCCCGGTCTCGCGGCGCGGCATCGAGCCGGACGGCTTCGTCATGGTCGCCGGCTACCCCGGCCTGACCGTGCGCTCCTTCACCGAGGCCGAGATGCGCGAGCGGGCGGAGCTGTTCTATCCGCGCCGGGCCGAGCTCTACCGCGTCTGGATGGACCGGATGGAAGCGGCGTCGAAACGGAGCGAGGCGGCGCGCATCGCCCTCGCCGACCGCATCAAGGGGCTCGCCAACCAGGAGAAGAACGCGCTCGGGCAGGTGGACGGCCTGCGCCGCGGCCACATCCTGGAGCGCAAGGCGGCGTCGGAGAAGGAGATCCTGGCCTGGGCCGCGAAGCGGCCGGACCAGCGGGACGCCGTGGCGGCCCACGGGGAGCTGGCGCGGCTGATCGCCGGGCGGCGGCGGACGTGGGACCGCGATTTCCTGCTCACCCAGGCGAAGTTCGGCCCCAAGCCGCTCGACCTGGCGCTGACGCTGGCGCGCTGGTCGGGCGAGAAGGCGAAGCCGGACCTGGAGCGCGAGCCGGATTACCAGGAGCGCAACCGCGAGCGGCTGGCCGAACGGCTGGAGCGCGAGCAGAAGCGCATGGATCCGCCCACCGAGGCCGGCCTGCTCGTGGACGTCCTCGCCCGCTTCGCCGCCCTACCGGAGGGGAGCCGGGTGCCGGCCATGGAGGGGGTGCTCGACTCCCCTCCGGCAGGGCGCGATCAGGCCGCCATCCGCGCGAAGGCCGAGGACCTCCTCGCCCACACCAGGGTCACCGATGCCGCGGAGCGCAAGAAGATGTTCGACGAGAGCGAGGCGCAGCTCCAGGCCCGGCACGATCCGCTGCTCGACCTCGCCTTCGCGCTCGACCGCGAGCTGCGCGACGTCAAGGAGCGGGACGACCGCTTCCAGGGGGCGGTGTCGCGCCTGCGCCCCCGCTGGCAGCGCGCGGTGATCGCCCACGCCGGCCGCCCCGTGGCCCCGGACGCCAACGGCACGCTGCGCGTCAGCTTCGCCCACGTCGAGGGCTACAGCCCGCGCGACGGCGTCTGGATGCGCCCGCAGACGACCATCCACGGCATCGTCGAGAAGAACTCGGGCGAGGAGCCCTTCAGCGCCCCGCCCGAGCTGCTGGCGGCGGCCGCGAAATCGCCCGCCAGCCGCTGGGCCGACCCCAGGCTCGGGGACGTGCCCGTCTGCTTCCTGGCCGACGCGGACACCACCGGCGGCAACTCGGGCAGCCCGGTCCTCAACGGCCGCGGCGAGCTGGTGGGCGTCAACTTCGACCGCGTCTGGGAGAACGTGGCCAACGACTTCGGCTACAACCCGGAGGTGGCGCGCAACGTCGGCGTGGACGTGCGATATCTGCTGTGGACGCTCGACGCGCTCGACGGCGACGCGGCGCGCGGGCTGATGGCCGAGATGGGCGTGACGGGGAAGCCGGCGAAGGCTGGTACGAAGAAGACGGCGAAGCAGACCCCGCGGAAGTAGTCCCCCTTCAGAGGGTGAGGGGCGCCGGAGTGCGCGGGGGAGCGGCGAGGCCGGCGCCGGCGGCCAGCGCCAGGCGCTTGAAGCCACGGGTCTCCGCCTCCTTGCGGACGGCGGCGAAGGCGGCGGCGGCGGCGGGGTCTCCCGCGCTGCGCTCGACCTGGGCGAGGGCGAGCCGCGCCTCGAGGCCCGAAGCGGTGAAGCCGAGGCCCGCGGCCTCCTCGACCACGCGGCGCAACTGCCGGAGCGCCTCTGCCGGATCGCCGGTGGCGGCCTCGATCCGCGCCAGCCGCACGGCGCCGCCGATGCGGAGCTCGCGATCCTCGCACGTCTCGAGCCGGGCGCGCGCCGTCGCCGCCGCCGCGCTCGCGTCCTGGCGCATTCCCTGACGGAGCAAGGCCTCGGCGAGGATCGCCTGCGACAGGGCCTCGCCGCAGGCGACGCCGCGGCTGTGGTACCAGGCCGCGGACTGGCGCGCCATCGCGGCGGCTTCGCCGGCCTGGTCCGCCCCCAGGGAGAGCGCGGCGAGGTCGAGACGGATCTCGGTGGCCCGCAGCGCCTCGCCCAGCGACGAGCTCACCCGCAGGGCCTCGGCGAGAGCGGCGCGCGCGGCCGGCAGGTCCCCGGCGGCGAAATCGGCGCGGCCACGGTTCTGGAGCGCCCGGGCGGTGAGCGATCTCGCCCCGGTCTCGCGGGAGATCCGGAGCTGGTCGGCGGCGATCTTGCGGGAGGCGCCGAGGTCGCCCATCTGATAGGCGATCCGCCCGCGCAAGCCGAGGATGCGACCGATGGCGATCCGATCGCCCGCCTGCTGCTTGGTCGCCAGCGCCTCCGCCGAGCGCTGCCAGGCCGTGTGGAGATCGCCGAGCCCGGCGGTGGCGCTCGCCGACTCCGCCAGCGACGCCGCGGCGGCGCTCGGGTCTCCCCCCTTCCGCAGCAGGAAGAACGCTTCCTCGTGGCGGCGGCGGGCGCCGGTGAGGTCGCCCTGCGCTTCCAGCACGGTCCCCAGGCTGTCGAGGGTCATGGCCTCGTCGGCGTGATCGTCGACCGACTGGCTGAGGATGAGAGCCCGCTCGCACCGCTTCCTCGCCCCGGCGAGGTCCCCCAGGGAGACCAGCACGAGGGCGGTGGCCCTGAGCGTCCGGGTCTCCATCACGGGGTCGCCGATCCGCCGGTACCAGTCGATGGCCTGATCGAGGTTCGTGAGCGCCTCGGACATCTCGCCCCGGTCCTGGTGCAGAAATCCCAGGGTGCCGTACTGCGACGCGATGGCGATGCCGCTGCCGAGCCTCAGAGCGATGCCGAGCGATTCCGTGTAGACCTTCTCGGCGCCGTCGAGATCGCCGATGGCCTGCAGGGCGACCCCGACGTTGGCCAGCGCCTGGCCGTATCCCCACTCGTATCCGGCTCGCTTCGCCCGGTCCGCCGCCTCCCGGAACAGGCGGACCGCCTCCTGGGGTTTGCCCAGCTTGACCAGCGCGTCGCCTTCGTAGATGAGGGCCTGGGCGACCACCAGGCTCTGGCCGGACCGCCGCCCCTTCTCCTCCCCCATCCGGGAGGCGCGGAGCTCGGCGGCGACGTCGGAGAGGCGGCTCGCGTTCCTCGCCTCGGCGACGTCGATGCGCGGATCCTGGCCCGCCGGCGGCCGCAGCCTGCGCAGGGCGGCGAGCGTGGCGACCGCCTCGGCGTTCCGGCCGCCGGCGATCTGGCTCTCGGCGAGCTGGAGGCCGTACTCGATGTCGTCCGGGTAGAAGGTCCACAGCGAGCGGTAGGTCTCGCTCGCCTTGTCCCACTCCTTGCTCACCTTGTAGAGGCGGCCCTCGATGGCGAGCCGCTCCTCGCGCGACAGCGATCCCGCGAGGCCGAGCGCCTTGCGGGCCTCCGCCACCGCGTTGGCGTCGTAGCCGAGCACCGACCAGCCCTGCGACAGCGTGGAGTGGATCACCGCCGAGCCGGGATCGGCCGCGGCCGCCCGCTGGAGGGGACCGAGCGCGCCCGGCGGATCGAACGCGCGCAGCCGCGCCAGCCCCTCAGCGTAGAGACGGGACGACGCCGGGCTCGACGGCTGCAGCGCCTGCGCCTCCCGGACCTGCTGCGGCGAGAGGCCGGCGACCCCCAGCGAGTCGCGCAGCTTCCCGCCCGCCCGCGACACCAGCTCGAACAATCCCTGCTGGGTCCCGATCTCCGCCTGGGAGACCAGGGTCTCCCCGCCGGGGATCTGGATCACCCGCAGGTCGAGGCGGATCTGCCCCTTGATCGGCAGAAAGGAACCGACGACCAGCATGTCGGCGCCGAGCGTGTCGTGCAGCCGCCCCAGCTCCTCGGGCCCCAGGCTGCCGGGATCGCGCAGCGCCAGCGACCGCATGGCCTGCGCCACCCGCTCGCCGCGGATGACCCGCAGCTTCTCGCCGGCCGCCAGCTCGGTGGTGAGCATCTCGGAGAAGGCGGTCTGGAGCCAGCGCGTGTCCGGGCTCGGCGACAGGCTCTTGAAGTCGAGCACGGCGATCGCCGGACGGGTGGAGACGCCGGGAGCCGCCGGCGCTTTCGCCTTTGGACCGAGGTGCTGGAGGATGTGGACCGCCGTGGCGATCAGCAGCAGGGCGACCAGCCCCCACACCGTCCACCGGAGCCAGCGCCAGTGGGACTTCGCCGCCGGCGATGCCGGCGATGGCTGCGGTGTCGGGGATGCCGGCACGACAGGCGCGAACGGCTCCGGCGTCGGCGTCGGTGCCGGAGCGGCGGCCAGCGCCGCGGGAGCGGGAAAGGCGATGAGCTCGGCCGGCGGCTCGATCACCACGATGGGAAACTCGGATGTCGAGGAGCGGTCGTTGCGCCGCACCTCGCCAGCGAAGAGGTAGCCCTGGCCGGGGACGGTGACGATGAAGCGGTTCTCGTTGGCCCGCTCGCCCAGGCACTTGCGCAGCGAGAAGACGTTCTGCGTCAGGTTCGCCTCGGTGACGAAGGCCCCCGGCCAGACGCGCTCGATCAGCTCGGACTTGTCCACCACCTCGCCCGCCCGCTCGAGCAGGATGACGAGGATCGACAGGGCCTTGGGCGTGATCGAGAGCGGCTCGCCGTCGCGCAGCAGGAGGCGGCGGACGGGATCGACGCGAAACACGTCGAACTCGTACGTCACCCTCTCTTTCTCTTCGGAACGGGGAATCATCCAGCTCGTCTGCTCGGTATTTATTCGAAGTCTAGCGCAAGCGGCCCCCATCGCGCTCGTCCGGCGGTTTCCGGGGCGGCGGGGAACTCTGCGTCGGGGTCCGTCTATCTGGAAAGCCGTGGGGTGAGGGCTCAGCGGCAATCCACCCGGCAGCAATGAAACGAATCATGCCCGCCGATCCCTCACCCCGGTAATCCCTCTCCCGTCATCGTCCTACCGTCCCCGCAATGCCTCCAGAAAACGGCCCTTGAGATCCGGGTAGAGCGCCCGGTAGTCCTCGCCGCTACGCCCGATCACCTCGCGGGCCTCGGCGGCGGCGTAGACGCGGGTGATCTGGACGGCGCCGCGCTCGGCCCCGGGCGGCAGCTTGTAGGTGAGGAAGTAATGCTCGAGCCGCTGGATCAGCGCCGGCGGCAGGTCACCGATCTCCCGGCAGTGGCCGAAGGCCGCGTCCCCCTTGAGCACGGCGACGATCTTGTCGTCCGCCTGGTTGCGGTCGATCAGGCGCAACCCGCCGACCGGCACCGCCTGCAGCAGAACGTCGCCGTGGGTGAAATATTTCTCCGACAGGATGCAGATGTCCAGGGGATCGCCGTCCCCCTCGACCACCGTGTCACCCGGCCCGGCGCCGAAGGCCGCCACCCGCTCGCCGCAGAAGGTCTGGGGGATGAAGCCGTAGAGCGTCGGACAGACGTTCGAGAACTGCTGCGGCCGGTCCACCTTGAGATGGCCGCTCGGCTTGTCGATCTCGTACTTCACCGTATCCGTGGGCACGATCTCGATGTAGGCGGTCACCACGGCGGGCGCCTCGGCGCCGATCGGCACGCCGTGCCATGGATGAGCCTGGAAGAGGAGCCGCAGCAGCTCCCACGTGCGGTCGGGATCCTGATCGTCCATGCCGGGGAATCTTAACAGGCCTACGCGTCGCTTCCCGTATAGCTGGAGCCCTCGGCGCCCGCCGGCTCCTGGAAGATCCGCCAGTCGTCCAGCCGCAGGGCGGTGAGCTCGCGGCCCCAGGCGCAGCCGGTGTCGAGGCAGGCGATGCCCTCCCCCACCTTGAGCCCCAGCGCGGCCCAGTGGCCGAAGATCACCGTGACGCCGGCGCTCCTCCTCCCCGGCACCGCGAACCAGGGGCGGCACCCGCGCGGCGCGAAGGCCGGCGGGCCGCTGAAATCGGCGCACATGCGGCCGCTCTCGGTGAGGGTACGGAGCCGCGCGAAGCCGGCGAGGGCGGCGCGCGCCCGCTCCTGGCCGGAGAGGCTCTCCTTCCAGCGCTCGGGCGTCTTCTGATCGGCGGCCGCCAGCAGCTTCGCCGCCTTCTCCCCCCGCAGCCGCTCCTCCACCTCGCGCGCCAGCCGCTCGGCGTCCGCCGGGGTCCACTCGGGGAACAGGCCGGCGTGCACCAGCAGGGTCTCGCCCTGGCGGTGGACCAGGGGACGGCGCCGGAGCCACGCCAGCAGGTCGTCCCGGTCCGGGGCCTCCAGCACGGTCTCCAGGTTGTCGCGCTTCTTGGGGCTCGAGACCCCGGCGGCGCGGGCGAGCAGGTGCAGATCGTGATTGCCCAGCACGGTGACGATCCGGTCGTCCCGCTCCACGGCCCAGCGCAGCATGGCGAGCGAGCCGGGGCCGCGGTTGATCAGGTCGCCCACGAACCACAGCGCGTCACGGCCGGGATCGTAGGCGATCTGCCGCAGCAGGCGCTGGAGCGTCTCGAAGCAGCCGTGGACGTCGCCGATCGCGTAGGTCGCCATAGGGCCGTAAAGATCTCGCGCCGGCAGGACGGATGCAACCATCCCGCCAGTTTACGGTGGATCGGAATTGCTCAGGTTCGAATATTGCAAAAAAGAAAATGTACAACATGGGGCCGCCCAACGGCTCCGGAGGTATCACCCATGAGACAGCACACCCTTGCCCTCGCCCTCCTCATTATTTCACTCCAGCCTCTCGCCCCTCTTTCCAGCCAGGCGCAGACCACGACCCACACCGCCGAGACATCGAACAATACGAGCGCCTGCAATGGCGTGAGCGCCCCCGGCTCCTATTGCCAGGGCGCCTTCGCCGGAGTCAGCAGCACGGCGAGCGGCACTTACGATCCGCCATCCGCCAACGTCAGCGGCCTGCCGCTGCGGCAACTGCTTTACTCAGGCAATACGACCAAGTTCTATGCCGCCATGATGCCCTGGTTCACCGTCTGCGACGCCAGCTCGACCTATCCCGTGCCGTCAGGCACCGACTACAAGCACTGCAACGGCCACTTCGAGGTCGGCTATGACTCCGACGACGCCGGAACGGTCGACGCCCAGGTCTCGGACATGGCCCGCCGCGGCTTCGACGGCGTGTCGCTCGCCTGGTGGGGACCACCGCAGGGGAGTTGCCCCAGCGGCAAGTATTGCGTCCACGACGGCACGGCGCTCAAGCTGCGCGACAACCTGGACGGCCGCTGCAGCGGGCTCTCCACCTGCCCAATGAGCTTCCTGCTACGGGTCAACGACGGCATGATCAGCGGTCTCTGCACGGTCGACGCCACCCAACCGGGCTGCCTCGTCACCAAGCTCGACTCCGCGCTCGACTACGTCAATACCAACTACCTGGGCCACGTTTCCTACCTCAAGCAGAGCAACCGGCCGGTGCTCTCCTTCTTCATCGACGAGTCGGGCTACCTGACCCAGTGCACCACCACCGCTCCCTGCAACGCGCCCGGCGGCGGCACCTGCACCAGCTCTTCGAGCTGCTGGTCCAAGGTCTGGTCATCGGTGCGCAGCCACGTGCAGACCTACTCGAACGGCAATCCGATGCTCCTCTTCCGCAACTCGACCGGCTTCACTCACCCGCAGAGCGACGGCTCGTTCGCCTGGATCAGCCCGGGGACCTCGAGCGATCCCTATGGCCTCGCCTACCTGGACCGTTTCTACGGCGCTGCGACCTCGACGTCGAACCTCCCCCTCCTCGACATGGGCGGCGCCTGGAAGGGCTTCGACGGCGCCCACAATTCCTGGAACAACAGCCAGATGGGGCAGCGCTGCGGCCGCACCTGGCTGGACACGCTGGCGAAGCCGGCCGCGTACTACTCGACCAGCCAGCAACTCCCCTACCTTCTCGTCTCCACTTGGAACGACTATGAGGAGGGGACCGAGATCGAGACCGGGATCGACAATTGCTATGCGATCGGCGCCGCGGTCTCCGGCTCGACGCTCTCCTGGTCGCTCTCCATCGCGAGCGATCAGCCGAACGCCGCGACGGATGCCACCGAGCAGACGATCGACCATTACGAGGTCTTCGACTCCTCCGATGGCGAGAACCTGACCCGGGTGGCGACCAGCCCGCGCGGCTCGCGCTCGGTCGACCTCTCCACGCTGCCGCTCGGCTGCGGCGCGCGGACGCTCTACGTCAAGGCGGTCGGCGTGCCGTCGATCTTCAACAAGATCTCGGGAGCCGTCTTCTACACCGCCCCGGCCTGCGCCGCGGTGACGATCAGCTCGCCGTCCACCTCCACGGTCTCCGACCCTTTCCGGATCACCGCGGCCGAGAACACGGCCAAGAGCACCGACTCGATCATCGCCTACCTGGACGGCGAATCGATCGATAAGGTCTTCAAGACAGAGTCGATCGACACCGGCCTCGGCAGCGTCAGCTTCCCGGCGGGCCAGCACACGCTGGTAGTCAAGGCCTACTACAGCGACGGCACCAGCGCCTCGGCCTCGGCGAGCCTCACGGTCTCCATCGCGCCGGCGGTGACGATCTCCCCGCCGGTCGGCTCCGCGACCTACAACTCCCCGGTCCTGGTGCGGGCCGACGAGAACACGGCGCAGAGCGCCTCCGCGATGGAGGTCGACCTCGACGGCGTCGCGGTGGCGACCCTGACCGGCACGGACACGGTCGACCAACTCATCGACGCCGCGCCCGGCTCGCACACCGTCACCGTCAAGGCCACCTACGCGGACGGCAGCTCCAGCACGGCCACCCAGACGTTCAGCGTGCGCACGGGCGCGGTCACCATCACCAGTCCGACCAACGGCTCGACCGTGGCCTCTCCGGTGCACGTGGTGGCCAACGAGAGCTCGAGCCTCTCGGCCACGGCGATGAAGGTCTACCTCGACGGCGCCGGGGTCTACACGGTCAACAACAGCGACACCGTCGACACCACCGTCATCGCCACCTCCGGACCGCACCAGATCACGGTCAAGGCCTGGTACGCGGACGGCACGGTGGCCGAGCGGAAGGTCAACATCACGGTGCCATGACCGGGTGCCGGGGGCTCCGCGCGATCGGGTGCCGCGGAGCCCCTGCTGGTACGGAATGACGCGCCGAGGAGTCGAAGGGCTACACCCCGCCCAGCCAGGGGTATCCCTGATCCTCCCAGTAGCCGCCCGGACGCTCCGCGGTGAAGGTCATCCGGGTCAGGAACTTGGTCAGCTTGTAGCCCAGCTTGACGGGCGAGTAGAGCCGCAGCGGCGCGCCGTGCGCGGGGGTGAGCGGCCGGTCGTTGTAGGAGTAGGCGAGGATCGTCTGCGGGTGCAGGGCGCTCTCGCGGTCCCAGCCGTTGTAGTAATTGGCGTCGAAGGTGTCGAAGCGGAGGTATCTGGCCTCCTGCGTCGGCTCGACCATCGCCACCACGGACGCCACCGGCACGCCCGTCCAGGTGCCGATCGCCGACCATCCCTCCACGCAGTGGTGCTTGACGGTGTAGGTGATCCGCGGCATCGCCTGCAGCATCTCCAGGGTGAGCCGCGCCGGCTTGCGCACCGCGCCGCCCACCTCGAGGGCCCAGGCCGCGGGGTCCGCGACCTGCGGCAGGGGATGGGTGATCGAGTAGGCCGGGAAGTCCCGCTCCGGCGTGCGGGCGGACCGCGGGTACTGCGGCGCCAGCCGGTGCCTGGAGAAGAGGACCTTCTCCCCCACCCAGTCGTTGACGCGGGCGGCGCCGCGCAGCACCGGCACCAGGGGCCCGCCCTGCCAGCCGCAGGCCGCGGCGAGCGAGGCGGCGCCGGCCGTCAGTCCCAGGCGGAGGAGATCGCGGCGGCTGAAGGCGAGTTGATCCAGTGAATCCATTGGATCCCGTCGATCAGTCATGGCTCGGGAACCTCCCCCGGTACCAGCCGGTGATCATCGCCCGCAGCGAGGCGGGATCCACCAGCAGCACCAGGGCGACGTGGACGACGATGAAGGCGACGAAGATCCAGACCGCCCAGAAGTGCCAGTAGCGGGCGAGCTCGTAGCCGCCAAACAGCGCCGTCAGCCAGTGGAGCTGCACCGGCTTGTAGACGGCGAAGCCGGTCAGTACCGAGAGGGCGCCGAGCAGCACGATCGAGGTGTAGGCGAGCTTCTGCAGGGCGTTGTGCTTGCCCTGCGGCGGGTGCTCGCGGCGCAGCCGCAGGTAGTAGAGCTGCATCTGCACCGCGCGGGGCACGTCGCTCGGCCGGAACACCAGCGAGCGCCACTCCCCCGTCACCGCGAGGTAGACGATGTA
>DASWRX010000166.1:0-27521 GCA_036402955.1 Thermoanaerobaculia bacterium
CCGGATCGTCTCCCTGGCTCCGGCCCTGACGGAGGATCTCTTCGCCCTCGGCGCCGGGCCGGCGGTGGTGGGCGATACCGAGTATTGCGACTACCCGGCGGCGGCGCGGGCGCTGCCGAAGGTCGGCGGCATCACCTCCCAGAGCATCCACGTCGAACGGCTGCTGGCGCTCAAACCCGATCTGGTGGTGGCGGTCTTCGACGAGCAGGGGCCGGTGGTCGACCGGCTCCGGCGCCTGGGCGTCCGCGTCGAGGTGATGCGGTCGTCCACGATCGAGGATGCCTTCCAGGCCCTCCGCCGCCTGGGGGAGCTGAGCGGGCGCCAGGCCGAGGCCGGCCGGCTCGCCGCCGGGATGCGGCAACGGATCGCGCGGGTGCGGGAGAAGCTGGCGGCCCTGCCTTCCCAGCGGCGGCCGCGGGTCTTCTACCAGGTCTGGGACGCGCCGCTGATGACGGCGGGGCGCGGCAGCTTCATCAGCCAGCTCATCGAGCTTGCCGGGGGGGTCAACATCTTCGGCGACATCTCGGGCGACTATTCGCAGGTGAGCGCCGAGGCCGTCCTGCAGCGGAATCCGGAGGTCATCCTGTCGCCGGACCGCCATGGCGCGCGGGTGACCGCCGCCGGGCTGGTCGCCCGTCCGGGCTGGCGCCAGATCGCGGCCGTCCGCGCGCGGCGGGTCCACGTCATCGATGGCGACATGGTGTCGCGCGCCGGGCCGCGGCTCGTCGACTCGCTGGACCTGTTCGCGCGCTTCCTGCACCCCGAGATCTTTCCGCCGGCCGGGCCCGGAGCGAAGCCGTGAGCCGCTCGTCGGCCCTCCTCCTGCTCCTGGCCGTCCTGCTCCTGGCGACGGCCGTGGTCAGCCTGGGTCTCGGGGCGGTCAGGATCCCGGTGCCGCGGGTGATCGCGGCGCTGGGGAACGGCGGCGGCGATGTTTCCGGGGGGGCCGCGGGGTCCGAGGGTGAGGCCCTCGACCGCACCATCGTGCGCGAGCTGCGCCTCCCCCGCCTCCTGCTGGCGATCCTGGTCGGCGCCGGGCTCGGCGGCTCCGGCGCCGCCTATCAGGGATTGTTCCGCAATCCCCTGGCTGATCCGTTCGTCATCGGCGCCTCCAGCGGCGCGGCGCTGGGCGCGGTGTTCGCCATCCTCGCGGGGGGCAACCAGGCGCGGGCGGGCTTCCAGCTCCTGCCGGTCTCCGCCTTCCTCGGCGCGCTCGCCGCCGTGGCCCTGGTCTACGCGCTGGGAGGGCTCGGCGCGCGGTCCTCGCCGACCACCCTGCTGCTGGCGGGGGCCGCCGTCAGCACGGTGCTCGGCGCCGCCGTCTCCCTGCTGATGATCCTGAAGGACCAGAGCCTGCCGGTGATCTTCGGCTGGCTCCTCGGCGGCCTGTCGGACGGGAGCTGGCGGGAGCTGCGGTCGGGCGCCGGGCCGATCCTCTTCGGCCTGCTCTGCATCCGCCTGCTGGCGCGCCCCCTCGACGCGCTGTCGCTGGGGGACGAGACGGCGCGGAGCCTCGGGCTCTCGGTGGGGAGCCGCCTCGCGATCATCGGCGCCGCCACGCTCACCACGGCCGCCGGGGTGTCCGTGGCGGGCGTCATCGGCTTCGTCGGCCTGATGGCCCCGCATGGCGCCCGCTGGCTCCTCGGCCCGCAGCACAGCCGGCTGATCCCGGGGAGCTGCCTGCTGGGCGCGCTGCTGCTGCTGGCGGCCGACGACCTCGCCCGCACGGTCGCCATTCCCCGGGAGATCCCGGTGAGCATCGTGACCTCGCTGCTGGGCGGCCCCTTCTTCCTCTATCTCCTGCGCTCCCGCCACCTGGGAGAGGGACCGTGAGCGTGCGGCTCGAAGCCGCGGGGATCACCTGCGCCTACGGCGACCGCGTGGTGCTGAGCGACTTCTCGCTGCGGGCCGAGAGCGGCAAGGTCATCGCCCTGCTGGGGCCCAACGGCGCCGGCAAGACCACGGCGCTCCGCGCCCTCGCCCGCCTCCTGCGGCCACAGCGGGGATCGGTGAGGCTCGACGGCCGGGACATCTGGAGCCTGCCGCAGCGGTCCTTCGCCCGCCGCATCGCCTTCCTGTCGCAGGCGGACGACGTCTCGTGGTCGCTGACCGTGGAGCAGGTCGTCACGCTGGGCCGCATCCCGCACCGCGGCTGGGTGCTCCCCTACACGGCGGCGGACCGCGCCGTGATCGGCCGCACCCTGGAACGGCTCTGCCTGGAGAGCCTGCGGGACCGGCCCCTGGACACCCTCTCCGGCGGCGAGCGGCGGCGGGCCATGCTGGCCCGGGCGCTGGCCCAGGAGGCCGAGATCCTCCTGCTGGACGAGCCGACCACCTATCTGGACCTGCGGCACCAGGTCGAGCTCCTGGAGCTGCTGAGGAGCCTGGCCCGCGAGCGCGGTCTGGCGGTGATCGCCAGCTTCCACGATCTCAATCAGGCGGCTCTCCATGCCGACGAGGCGACCCTGCTGCGGGCCGGTCACCTCCTCGCCCATGGCGAGACGGTGACGGTCCTGCACCAGGCGGGGATCCGCACGGCGTACGGCATCGACCTCGAGGTCCTGGCCCATCCGGCGCACGGCGGTCCCATCGTGCTGCCGGTGCGCCACGGCGGCGGCGGGAACCACTGACCTCACTTTCGAAAGGGGACGACACCACCATGCAAAATTCAAAAGAAGAGCTCCGGGCCGCCGCGCGGTTGGCGATGGACGACAAGGTCAAGCCGCTCGGCTCCCTGGGGATGCTGGAGGAGTGGGCCGTGCAGCTCGCCGTGCTCCAGGGGACCCTGACGCCGCGGATCGACCGGGCGCGGATCCTCATCTTCGCCGCCGATCACGGCGTGTCGGCGGAGGGGGTGAGCGCCTACCCGCGGGAGGTCACGCTGGAGATGACCCGCACCTTCTCGTCCGGAGGGGCGGCGATCAACGTGCTGTCGCGGGCGGCGGGGCTGGAGGTGGAGGTCACGGACGTCGGCGTCGACGGCGACCTGAGCGCGATGCCGGGGCTGGTCCACGCCAAGGTGCGCCGCGGCACGCGGAGCTTCCTGCGCGAGCCCGCGCTGACGCCGGCCGAATGGGAGGCCGCCGCCGAGGCCGGCCGCCAGGCGGTCCGCCGGGCCGCCGAGGCCGGCGCCCAGGCCGTGGGGCTGGGCGAGATGGGGATCGGCAACACGACCGCCGCCGCGGCGCTGCTCTCGGGGCTCACGGGGGCCGCTCCGGAGGATACGGTCGGCCGCGGCACCGGCGTGACGGACGAGATCCTGCGCCACAAGCGCGAGGTGGTGCAGGGAGCGCTGCGGCTGCACGCCGGGCCGGAGCGCGAGCTGCGGACCCTCGTCGCGGCGCTCGGCGGGCTCGAGATGGCCGCCATCGCCGGCGCGGCGCAGGAGGGGGCCCGCCGCGGCCTCGCGGTGCTGGTGGACGGCTTCATCTCCACCGTCGCCGTGCTCTCGGCGGTGCGCCTGGATCCCACGATCCGGCCGGCGCTCTTCTTCGCCCACCGCTCCGCCGAACGCGGCCACCGCATCGCTCTCGAGACCCTCGACGCCCGGCCGCTGCTGGATCTCGACATGCGCCTGGGCGAGGGGACCGGCGCCGCCCTGGCGCTGCCGATCCTCAAGGCCGCGGCCGATCTCATGCGCGACATGGCGACCTTCTCCCAGGCGGGCGTCTCCACCAGCGAGCCCGCCCCCGCCCTGCGATGAGGGAGCGGCGATGAACGAGCGGCGCTCGCCGGGCCGCTGGATCGGGGAGCAGGCGCGGCTCTTCTTCACGGCCGTGATGTTCATGACGCGGCTGCCCGTGCCCCGCTGGGTCGGCTTCCAGCCGGAGTGGCTGCCGCGCTCGACCGTCTATTTCCCCTGGGTGGGAGTGGTCGTGGGGCTCATCGCGGCCGGCGTCTACGGGCTGGCCGCGATGGCTTGGCCGCAACCCCTCCCCGCCGTGCTCGCCCTCGCCGCCGGCGTCTGCGTCACCGGCGCCTTTCACGAGGACGGGCTGGCGGACACTTTCGACGGCATCGGCGGCGGCACCGACCGCGAGCGCGTCCTCGCGATCATGGCCGACAGCCGTATCGGCAGCTACGGCATGGTGGCCCTGGTGCTCGTGATCGCCTGCAAGCTGGCCGCTCTGAGCGTACTTTCAACCACGACGGACTGGGCGGTGCCCCGGGCGCTGGTCGCGGCCCACGTCCTGGCCCGCTGGTCGAGCCTCCCGTTGCTCTGGCACTATCCATACGTCCGCCGGACCGGGGGGACGGGCAAGCCCTTCGCCGCCGGCGTCGATCGCTTCCGCCTCGCCGTGGGAACGGCCGCCGCGCTGGCGATCGCCGCCGCGGCTCTGGGCTGGCGGGCCGTGCCCGCGGTGGCGGCCGCGGGGCTCGCCACCATGCTCGCGGGGAGAGACTTCCGCCGCCGGCTCGGCGGGATCACGGGCGACTGCCTGGGCGCCGCCAACCAGCTCGTGGAGCTCGCCGTCTACCTGGTGCTGGCGGCGAGGCTGCCGTCGTTTCTTCCCATGGCCTTCCGATGACCTTCCGATGACCCGGATCTACCTCGTCCGCCACGGCCGCGCGGAGGGCCAGGAGGGACGCGCGGTGGGCCATCACGACCTCCCGCTCTCGGCGAGCGGAGCCGCAGCCGCGCGGCGGCTCGGCGCCACCTGGCAGGGTCCGCCGCCGGACGCGCTCCACGCCAGCGATCTCCGGCGCGCCGCGGCGACCGCCCGCCTCCTCGCGGCGGCCTGGGGGCTTCCGGTCACTCTCGATCCACGCCTGCGGGAGATCGGGTTCGGAGACTGGGAGGGGAGAGCCTGGCAGGAGATCCACGAGCGCGACGGCGAACGCTTCGCGGCTTGGAGCCAGGAGTGGTGGACGGCCCGGATTCCGGCGGGAGAGAGCTACCCGGAGCTCGCCGCCCGGGCTCACGAATGGCTCGCGGAGATCCTGGAGGTCCATGCCGGACGGACGGTCGTGGCCGTCGCCCACGGCGGCAGCATCCGGGCCCTGCTCGCCCACGCCCTCGGATTGCCGCGGGAGACCGTCTTCCGCCTGCGGCTCGACCCGGCCGGCGTGACCGGACTGGCGGCAGGGAAGGGAGGGCTCGAGGTCCTCTGCGTCAACTCCGGACGGTTTCCGGAAGCGGCGGCCGGGCCCTGACGGCTCCCTTCCCTGCGGGTGCTCTTTACGGGTGTCCCTCGGTGTGGTTCGTGTCGGTGTGGTGCGTCGTGGTGTGGTGATGATGGTGGCGCCGGTGATGGTGGCGGCGGTGATGATGGCGGCGGTGGTGCGTGGTGGTGGCGTGGTGCTCGGACCGGGTCTCCGTCCCGGGCAGCGGGGGAGGCGGCGGCGCCGGGAGGCCCGGGGGGGGCGGCGGCGGAGGCGGCTGCAGGCTCATGCCGCCGACGGGAACGGTCGCGGCACACAGCAGGGCGATGAGGACGTAAGCTGGCGCTCTCATATCAAGTCTCCTCGTCAGCGCTCGGCTGACATGATCCCGCCGGATCGACCCGCGCGGGGGGTTTCTGCAAGATCTCATGCAAGACCAGAGCCTGCTTCAGGGACTGGCCCAAAAAGAAAACGGGGGAGCTTCCCGCTCCCCCGTCTCCCTTCAGGGCCGCGCCGGACGAGCTTCGTCTAGAAGTCGTACCGGAGGCCGAGCTGGACCGTGCGGGGCGTGCCGACGCCGTCCTCGACGCCGAAGTTCGAGTTCGGCGTGTTCAGAATGCCCCAGGTCTGGTTGGCGCCGCTGACGTTGCGGTTCGCCGCGTTGCTGCAGTTGAAGCACTCGGCGAAGATCTGCAGGTCGCCGGTCCACACCCTGAAGCCCTTCGAGAGCCGCAGGTCGAGCTCGTAGAAGTCCGGCTGGCGGAAGCTGTTGCGGGCGAGGTGGACGCCGTTGACCGTCGGCCGGTCGGTGCCGCCGATGTTGTCGTTGTTGAGGTCGCGGCCGGCGAGCGCCGTATACGGCTGGCCCGTGGAGTAGCGGAACGAGCCGGAGAGGCCGAGGCCCCAGAACGGGCTCTGCCAGACGCCGTTGATCACGCCCTTCCAGCGCTGGTCGCGGTTCGAGTAGCCGTAGCTGTTGTCCAGGTTGTTGAAGTCCTCGGCCTGGATGCCCGAGAAGTTGCGCTCGTTGGAGTCGTTGTCCTTGTCCTGGGACCAGGTCAGCGCCCCGTAGAGGCTGAAGCTGTCGGCGAAGCGCCGGTTGACCGTGAGGGTGGCGCCCTCGTACTTCGACCGCGCGTCGGAGACCAGGGTGGTGATCTGGTTGTAATAGGCGTCCGGGCGGGTCGAGCTGTAGAGCGGCAGGCCGTTCGGCCCGACGGCGCCGGAGTAGACGCGGTTGATGTCCGTCAGGCGCTCGAGGTTGTGGCCCTGGGCGTAGGTGAGGTCGACGGCCACGGTGGTGCGGGCGAAGAGCTCCCGCTCGGCGCCGATCGTCACGCGGTCGGTGTAGGGGTTGTTGAAGTTGGGGCTGATGGCGAACACGCCCGGCTTGGCGATGGTCGTCACGTGGGTGAAGTCGATCGGCTGCACGCCCACGGGATTGAAGCTGCCGCCCCAGCCGGGCGACAGCGGATCGGTCGGCGGACCGATGATGTTGCCGGAGGCGTCGCGCGGCGCCTGGATGTTGTACTGCGTGCCGCGGATGCCGTTCGAGGTGAAGAGCGAGGCGAACAGGATGGCCGGCGTGCGGCTCCAGAAGCGGCCGGCCGAGAAGCGGACGGCGGTCTTCTCATCCGGGGCCCAGGAGATTCCGAAGCGCGGCGAGATCTGGTTGTTCGCGTCGGGGATGTGGGCGGTCAGGTTGAACGAGCCGTCGGGGTTGCGGTCGTTGGGGTTGAGCACCGGCGCGTTCGGGTTGTCCAGCCGCTCCAGGCGCACGCCCGCGGTGATCGTGAGGTTCGGCCGCACGAACCACTGATCCTGCAGGAACGCCGCCTGCTCCTTCTGCCGGAACTTCGCCTGGCCCGCCTGGTCCGCGGTCAGGCCGTTCAGGCCGCCGAACTGGCGGAACTCCGCCCACCGGCCGGCGAGCAGGTCCGCCTGGTTGTTGAAGATGTAGACGCCGCGCCAGTTGCCCTTGAAGATCTGGTCGATGCCGGTATCGTTGTAGTCGAGGCCGCCCTTGATCACGTGCTTGTCGAGCAGGTAGCTGACGGTGTCGGCGACCTCCTTGCGATCGTTGGTCGAGATGATCGGCAGGAAGCTCACCTCGCCGTAGTTGACGCTCGGCGAGCGGAGCTGGATCTCGGTGAGGTTGAGCCCCTTGTCCTGGCGGGGAACGTCCTCGGTGACGTAGTTGAGGTTGAGGTCGTTCAGCAGGTTGGCGCCGAACTGCCCGGAATACTGGCCGACGTAGGTCTTGGCGGTCATCCCCTCGACGCCGTTGTAGCTGGCCGCGCGGTTCTGCGCGTTCGAGGTGCCGTTCTCCCCCGTGTACTTGGCGATGTTGGCGCGCACCATGATCCGGTTGGCGTCGTTCATCTGGTAGTCGAGCCGCCCGAAGGAGACGTTGCCGTCGCGGGTCTGCACGTAGTTGTCCGGCGAGGCGAGCGCCGGATACCTGGCGAAGATGGCCGCGTTGAGCACCGACGGCAGGATCGGCACCGTGACGTCCTGCTTCTGGTTGTCGTAGGAGAGGAAGTAGAAGAGCTTGTCGTGGACCAGCGGACCGCCCAGCGAGGCGCCGTACTGGCTCTTCTTCTGGTCGGCCGGCTTCTGGCCGTTGGCGAAGTCGGCGATCAGGCTCTGCGGCTGGTTGTAGTAGAAGCCCGAGCCGTGCAGGCTGTTGGTGCCGCTCTTGGTGATGACGTTGACGAAGCCGCCGCCCGAGCGGCCGAACTCGGCCGAGGCGCCGTTGGTGATCACCGAGAACTCTTTGATCGACTCCTCGGAGATCGAGAGCGGCGCGCGGCCCTCGGCGGCGCCCGTGGTGCCGCCGAAGAAGGCGTTGTTGTAGTCCACGCCGTCGACTGTGACGTTGGTGTTGATGCCGCGCTGGCCCGAGATCGAGATGTTGCCGCGCTCGGAGTCGAAGCGCGTCTCGGGGGTCAGCAGCACGAGCTGCCGGAAGTCGGTGCCCGGGGTCGGCAGGTTCCTGATCTGCTCGGACTGGATGGTGGTGCCGATCTGGGTGTTGGTGACCTCGACGGCCGGCGCCTCGCTGGTGACCGTGATCGTCTCCGAGACGCGGGCGCTCTGCAGCGTGAAGTTCACCGTCGGAGTCGAGCCGATGAGCAGGCGGACGTTCTCGGCGGCCGCCGGGGCGAAGCCGTCGAGGGTGGCCGTGATCCGGTAGTTGCCGGTCGGCAGGTCGAGGATGTTGTAGAAGCCGTTGGCGTCGGTGACCTCCACCTTCCGCAGGCCGGTCTCCTTGTTGAGGACCTCCACGGTGACGCCCGGCAGGGCGGACTTCGAGGAGTCCTCCACGGTGCCGGTGACGCGGCTCGTGGTGACGTCGGTCTGGGCCAGACCCGGGCCCGCCAGCCCGAGCGCGAACGACAGGGCCGCCAGGGCACACACCCAGCGGGATTTACACAAGCGCACCATACGAAGCCCTCCTTGGAAGTGCGTAAATTTCAAGCGGATTCTATGGCGGCTGGAGGGGTGATCCCGCGCCTCCGGCGCGACCTTCCCGTGACAGGCCGGTGGCGATCCGGGGGCTTCCCACTCCTATGCTAAGCTCCGCCGCGAATGCGGTTACCTTGGACCAGGGGATTATACTTGGGGAACCGGCCGCCGCAATCCCATCTCTTCGTCCGAGACTGAAATGCACCCCGATGATCCGCGATGATCCGCCCCCGGCGCCGCCCCTGGTGAGCGTCATCATGGGGAGCAAGTCCGACTGGGAGACGCTCCGCCATGCCGACGAGCTGCTCACCCGGTTCGGCGTGCCCCACGAGTGCCACGTCGTCTCCGCCCATCGCACCCCCGGCTGGATGGCCGAATTCGCTCGCGGGGCGGAAGGCCGGGGCATCGAGGTCGTGATCGCCGGCGCCGGCGGCGCCGCCCACCTGCCCGGCATGGTGGCGGCCCAGACTCTCCTGCCGGTCCTCGGCGTCCCCGTGCAGAGCCAGGCGCTCAACGGCCTCGACTCGCTGCTGTCGATCGTCCAGATGCCCTCCGGCGTGCCGGTGGGGACCCTCGCCATCGGCAAGGCCGGCGCCGCCAACGCCGCCCTGCTGGCGATAAGGATCCTGGCGACCACCCGCCCGGAGCTGCGCGCGGCGCTCCGCGAGTTCGTGGCCGAGCAGACCCGCCGGGTGAGGGAAGAGACGCTGCCTTGAAGGGTTCCCCGCACGGGATCGTTCCCCCCGGCTCCACCGTCGGCGTCCTCGGCAGCGGCCAGCTCGGCCGCATGTTCGCCATCGCCGCCCGGCGGATGGGCTACCGCGTCCATACCCTCTCGCCCGACTACGACACCCCCACCGGCCAGGTCGCCGACCGCGAGGTCCGGGCCGCCTACGACGACCTCGACGCCGTCCGCGACTTCGCCCGGGGCGTGGACGTGGTCACCTTCGAGTTCGAGAACGTCTCGGCCGCCGCCACCGAGGCCGCCGCCGAATTCGCGCCGGTGCGGCCGGCCGGCGCGGTGCTCCACACCACCCAGCACCGGCTGCGCGAGAAGACGTTCCTGGCGGGCGCCGGCGTTCCCGTGGCGCCGTTCGCCGCCGTCCGCTCGCTGCCGGAGCTCCACGCGGCGCTGGCCACGATCGGCGTTCCGGCCGTGCTCAAGACGGCGGGCTGGGGATACGACGGCAAGGGGCAGGTGAAGATCGCCCATGCGGAGGAGGCGGCCGCCGGCTGGCAGGCGATCGGCGGCCAGGAGGCGATCTTCGAGGCTTTCGTGGACTTCGACCGCGAGGTCTCAGTGGTCGCGGCCCGCGGGCTCGACGGCTCCTGCGTCCACTTCGGAGTGATCGAGAACCGTCACCACCGGCACATCCTCGACGTCTCGACGGCGCCCGCGGCGGTGCCGCCCGGCGTAGAGCGCGAGGCGGTCGAGATCGCCCGCGGCATCCTCGCGGGGCTGGACGTCGTCGGCGTGCTCTGCGTCGAGATGTTCCTGACGCGGGACGCCCGCCTGCTGGTCAACGAGCTGGCGCCGCGCCCCCACAACTCCGGCCACCTGACCTTCGACGCCTGCGTCACCAGCCAGTTCGAGCAGCAGCTCCGGGCGATCTGCGGCCTCCCTCTCGGCTCGCCCGAGCTCCTGCGCCCGGCCGCCATGGCGAACCTGCTGGGGGATCTCTGGGCACAGGGCGAGCCCGACTGGGCCGCCGCCTGCCGGGACGCCGACGTCAAGCTCCACCTCTACGGCAAGGCGGAGGCCCGGCCCGGCCGGAAGATGGGCCACCTGACCGCGCTGGCGGCGACGCCGGAAGAGGCGATGCGGAAGGTGGTGGCGGCGCGGGACGCGCTGAGGGCCGCTCCTACTCCTGGCTGTCCGTCCACGCGCGCCAGGGGCTGACGCCCTGGCGGCGCAGCACGCGAGCGCGCATCCTCTGCAGACGGCTCCAGCGCACCAGATTCGATCCCCACTGCTGCTCCATGGCGAAGCCCGCAACGGCGCCGACCAACAACGTGCTGACGAACATGACCATCGACCCACCTCGTAAAAAAGAGAAGTGTTTTCCAGCTTCGCCTACCCCCGCGGGGACCTTCTCGCAGGGGGGCAGTGCAAGTCCTACCTGATACCCCTTTGGCTTTTTGTAGATCTAGTGTAACTCGGGTCTCACCGGGCGTCAACGGGTTCGCGGAACATCTGTGGGCTATCTGCGGGACAGCCGCGGACCTTTTTTCCGGCCTTTATACGGAGCCCGGGGCCGATCCGTTGGGACGGGATCTCTCGCGGCACGGCGCTTGCTGGCTCTCCGCTGGCGGTTTTCACTGGGAAGGATGTCCATGGCAGAGACGGTTCAGCTTTCGACACTTCGGCGCACACTGCGCCGCACCTTTGGCTTCAGGGCTCTGCGCGAGGGACAGGAGGAGGTCATCCGCTCGATCCTCGCCGGTCGGGACACGCTGGCGATCATGCCCACCGGGGCGGGCAAGTCGCTCTGCTATCAGCTTCCCGGCGCGGAGTTGCCGGGCACGACGGTCATCGTCTCGCCGCTGATCTCGCTGATGAAAGACCAGGTGGACAAGCTGCGGGAGCTGGGCGTCGACGCCGCCCAGGTCAACAGCACGCTCAACCGCAGCGAGGAGAGCGAGGTCCTGGAGCAGATCGGCAAGGAGCAGCGCGAGTTCGTCTTCGTCACTCCGGAGCGGCTGGCGCAGCCGGAGTTCCTGGAGACATTGAAGGCGAACCTGATCGACATCTTCGTGATCGACGAGGCGCACTGCATCTCGCACTGGGGCCACGATTTCCGCCCCTCCTACCTGCACCTGCGGGCGGCGATCGAGGCGCTCGGCAATCCCCGCGTGCTGGCGCTCACCGCCACCGCCACGCCCGCCGTGGTGGACGACATCCGCCACCAGCTCGGCCGCGAGGGCATGGAGGTGATCGACATCGGGGTCTACCGCGAGAACCTCCGCTTCGAGGTGATGCCCACGCCGCGCGAGGACGCGAAGCGCGAGACGCTCGCCCGTCTGCTGGCCGAGGCCGAGGGGACGGGCATCGTCTACGTGTCCACGATCAAGGACTGCGAGGAGGTCACGGAGCACCTGGAGAGCCTGGGCTTCGACGCCGCCCGCTACCACGGCCGGCTGGGAGCGCGCGAGCGCAAGCGCACCCAGGAGCGCTTCATGGCGGGGGAGCTGCGGGTGATCGTGGCCACCAACGCCTTCGGCATGGGGATCGACAAGCCGGACATCCGGTTCGTCGTCCACTACAACCTGCCGGGATCGCTGGAGTCCTATTACCAGGAAGCCGGGCGGGCGGGGCGCGACGGCGAGCCGGCGCGCTGCATCCTCTTCTACCAGCAGGAGGACCGCAACACCCAGATCTTCTTCCTCAACGGCCGCTACCCGAAGCGGGAGCATTTCCTCGCCGTCTACCAGGCGCTCGGGAAGCTGCGGGCGGACCGGCACGAGGTGGCGGTGGGCGAGGTCCAGAAGCGGGCCGCCGGGGTGGCCCAGGCCAAGGTGAAGGTGGTGCTCGCCACGATGAAGGACCTGGAGATGGTCGCCGAGCCCTCTCCGGGCCAGTACCAGCTCCTCGCCGACGGCCTCGGCGGCGAGGAGCTGGACGCGATGGCGGACCGCTACGAGAAACGCTCGGAGGGGGACCGCGACCGGCTGCGGCGCATGATGCTCTACGCCCAGACCGCGCTCTGCCGCTGGAAGGCGATCCTCGACT
The DNA here is from genome assembly GCA_036402955.1 of Thermoanaerobaculia bacterium. Classification (GTDB taxonomy): domain Bacteria; phylum Acidobacteriota; class Thermoanaerobaculia; order Multivoradales; family UBA5704; genus DATARR01. The sequence continues at coordinate 12,302 of DASWRX010000166.1, forward strand.
ACTTCGGCGAGGACTTCGACTGGGAGCGCTGCGGCCACTGCGACAACTGCTCGCGGCCCATCCGCGAGCTGGCCGAGCCGCCGCGCGCCGAGGTGCCGGTGCGGCCGCCCCACGGCACCTCCGAGTCGCTCCCCATGCCGCCGATCATCGGCGGCCGCGATCCGGGAACCCTCCAGCCGGGAGACCTGGTGACGCTGTCGATCTTCGGCGCCGGAGAGGTCCGCTCGGTCGATCCCCACAACGTGATCATCGAGCTCGGCGGCGGCGAGGTGCGGGAGTTCCGGCGGTAGGGACGGGAGAAGGAGGGGGTGAGGGTATGATCGCCTGCCGAGAGGAGGGCTCATGCCGTTCAACGCCGCATCCACCGCCGGGTTCACCGCCGAAGACTGCGCAAGGTGCCGCCAGGATTTTCCGTCCCTGTCACGGACCGTCGACGGTCTTCCCCTGGCCTTTCTGGACGGTCCGGCGGGCACCCAGGTGCCGGAGCCGGTGATCGCGGCGATCGCCAACTATTACCGCACCTCGAACGCCAACAGCCACGGCGAGTTCCCGACCTCGCGCGAGACCGACCGCCTGCTGCGCGAGACCCGCGAGACCGTGGCGGCCTTCCTCGGCGCGCCGGGCGGGCGGGAGATCTCCTTCGGCCAGAACATGACGACGCTTAACTTCTCGCTGAGCCATGCCCTGGCGCGGCGGATGGCGCCGGGCGACGAGATCGTCATCACCCAGCTCGATCATGAGGCGAACCGCGGTCCGTGGCTCAACCTGCGCGAGCGGGGGATCGTGGTGCGCGAGGTCGCCCTGCGGCCGGACGGCCGGCTCGACCCGGAAGACTTCGCGCGCCAGGTGACCGGCAAGACGCGCTTGGTGGCGTTGGGGGTGGCCTCGAACGCGCTGGGCACCGTCAACGACGTCGCCCTCGCCCGCCGGCTGTCGCGGCAGGTCGGGGCCTGGCTGCTGCTCGACGCCGTCCACGCCGCCGCCCATTTTCCCCTCGACGTCACGGCGCTCGACGCCGACTTCCTGCTCTGCTCGGCCTACAAGTTCTACGGCCCGCACGTGGGCCTGCTCTACGCGCGGCCCGGGCTGCTCGACCGGCTGCCCACGGACAAGCTCCGCGTGCAGGAGGACGCGGCCCCCTTCCGCATCGAGACCGGCACCCTCAACCACGCCGCCCTCGCCGGCGTGAAGGCGGCGATCGAGTACATCGCCTCCTGGGGCGAGGGCACGACGCTGCGGGAACGGCTGGTCGCCGCCATGACGGCGATCGCCGGCAGGGAGCACGGCCTCGGCGCCTACTACCACGACAACGTCCGGCGGATCCCCGGCGTCGCCGTGCACGGCCCGGACTTCGCGGATTCGGATTTCGCAGGACAACGCGCGCCCACGGTCTCGATCTCGATCGACGGCGTCCATCCCACCGACGCCGCCCGCGCCCTGGGCGAGCGGGGCCTCCAGGTCTGGGACGGCCACTTCTACGCCCTGCGGGCCATCGAGGCGCTGGGCCTCGCCGAGCGGGGCGGCGTGATCCGCACCGGGATCGTGATGTACAACACCCGCGAGGAGATCGATCGCCTGCTGGAGGGGGTGGAGGCGCTCGCCCGGTCCCGCGCCCGGTCCCGATAGATGTTTTCCTACCGCCTGATCCTCTCCTACCGCGGCACCGCTTACGCCGGCTGGCAGCGCCAGGAGAACGCGCTGGCGGTGCAGCAGGTGGTCGAGGCGGCGCTGACGGCGCTGCTGGGCGAGGCGGTCCAGGTGGTGGGAGCGAGCCGCACCGACGCCGGAGTCCACGCCCGCGGCCAGGCGGCCCACCTGGAGCTGCCGCGCCCGTTCCCGGAGCGGGGGCTGGTCCACGGCGCCAATCATCATCTGCCGGAGGACGTGCGGGTGCTGGCCGCCGCCGCCATGCCCGCCGGATTCCACGCGCGGAAGCACGCCTGGGGCAAGGAGTACGTCTACCGGCTGAGCCGCGCGCCCGTCCTCTCGCCGCTCGACGCGCCGTTCATGGCCGCCCTGCCGGCCGCGGCCGACCTCGGCCGGATGGCCAGAGCGGCGGCGGCGCTGCCAGGACGGCACGATTTTTCGGCCTTCGCGCTGGCCGGGGGCTCGCATGGCCAGCCGTTCCGGCGTATCGTCTCGGCGCTCTGGGAGGAGAGGGGGGACGAATGGACCTTCCGGGTGGTGGGGGAAGGGTTCCTGCGCGGCATGGTTCGTGCTTTGGTCGGAACGCTGGTCGAAGTCGGAATGGGCAGACGGACCCCCGAGAGCTTCGCCGGCCTGCTCGCCGGCGCGCCGCGATCGGCGGCCGGTCCGACGGCGCCCGCCCACGGGCTGGTTTTGCGTCAAGTGCTGTATCCACCGGAGTGGAGAGGGGAGGGCGATCCACGCCCTCCGGAATCGCCTGTGATAACTTAGGAACCGTCAGCCATGGCAGATTTGTCCAAACTCGCCGACCCGGGTTCCCCCGAAGAGCTCCTCGTGCGCCGGATCGACCTGGACCGGCTGCCGCGCCACATCGCCATCATCATGGACGGCAACGGCCGCTGGGCCAAGGGCCGCGGGCTGCCGCGCGTCGAGGGCCACCGCTCCGGCGTCGCCTCGGTGCGTGAGGCGGTGGAGACGTCGGCCCGGCTCGGCCTGCCGGTCCTCACCCTCTACGCCTTCTCGGTGGAAAACTGGAAGCGCCCGCGCTTCGAGGTGTGGACGCTGATGAACCTGCTCAAGGAGTACGTCCGCAAGGAGCGCGAGGCGCTGGTCGAGAACGACATCCGCTTCAACGTGCTCGGCCGCTGGCGCGAGCTCGACCCGTCGGTGGTGCGCGAGCTGGAGGCGACGGTGGAGGCCACCCGCCACTGCCGGGGGATGAGGTTCAACATCGCCCTCAACTACTCGGGCCGCTGCGAGATCGTCGACGCCTGCCGCAGCATCGTCGCCGACTGGGCGGCCGGCAAGCGGGCCGACATCGACGAGGAGACGATCGGCCGCTACCTCTACACCTCCGGCCAGCCCGACCCCGACCTGATGATCCGCACCTCGGGCGAGCTGCGCGTCTCCAACTTCCTGCTCTGGCAGATCGCCTACGCCGAGATCTGGGTGACCCAGACCCTCTGGCCCGATTTCCGGCGCCGCGATCTCTACGAAGCGATCCTCGACTACCAGCGCCGCGAGCGCCGCTATGGCAGCGTTGAGAGCATTGAGCAGCCCGAGCCGGCGGACGTCTTCGCCTCCGGCCGCCTCAAGGCCTGAGACCCGGATCGGTCCCGCGAATGCTCTCCCGAGCTGACGGCCCGCCATGAAACGGCTCCTCACCGGCGCCGTCGGAATTCCCATCATCCTGGCGGCGGTGTTCCTGCTCAGGGGGTGGTGGTTCTTCGCCGCCATGGCGCTCCTCTTCGAGGGGGCGGTGTGGGAGTACGCGGAGATCGGCCGCACCCACGCGCCGCGGGCGCCGCTGCGGCTGCTGCTCCTGCTGGCGCCCGCCGCCGCCGTGGCGCTCAGCTTCGCGCTCTCGGAGTGCGACGACGCCGGCTCGCTGCGGCTCGTGCTGCTCGCCGGGCCGCTGCTGCTCTCGGTCGGCCTCGGCACGGTGCTGCTGTTCAGCCGCACGCCGCTCGAGGAGATGCTCGCCGCCCTAGCCTTCCTCGGCTTCGGCATCCCCTACCTCGCCCTGCCCCTCTCCAGCCTCCACCTGTTGCAGGGGATCGACCCCTGGGTGATCGTGCTGCTGCTCGGCATCGTCTGGGGCGGCGACACCGCGGCCTTCTACGTGGGCTCGCGGATCGGCCGCCACAAGATGGCGCCGGTGATCAGCCCGAAGAAGAGCTGGGAGGGCGCCGCCGCCAGCTTCGTGGTGGCCGTGGCCGCCGCCGCGGTGTGGGACGTCTGCCGGCGCGGCCGCCTGGAGCCCGGGCTGCTGGCGGCCGCCGCCCTGACGGCGGTGGCGGCGCAGATCGGCGACCTCGTGGAGTCGATGCTCAAGCGCAGCTCGGGCGTGAAGGATTCCGGCAGCATGCTCCCGGGTCACGGCGGCATGCTCGACCGCGTGGACGCCCTGCTGTTCGCCGCGCCCGTCCTCCTCTTCGGTCTCTGGCTGCTCGGCATGGGCGCCGGGCCGCGATAGGGGCCTTCCCGGGGGGTGAGGGCCCGGGAATCCGTGGCGCGTTCCTGCCGTTCGGTATAATTACCGGCTTCAAAGCGTCGGCCCACGTTCCGACCGGATTGGACCCATGACTTTTCTGACCAACAGCCTCTATACCCTCCTCGCCTTCGCCTTCGCGCTGGGCGTGATCATCGTCGTCCACGAAGCCGGGCACCTGCTGATGGCCAAGGCCTTCGGCGTGCGCGTGCTGACCTTCTCCGTCGGCTTCGGCAAGCGCCTCTGGGGCTTCCGCCGCGGCGAGACCGAGTACCGGGTCTCCGCCGTGCCGCTCGGCGGCTACGTGCGGCTCGGCGGGGAGAGCGCCGAGGAGGTGGACCCGTCCGATCCGCGCGAGTTCCTCAACAAGCCGCGCTGGCAGCGCATCCTGGTCTACCTGGCGGGGCCGGCGGCCAACGTCGTCCTCGCCATCCTGGTCTACGCCATCGTCTTCATGGTGGGCATCGAGGTGCTGAACCTGCCCGACATGCCGCCGCTGATCGGCGGCGTCGAGGCGGGCTCGTCGGCGGCCCAGGCCGGCCTCCAGCGGGGGGACCTGATCCTCGCCGCCAAGGGGGAGCGGGCCGACAACTGGCAGGACGTCGCCCTGGTCCTGATGGGCTCGCCCGACAAGCCGGTGCGGCTCGACGTCCGGCGCGCCGGCCACACGATGCACGCGACGATCACCCCGAAGCGGGTCCCCAAGTACGAGGTGGGCGACTTCGCCGGCCTGCTGCCCAGCGTCCGCCCGCAGGTCATCGAGATCGTGCCCGGCCAGCCCGCGGAGGCCGCCGGCTTCCGGCCGGGCGACGAGATCCGCGCCGTGGACGGCCGGCCGGTGGTGGACAGCCAAGCCTTCGTGGACGCCATCTCGCCGCGGGCCGGCCAGTTGGTCCAGGTGCAGGTGGCGCGCGACGGCCAGCCCCTGATCCTCAGCGTCACCCCCCGCAACGACGCCGGCAGCGGCCGTATCGGGGTGAAGATCGGCTTCTACCAGCGCTTCGGCTTCTCGCGGGCGTTCGTCGAGGGGGCGCGCTACAGCGTCCAGACGGTGGGGCAGATCTTCCAGATCCTGGGCAAGATCTTCACCCGCCAGCTCTCGGCCAAGGGCGCGCTCGCCGGTCCGATCGAGATCGCCAAGCAGAGCGGCGACGCGGCGCGCATGGGCTTCAAGTACCTGCTCCAGCTCATGGGCTTCATCAGCGTCAGCATCGCGGTGATGAACCTGATGCCGATCCCCATCCTCGACGGCGGCCAGATCTTCATCCTGATGATCGAAGGGGTGATCCGGCGCGACCTGTCGGTGCGCCTCAAGGAGATCATCAGTCAGGTCGGCTTCGTGATGATCCTGCTGCTGATGTTCGTGGTGATCTGGTTCGACCTGATGAAGACCCTGCCCGCCCACCTGCGTCCCGGCGGGTAGGCGCGGGATTCCAGCGCCCGCCTTTGGTAGACTGCCCGGCATGCTGCAGCGGCTTCTTCGCGGGCTGGGATGCCTGGTCTACGTTCTGCTCATCGTGGTGGTCTTCGGTCTCGCCGCCTACACCTCGTTCAGCCTGTTCGTGCGCAGCGGCGTCACGGCGGTTCCCTCGGTGGTGGGAATGCCGCGCGCCGACGCCGCCAACGTGCTGGCCGACCAGGGGTTGACCCTGCGCGGCGCCGAGGCCGCCGGGCGCTACGACGACAAGGTCCCGGCCGGCCGCATCGCCCGCCAGATTCCCGATCCGCGGACGCTGGTCAAGCGCGGCCGCCCGGTCACCGTGGTGCTGTCGCTCGGCCCCCGGCGCGTCCAGGTGCCGGACCTGGTGGGCAAGACGCTGCCGGCGGCGCAGTCGGCCATCTCCGGCACCGGCCTCAACCTCGGCCGCATCCTGGGGGCGCTGGCGCCCAATCACGAGACGCCCGGCGTGGTCCTCCAGCAGGACCCGGACCCCGGCGCCGCCGTGGCGCCGGCCACCGGCGTCGACCTGCTGCTCGCCATGGCCGCGCCGGGCGAGCGCTACGTCATGCCCGACCTCGTCTATCGCAACTACGACCAGGTGCGCCCCTACTTCGAGCAGCTCGGCTTCAAGTTCGGCAGCGTGAAGTTCGAGCGCTACGAAGGGGTGGCCGCCGGCGTCATCCTGCGCCAGTTCCCGCTCCCCGGCCATCCGCTCTCGCGAGAGAACGCGGTGTCGCTGGTGGTGGCGACGGCGGACGGAGCTCCCTGATGCGGCTCGCCCCCTCGATCCTCGCCGCCGACCTCGCCGACCTCGCGGGCGCCCTCGCCCTCTGCGAGCGGGGCGGCGCCGACCTCGTGCACGTCGACGTGATGGACGGCCACTTCGTGCCCAATCTCAGCTTCGGCATCCCGGTGCTCAAGGCGCTGCGCGCCCGCACCCGCCTGCCGCTCGACCTGCACCTGATGGTCGCCAACCCCGACCGGCTGCTCGACGACTACCTGGCGGCCGGCGCCTCGCAGGTGACCGTCCACTGGGAGGCGGCGCCGCACCTCGACCGCCTCCTCGAGCGCATCCGCAAGGGCGGCGCCCGGGCCGGGGTGGCGGTCAACCCGGCGACGCCGGTCGAGCTGCTGACCGACGCCCTGCCGCGGCTCGACTACGTGCTGGTGATGTCGGTCAATCCGGGCTTCTCCGGCCAGGCCTTCCTGCCCCGCGCCCTCGACAAAGCGCGCCGCCTGAAGCGGATGATCGAAATAAGTGGAGCCCAGGTGGAGATTGAAATGGACGGCGGCATCGACCGCGATACCATTGCCCAGGTCGTAGCGTCCGGCGTGGACGTATGCGTGGTGGGCTCCGCGATCTTCGCGGCCGGCGATCCCGTGGCAACCATGGCCGAGCTGCGCGCGCGCGCTCGGCGGGAGACCGTATGAAACGAACCCTTCTGCTGCTGGCCGTCTCCGGCCTCACTCTGGCGGGCGCCGGCTGTCACAGCAGCGCTCCCCAGGACCCCATCCTGCGCCTCTCGGCCGAGGAGTCGCTCGCCCAGGGCAAGGACCTGCTGGCCCATGAGAAGTACGACAAGGCCCGGCCCTTCTTCACCCACGCCTTCGAGGTCGAGCCCAACTCGACGATCGGGCGCGACGCCCTGCTGCTCGCCGCGGACACCTACTACCTGCAGACCGGCACCGCCAACTACATCCAGGCCGAGGCCAAATACCGCGACTTCCTCAACCGCTTCCCCACCAGCCAGCAGTCGGCGTACGTGCAGTTCCAGATCGCCAACAGCCTCGCCAAGCGGATGGAGCGGCCCGACCGCGATCAGGCCGTCACCCGCAAGGCCCTGGAGGCCTATCAGGACCTGATCCGCCTCTATCCCACCAGCGAGTACGCCGGGCAGTCCCAGGAGCAGATGAAGGTCGTGCTGGCCAACCTCGCCGAGCACGAGTTCGTGGTCGGCCACTTCTACATGCGTTTCGGCCTGCCGTCCGCCGCCGCCGACCGCTTCGAGTACCTGCTCGCCACCTATCCGCAGTACAAGGAGCGGGACAAGATCCAGTACAACCTCGGGCTCGCCTACCAGAAGTCGGGCCGCCCCGAGGAGGCGCGCAAGTCGTTCGAGGCCCTGCGCCAGCAGTACCCCCAGAGCCCCTACGTCCAGCAGATCCCGGAGATCAAGGCCGCCAGCCCCGCCAAATCCGGAGACAAGGTCGCCACAGGAGCCAAGACAGGATCATGAAGCGCTTCACCTTCCTCCTCGTGCCCCTCTGCGCCGCCGCCCTCGGCTGCGCGGGGTCGGCGCTCCGTCCCGACGACACCCAGCAGCAGGAGATCCAGGCGCTCAAGAACCGGATCGTCGAGCTGCAGCGCGAGGCGGCGATGAACCAGGTGGAGCTGGCGCAACTGCGCCAGCAGGTGGCCGAGATCGACAGCCGCCGCGGCGGCGTTGCGCCGCGTCCTGTTGCGGCGGCGCCGATGACGCCGGCCCCCGCCGTCGCCAGCCCGCCGCTTCCCAGGAAGAGCGCCGCGCCGGTGCTCCGGCCCTCGACGCCTCCCGCGTCGGCTCCGAAAGTCGTCGCTCCGGCCCCGGCTCCCCAGGCCGTCCGCCGCGAGCCGGCCCAGCCGGCCGAGCCGATCGAGGAGGTGGACATCGAGCTCCCCGACCGGGGGCCGAAGCCGCCTCCCCGGCGCACCCCGCCGGCGGCCGCTCCCAGGCCCCAGCCGGTGACGCCGAAGGCCACGCCGCCGCCCGTCCCGGCTCCGCCGGCCGCCGCTCCGGTCGATTCGCCGGCGCCGCCCGCGGCCGGCGGCTCGGAGGCCGCCGTTCCCGGGTCGCCCGGGCCGGCCACCCAGGCGCTCTACGACCGCGGCTACACGCTCTTCCACCAGGGGCACTACGTGGACGCCGAGGCGAGCTTCCAGCGCTTCCTCCAGGCCAACCCCAAGAACGAGCTCGCCGACAACGCCCAGTACTGGATCGGCGAGTGCCGCTACTCCCGCAACGATCTCAAGGGGGCCCTCGCGGCCTTCCGCGAGGTCGTCGAGCGCTTCCCCAAGGGGAACAAGGTGCCGGACGCGATGCTCAAGTCCGGGCAGTGCCTGGAGGCGATGGGAGACCGCGAGGGCGCCCGCGTGACCTACAGGGAGGTCGTCCGCCGCTTCCCCGGCGCCGCCGCCGCCGCCGTGGCCGAGGAGCGCCGGGCGAAGCTGCCGTAGCCCCGAACCCTCAACCACCACCTGAGCTTCGCGCCGGTAAAACTTGACAGATCCAGGTGGACGATCTATTTTAAGCCCATAGAAGCTCGACTATAGTTGTCTCCTCCCTGCCTGCAGGAGGTCTTGATGAGAGTGCGGCGTACCGGTTTCGTGCTCGCGGTGTTCCTGGTTGGAGCGGTCTCCGTCCAGGCAGCGGACCGCCCCCCCAAGGATCTCCACCTCGTCGGCGATCACTGGACGGCGTGGAATCCTCCCACCCCCGACCCGGGCGTGCAGGTCCACGTCGTCGCCAAGGGCGACACGCTCTGGGACATCGCCGCCAAGTACTACGGCAACGCCTATCTCTGGCCGCAGGTCTGGGAGAAGAACAAGTACGTCCTGGACGCCCACTGGATCTATCCCGGCGATCCGCTGGTGCTCGGCCTCAACGTGGCGCCGGTGGACACCCTGGCCCAAGCGGGCGCCGGCGCTGCCACCACCACCCCCGGCGGAGCGACCGTCCCGACCCCCGGCGAGGTTCCGGTCGCCGCGCCGCCCCCGGGCGTGATGGGCGCCGGGGAGGCCGCGGGGACGCCGGTGCCGCTCGGCGCCGAGAGCGACATCTACTGCCAGGGCTACGTCGGCGACCTCGACGACGCGTTCCCCTTCAGGATCCTCGGCTCGGAGTACGAATCGCTCTCCCTCGACTCGTACATCCACGGGGCGTCCGGCTGGACGATCGGCGACTTCCGCAGCTCCACCCACACGGTCAAGGTCGATCTCACGACGGGCGACATCATCTACATCGACGGCGGCCAGGCCCGCGGGCTCCTGCCCGGCTCGCAGTTCACCGTCGTCGGGCCGGAGCAGCCGGTCACCCATCCCATCAGCCGGAAGATCGTCGGCCGCTACTACCGGTATCTCGGCCGCATCCGCGTCCTCTCGGTCCAGGACACCACCGCCATCGCCGAGATCGTGCAGACCTGCGACCCGATCATCACGGGCGCTCTGCTGACGCCGTTCGAGCCGGAGCCGGTGCCGCTCGGCCGCAGCACCGCCATGCGGCCGCTCAACTATCCGGCCGCCGCCGACAAGATCGCGCACGCGCCGGCGATCGTCTACGCCAAGGACGATCTCCTCGCCCTCGGCGCGGACCACGTGGTGCACATCGACGTCGGCGAGCAGGAGACGACGCCGGGCGACATGTTCACCATCTATCGGGAGAACCGGCCCGGCCTGCCGCCGATCATCGTCGGCGAGCTCGCCGTCCTCTCCGTTCACAAGCGGTTCTCGGTCGCCAAGATCATCGAGTCGCGGTACCCCATCCGGATCGGCGACCGGCTCGATCCGAAATAGCGATTCCCGACGTCCACGGGCGTCTGGCTCCAGGCGCCTGTGGTAAGCTGTCAGCTTCACCTTCGAGGAACTGCCCTTGGCCGATCAGACTCTCAACGGACGTTTGTTCCAGATCGTCGACGAGCTCGTCCGCCGGGGGGTCACGCTGGAGCAGGCGAGGCGGGAATTCGAGCGCCAGTTCATCGTCGCCTCGCTGAAGTCCAACCGGGGCAACTTCTGCCGCTCCGCCCGCTCCCTGGGCGTCCATCGCAACACCCTCCGCAACAAGGTCTCCGACCTCGGCATCGGAGCCGAGGACTACGACCTCCCCGGCCGCCGCCAGCCCCGCCGCAAGGGGCGGCACACCAACGGCTCGCCCCCCCCCGAAACCCCGGTCTCCTGATTCCAGGCCCATCGGGTCCATCCGCCACCCCCTTCGCGAGGGCGGTGGCATCGATCTCGCACATAGAATTCCTGTTAAAAATTTCTGGTGCCACCCCGGCCCTCTGGCCGGGGTGTGTCCGTTTTTCGGAGATTCTCCGGGAGAGATCAACCCAAGGCCGTAGGTCCCGTCCGTTCACCCAGCGGAGGCCGCAGTGACACAAGGGAGGAAAACCGGCCCATGAAGAGGAACCGGCACCGAATGCCGCTGGCCATCGTCGCGACCGTGCTGTTCGTCGCGCTCACCTTCGAAACCACCCCGTCCGATCCGGCGATCCCGGATCCCCACGAGATCCCGCCCCGGGACGAAGCCGCCAACACGCAGGACCTGAACCGCTTCCTGGTCGAGGGGGCCGGCGGGGGAGACGGGCACTTCCACACCTTCCGGGCCGGCGATCTCACCGATCTCGTGGCCGCTCCGAAGCCCGAGTCGCCGCGCCAGCTCTCGCTGCTCGACTCCGGCGCCGATCCGGAGGCCGCGCGCCGCTTCCTCCACCAGATCCCCTACGGCACGGCGATCGCGCTGGCCGCCGAGCGCCACCACGTCGACGCCCTGCTCCTGGCCGCCATCGTGGCCGTCGAATCCGGCTTCTCCGCCCACGCCGTCTCGCCGCAGGGGGCCCGCGGCCTGATGCAGATCCTCCCCGACGTCGCCCAGGATTACGGCGAGACGGGAGACCTCCTGGACCCCTACGTCAACGTGGAGGTGGGCAGCCGCTTCGTCAGCGGCCTGCTCAAGGACTACAAGGGGGACGTGGAGCAGGCGCTCGCCGCCTATAACGCGGGTCCGGGCGTGGTGGACCGCTACAAGGGAGTGCCGCCTTACCCTGAGACGCGCGGCTACATCCGCGAGGTGATCGCGCAGTACAAGAGGTACAACCGGAGGGCCGGGATCGATCGGTCCCGGGAGGTGGCGCGGAGCGCTGCGCGCCAGACCGGCATCTCTCCGCGCCAGAGCGACACCCTCACGCGGTAACCGGGAGAAGCTGTCCGTACGGGGCGGCCCACCCCACCGGGGCCGCCTGCTGAAGGCTCTACGGGTTCGGGGGCGTCGTCGAGGTGGTCGACTTCTCGGGGATCTGCTGGGGCTGATCCCCCTCGTTCATCCCCTTCTTGAAGTTGCGGATCCCTTCGCCGAGACCCTTGCCGATCTGCGGGATCTTGTTGGCGCCGAACAATACGATGATGATCAGGAAGATGATCGCGAGCTCAGGAACGCCGAGGCCAGCCATGTTCGTGTCTCCTGGGGACGTCGAAACGCGCCCCGCAAAGCCCCTCAGGGCAGGGTCAGTCTAGCAGATCCGCCGGAACCCGGAGTGCCCAGGACGGGAGACCAGCTCTCCGCGAGGCGCGCCGCGAGAGGCTCGCCTTCCGGGACCTGCGAGAAATGGTTCACGAAGCGCGCCAGCGTCGGAGCGATCAGCGGCAGGTGACGGTTCGCCCCCTGCAGGGCGAACTTGGCGTAGGTGCCCACGGCCTTCAGCGTGCGCTGGGCGGCGGCCCGGTGATAGCGGACCTGGTCGGCGGGCGCGGGGAGCGCCGCGCGGAGCAGCGCCGCCTCGGCCTCCGGCAGCGGGAAGAGCGTGTCGTTGAGCAGCGAGGCGAGATCGTAGAGCGGCGGCCCCAGGCGCAGGTCCTGATGGTCCAGCACCGCCAGCCCGGCGGCGCCCAGCCCCGAGACCGACCCTGACCCGGGCAGCGGCATCAGATTGCGCACCATGAAATCGCGATGGCAGGGCACCGGCGGCTCGGCCCCGAGGGTGGCGCAGAGCGTGTCCAGCGCGGCGCGCAGGTCCGTTGCCAGGGTGGGCTCGGCCACCAGCTCGCGGGGGACGAGGAACAGGTCCCAGGTCTGGGCGAGCTCGCGCGCCAGCAGCTCGCCGCCGAGCCGCGGATTGAGCTCCGCGAGCCCGTCCATGGACAGGCGCGAGATGCGGTCCGCCAGCTCCAGCGCGTGCTCGAAGGGGCCGGCGAGCTCGCTCCACGGCCGGCCGCGGCCCCAGTCGCCGAGCGTGTCCGGACCGAGGTCCTCCACCAGCATCCAGCCCGCCGCGCAATCGCTCGCCAGCACGCGCGGCACCCGCACGCCCGCGGCGCCCAGGATCTCCGTCGTGCGCAGGAACCGCGGGCAGGTCGCCCGCACCTCCGGCGGATAGGTGGCGAGGATGGCGGTCGCGCCGTCGTCGAAGACCACCCGGAAATAGCGGCGGGGCGAGACGTCCCCCGGCAGCGGCTGGACCTCCCGGGCCCCTGGAACCGTGGCGGCGAGCCACGCCTCCAGCCTGGCCGGGCCGGTCGCGGCCTCGATCGGCTCGGTCATCACGACAACTCCCTCCTGGCTCCCTCCCGGCCTGCTGTCGATCGGGACGGGAACGGCCTAGAGTACCATCGAAGAAAGAGCGGGGGAATGAGGGGTTGGCGGCGCTTGTTGGAGCCGTCGGAATGGTTTGACACCCCGTGGGACGCAAGGGATAATCGCCACGGTTCCACCGATTGGAACGGAGGATTTTCAAGCTGGACGACAAGCTCCATACGATGCTGCGCGAGCTGCGGCGAGCCCTTTCCGAAGCGATCTCCGAATCCTCGGAGGTCAGCCGCACCCTGCGCAAGATCCGCGAGGAAGGTTATTCGCTCTACCTCCTGGTGGACTGCAAGCGCGAGGTCGACGACCCCGAAGCGCTCGCCCTCACCGCGCCGCGCTGGCCCACTTCCGGCGAGCCCGCCTTCCAGATCGACGGCCGCGATCTCAACTTCCTGAAATCGATCGGCATCGACCCCACGCGGCGCCTGCGCCGCCGCCGGGCGAACGCCTGATCGTTCCCCTTAGCTCGTAGGGTGCGCTGTGCGCACCAACTCCCATGACGACGGACCTTCAAACCGCGCTGCCGGCCGCGTCGGACACCCGCGTCGATCTCGTGGGGCTGTCACGCGAGCGCCTGGCCGAGGTGCTCGCGCCGGTCGTCGATCGTCCGTTCCGCGCCCGGCAGATCTACCAGGCCCTCCACGAGCGCGCCCTCGGCGATCTCGCCGCGATCACCGAGCTGCCCAAGGAGCTGCGCGCCCGCCTCGCCGAACGCTTCCGCGTCGGGCTGCCCGAGATCACCTCGCGCCACGTCTCGGCGGACGGCACGGCCAAGTACCTCTTCCGCCTGCGCGACGGCGCCACCATCGAGGCGGTGGACATCCCGGACCGCGACCGCCACACCTTCTGCATCTCCAGCCAGGCCGGCTGCGCCCTCGCCTGCTCCTTCTGCGTCACCGGCTACTGGGGCGCGGGGCGCAACCTGACCGCCGGCGAGATCGTCGGCCAGGTCCTGGCCATCCGCGCCGACCGCGACCTCCCGATGGAGGGGCTGAACCTCGTCTTCATGGGCATGGGCGAGCCGCTGCTCAACCTGGAGAACGTCAAGGGCGCGCTCGACATCCTGACTGAGTGGATGTCGCCCCACCGCATCACGATCTCGACGGTCGGCATCCTCCCCGGCCTCGAGGAGATGGCCCGCTGGGAGCGCCGGCCCAACCTGGCGATCTCGCTCCACGCGCCCGACGAGGAGCGCCGCGGCCGGATCATGCCGATCAACCGCACCTATCCGCTGGCCGAGCTGATGCCGGCCCTGAAGCGCTTCCCGCTGGAGAAGGGGTGCAAGCTCACCTTCGAGTACATCCTCATCCGGGACCTCAACGACTCCCCGCGCGACGCCGACCAGCTCTCGCGCCTCCTCTCCGGCCTGCGCGCCAAGGTCAACCTGATTCCGGTCAATCCCGACGCCGTGCTCGGCGACCGCATGGTGCCGCCGTCCGACGCCACGATCGAGGCCTTCAAGGAACACCTGCGCCAGCGCGGCTGGATCGCCACCGTCCGCCGCCGCCGCGGCGACGACGTCAGCGCCGCCTGCGGCCAGCTCCGCGCCTTCGGCCGCGATCCCCGCGGCGTGCGGGCGCGCGGCAAGGCCGAATAAGGATTCCAGGTCGTCCCGCCGAATCTCCGGAATCACTCCTCCGGGCGCCTCCAGATGAACCCGAGGTCCCGTCCCGCCTGTCTCCCTTCCCGCCGGTAGCTCCAGAGCGTGTCTTCGTCGCACCGCGTGCAGCGGGGGAGGACGATCACGTCGCCGACGCCGGCCCGCGCGAGCTGCAGGCGGGCGGCCCCCGGCAGATCGAGGTGAGGCCTCCCCGCCGGGCCGGGGATCGCGACCTCGGAACCGCTCGCGCCGACGACCTGCGCGGCCACGTCGTCCCCCACCTCGTAGCAGCACGCCCCGATCGCCGGCCCCACCCAGGCGGTCCACTCCGCGGGCCGGCCCTTCATCCTCTCCAGGGTCGCGGGAATGATCCCGCTCACGATCCCCCGCCACCCCGCATGGATGGCCGCGATGCCCTCCGGTCCGGCGACCAGGACGGGCACGCAGTCGGCGGTGATCACCGACAGCGCGAGCCCCGGCTCCTGCGTGTACAACGCATCCCCCTCGCCGCAGAACCCCGCCCGCGCCGGCAACGCGACCGCGGAATGGATCTGCTTCGCCCACGCGAGGGGAGGCGCCGAGGGCTCGATACGCCGCAGCACCTCCTCGCGCTCCCCCGCCGGACCCCGGCCGGTGAAGCGCACCTCGACGTCCCCATGGCGGGCCGTCCAGACCCAGGCGCCGGCCTGGAGCGTGGGGCCCTGGAGGAG
>DASWRX010000167.1:0-4035 GCA_036402955.1 Thermoanaerobaculia bacterium
GCCGAACATCGAGATGGCGCACCATCCCTTCCGCAACAAGAAGACCTACGAGGAGCTGGTGGGCAACGCCGCCCTGCACGAGGTCGGCAAGAAGAAGTGGAACCGCCGGGTGGAGAAGGTCGTCGAGCAACTGGCGCGGATCTTCAACTACCGCGTCCTCTACCTCGGCGGCGGCAACGCGGAGAAGATCCGCTTCGACCTGCCGGCCAACGTCAAGATCATCGAGAACATGGACGGGCTGCTCGGCGGCGTCAGGCTGTGGCAGCAGCCGGGATGATGATCCTCATGAAGAACCTCGTCCCCATCCTCTCCGCCCTCCTCCTCTGCGCCTCCGGCCGCCTCGCCGCCGAGGCCCCGTTCGATCTGATCCTCGAGAATGGCCACGTCGTCGACGGCACCGGCTCGCCCTGGTACTCGGGAGACGTGGGCATCCGGGACGGCCGGATCGCGGCGATCGGCAACCTCGCGGGCGCCACGGCCAGGCGGCGGATCGACGCCGCGGGCAAAGTCGTGGCGCCCGGGTTCATCGACATGCTGGGGCAGTCGGAGCTGACGATTCTGGTCGAGCCGCGCCTGCCCTCCAAGATCTTCCAGGGGATCACCACCGAGATCACCGGCGAGGGCGGATCGATCGCGCCGCTCTCGGACAAGATCGTCGACGAGGACAAGCTCGGCTACGAGCACATGGGGATCACCGCCGACTGGCGCACCCTGGGCGACTACTTCCAACGGCTCGAAAAGCAGGGCATGGGGATCAACCTCGCGACCTACGTCGGCGCCACGCAGGTGCGGCGCATGGTGCTGGGGCAGGAGAACCGCGCTCCCACGGCCGCCGAGCTGGAGCGCATGAAGGGGCTCGTCCGCGAGGCCATGGAGCAGGGGGCGGTGGGGGTCTCCACCTCGCTCCAGTACGCGCCGGCGCCCTACGCCTCCACCGAGGAGCTGATCGCGCTGGCCGCGGAGAGCGCGCGCTACGGCGGCCTCTACGCCACCCACATGCGGAGCGAGAGCGAGGCCGAGATGGCGGCGATCGACGAGGCGATCCGCATCGCCCGCGAGGCCCGCACGCCGGTGGAGATCTGGCACCTGAAGGCCGCCGGCAAGCGCAACTGGGGGCGCATGCCCGGCGTCGTGGCCCGGATCGAGGCCGCCCGCCGCGACGGCGTGGACATCACGGCGGACACCTACGCCTATCCCGCCTGGTTCAACTCCTTCTCGGCCTTCATTCCGCCCTGGGCCCATGAGGGCGGGGACGAGCCGATGATCGCCCGCCTGAAGGACCCGGCCACCCGGGCGCGCATCCGCAAGGAGATGGAATCGACCGCCCCCGTCGCCTGGGACAACGAGTGGCAGGAGGTCCCCGGCCCCGAGGGCATCCTGCTGTCGGTCTTCCAGAATCCCGGCCTCGTGCCGCTCCAGGGCAAGACCCTGGCCGAGGTGGCGAAGGCGCGGGGCAAGGAGCCGATCGAGACCCTCTTCGACCTCCTGATCGAGGACCACGGCTACACCGAGGTGGCGGTCTTCGGCATGTCCGAGCCGGACGTGCTGCTCGCCCTGAAGCAGCCGTGGGTCTCGATCTGCAACGACTCTCAAGGCACCTCGCCCGAGGGCCGGCTGGCCAGGGAGCACCCGCACCCGAGGGCCTACGGCACCTTCCCGCGCATCCTCCGCAAGTACGTCCGCGAGGACGGCCAGCTCACCCTGCCGGACGCCATCCGCAAGTTTTCGGCCCTGCCCGCCCAGCGCCTCCGCCTGACCGACCGGGGCGTCCTCAAGCAGGGGATGTGGGCCGACGTGGTGGTCTTCGATCCCGCGACCATCAAGGACCTCGCCACCTTCGAGAACCCCAACCAGCTCTCGCAGGGCATGGACTACGTGCTGGTCAACGGCGTGCCGGTGATCGACGGCGGAAAGATGACGGGAGCGCTGCCGGGGAAGGTGCTGCGGGGGCCGGGGTACAGGAAGTAGCCAGGTGCAGTATCTTCTAGGTATGACGAAGCCGCGCGTGTATGTCGAGACCACGATTCCGAGCTTTTACCACGAAGCGCGCACCTCCTCAGATATTAAAGCTCGCCGGGAGTGGACCCGCCAGTGGTGGCACGGAGCTGCTGATCGCTATGAGTTGGTCACCAGCACTGCCGTTTTGGATGAACTGGGTGGTGGTCTGCTGCCGGAGCGTGGAGCAATGCGTCTGGCCCTTATTCGTGAGTTGCCGCTCTTGCCGATCGAGCCCGCTATCCTGGAAGTTGTAGAGGCTTATATTCGTTACAAGCTGATGCCCGCCGACCCCGGTGGGGATGCTATGCACTTGGCGCTTGCGTCTTACCACAAATGCGACTTTTTGGTTACTTGGAACTGTCGCCACCTCGCAAACGCGAACAAATTTGGGCACATTCGCCGCGTGAATACAATGCTGGGGCTTTTTGTTCCTACCCTGGCAACACCTCTGGAGTTGCTTGGAGGCGATGAGACAGACCATGAATGACCCTGTCATCGACGAGATCCGAGAAATTCGCCATCGTATTTCGGAGCGGTTCGAGCACGATCCCGCAAAGCTGGTGGCCTATTACATGGAGCTGCAGAAGCAATACCAAGACCGTCTTCTCAAGGTTGACGGGACCCCGAAGACTACGGGTTCAAAATTCATCTGAGACAGGCGGCGCGGCGCAAAGTGGGCTCGGCCCTCGCGAATTCCCGTCCGGCCCCCGCGAGGGCGCGACCGCCCCAAGAGAGGGCGCGACGGCCCCAAGCGAGGGCCGGACTGCCCCAAGCGGGGTAGTGGGGGATTAGCGTGTTGCCGGGGCTTGACACCCCTAAAGTCTTGATTCTGCGATAACTTCTCTCCCGAAGGGAGGGAAGCCCCTCCTCATCTACCACAGACGGCCCCGGGCGGAGTGGATCAGACCCCGCCACGGGACCTAACCCGAGCACGGAGTAACCCATGCCCGAGCTGCCCGAAGTCTACCCCACGCCCCTCGACCTCACCCGCTACACAGAGAGCACCCGCCGCGAGCTGTACGAGCGGCTGGTGCGCATCCAGTTCACCCCGCAGGCCGGTGACCCGGAGGATGCCGCTCCCCTCCAGGACCCCGACGCCGCCGAGCTGACGGTCTTCTACCTCTTCGGCCGTTGGTTCGCCTACTGGCGCGAGCTGCCGGAGCCGGGACTGCCGGCGTGGCGCATGACGGAGATGGTGCGAATCCAGGCCGCTCCGGACTCCCCGGACGGCATCATCCTGTATGAGATCTAGCCATGGGATGGGACTCGAAACTCTCCTACCCTCCGAACGCCATCCGGAGCGTCTCGGTCAAAGCGACGGACGGTCAGAAGGGCCGATGGGAGATCGCGGCGCGCCGTCACGGCAAGGCGAGCGCGGGCGCCTTCCTGGCATGGGCCGGGGACCTGTATCTCGCCCTGCAACGCGCCTACGAGGACGCGGTCCTCGCGCACGACGACTCCCTAAATCCTGTCGGCTACGCGGAAGAGGTGAAGCGCCAGGAGGAGCGGGAGGGCGAGCGGTGAAGGTGGCGACGTTCACTGTCCGGGCCAACGCGGCGCAGTCCACCCGCTGGAAGCTCGCGACGGACGCGGAAGGCTTCCGTTCCATCGGCGCATGGCTCGCGAAGGCCGCCGACGCCTACATGAAGGCCCGGGCGAAGGCGGGCCTTCCCCTCCCCCTGGCATGGCGGCATGGGCGCTTCCGCGTCCGCCTGGAAGACGGCGCAGAGCCCGAGCTGCGGGGATGGGTGTCTCCGCCCTTTGGGATCTTCCACGGCTCGCCAGACGGGCCGATCCCGCACGGCTCGACGCACTGCTACACGCTGGTCTATGTGCCGGCCCGGCGGATCGTCGCGACATTTCGCTACGCGCAGCACTGCCGGGCCTTGGCGGCGGAGCTGGCGGGAGTCTGGGCGCGGAACGGCGGGGAGGGTGAGGACATCCGGGCGGGGCCGATTATCGACCGCCACGGACGGGAGGACGTGTAAAGAAAACGGGCGGGACCGAAAGGCCCCCGCCCGTCCCTTTCCTGCGGTG
>DASWRX010000168.1:0-12887 GCA_036402955.1 Thermoanaerobaculia bacterium
CGATCTCGGGCGGAGGCTGCTGCGGGCGACGACGACGCGGAGCTTCACGGGCGATCCGCTGCGCGTGCTGCGCCTCCCCCGCCTGCTGCTGCGCCTGCCCGGCTTCGCCGCCGACGCCGAGACCCTGCTCCTTGCCCGCGAGTCTTCGCCCGACGTCGCCGGGGTGGCCGCCGAACGGGTGCGCGACGAGCTCGCGATGCTCTTCGGACACCCGGAAGCCCACCGCGGGCTCGCCCTGCTGGTGGCGTTCGATCTCTATCCCGGCCTCTGGCTGGGGAGACCCGGCGAGCCGGGCCGGCCGGAAGGGGCGATCCATGAGCTGGAGGCCCTGCCGGAGCGCATCCGCGAGCTGCGGGAGTTCGGCGCCGGCATTTCGGACATGGCGGACGCGGTCGACGCGCCGGCGGCCCGCGTCGCCGCGGCCTTCGCGCACCTGCCCCGCCTCGAGGGCCGCGGTCCGCTCGACCGGCTGGAGACCTTCCGGGACGCGGGCTACCTGACCCGCCAGGAGGCCGCCAAGGCCGCCCTCCTGCTGGGCTGGGAGGAGCTGCCGGAGAGCGCGCTGGGCCAGCGGCGCTTCCTCCACCGCGCCGGCCCCCTCTGGCCGACGGCCGCCTGCTCCCTCGGCGCGCGCGCCGCCAGCCGCGGCGCCGTCGAACGCTGGCGGGCCCGGCTGCGGCCGCTGGTGGAGCTGGCCCTGAAGGAAGGAGCGGCGCTGATCGATCCGCCGCGCCTGCTGACCGGCGGCGAGGTCCAGGAGCTGCTGGGGCTCCCTCCCGGGCCGGAGGTGGGACGGGCCCTCGCAACGGTGCGGCAGGCCCAGGTGGACGGCAAGGTGCGGACGCGGGAGGAGGCGGTGGCGTTGCTTAAGGTTCGGAGATGACATTTGGTATCCTCGACTGCAGGAGGGGCGATGGTAGGCAGGCGACACTGAAGGCTGACGCTGGGCTCCCTGTACTTTGGCTTGGCACTTGAGAGAGAATGACGGCATTGCAAGATCTGAAAACCGCATACTACGAGGTGATGTTTCGACTCCGCTATGTGGAGTCGACAGGCGACTCGTTCCAGGATCTTTTTTCCACTATCATGGAGATGCGGTATCCTGGTGACTTCGCGCGCGTGCGCCCATGGGGGAACGTCGGTGATCGCAAGAACGACGGATATCTTCGCTCTCAGCGAAAGCTCTTCCAGTGCTTCGCCCCACGTGAACTGAAGCTCTCGAAGAGTCTCAAGAAAATCAACGATGATTTCAAGGGAGCGCTTCCGTATTGGATGCAATATTTTGACCAGTGGATTTTTGTCCACAATGATGTCAAAAGACTCCCGCCTGATGTCCTGAAGCTTCTGCTTGTACTTAGCGCAGAGAACGAGCCGCTTACTGCCACGCACTGGGGTTACAGTGAGATCCTAACAGAGTTCAAGGCTTTATCACCTTTGAATGTAGCTTCCCTACTAGGCCCTGCGCCAGGGTTGAAAGAGGTCGTTGAGATACGCGTAGAGGATGTGAAGCGGCTCCTGCAACATATAGCACTTCAGCCGGAGCCGCTCACAGTGGATGTCCGGCCAGTACCCGCGGAGAAACTACAGCACAATCAACTGTCTGATGCTGCGGCGACGCTACTCAAGGCCGGTATGACGCGAGCGGAAGTCGTTAAGAAGTACCTTCGTGGGCTCGCTGATCCGACCCGTCATGATCGGGTCGCAGCCGCATTCCGAGAGCGCTACGAGGAATTAAGAAACGAGGGCCTGCCACCAGACGATATCCTCGGAGGCCTTCAAAGGTTTGTAGCCGGCGAGAATGGCTTCATTCCTTCTCAGCAAGCCGCGACACTCGCAATCTTGGCATATTTCTTCGAGGCGTGCGAGATCTTCGAGCGCCCTCCGGCCGGGAGCCAACCCATATGATCCTCCCAACCAAAGGATTGGCGGCCGATCGCGCACTCCTGTCTGTGGGCGCGGAGGTGCTACGCCGGCTAGACCGTCCGAAGACAGTCTCTCGGCTTTGGGAGCAAATACGACAACGGAAGAGTAGTCTTCTAGAAACAATTCCTTACGATTGGTTCCTTCTGGCACTGGACATGCTTTACTTGTGGGGCGCTGTAGACTTCGAAGACGGTCGGCTCCGCCGCACCCGCAGGAGGACTCCGCGATGATCCATCGCGTCTTTAGTTCGCTGAAATCGTTCAAGGAGCTGAAGCTTGGACCTGGGTTGAATATATTGCTTTCTGACAAGAGCGACGGAGCGACGGATTTACAGACCCGAAATCGCTCCGGCAAGTCGAGCCTCGTCGAATTAATCCATTTTATCTGCGGAGGAAATTATGACGCAGACTCGACATTCCGAGCGTCAGAGTTGGTCCAATCGTCATTTGGGTTGGAACTGGACGTCTTTGGACAAGCCGTAAGCGTATCGCGGTCCGGATCGGAACCTTCAAAAATCGTCATTGAACGCGGCGAGACGACTCTATGGCCCAAGCAGCCCAAGACAGAAAAGGATTCTGCACGAAAGTTCATTAGTAATAACGCCTGGAAAACGGTCTTGGGTCGTGCATTTTTTGATATCGACGAGGATGCAGACTCTGAGGAACCCGACGAAAATGCAGGCCGACCAACCTTCCGCTCACTCTTCTCCTATTTTGCAAGGCGAGAGAGTAGTGGAGGCATGCGCGATACGACGCGCAACAGCAGCATGCAACAAAAGGGAAACGAGCAGATTGCTGTCTCGTATCTGATCGGCATCGACTGGACGATTGCGCAACAATGGGAGGCTGTACGTCAGAAGGAGAAGCAGATCCGTGAGCTCAAAAGGATCGTTGGCCAAGGCTTACTCACCGAAGTCTTGGACTCGGCTGCCTCTCTGCGCTCGCGTTTAGTCGTTGCAGAGCAGAAGCTAAAGCGTGTCGTAACGACGCTTTCCTCGTTCCGCGTCCTCGAGCAATATCATAGCTTAGAACGAGAGGCATCGGTTATTACTCGTGAACTCGCGGATCTTTCCGATGAGAACGAACTCGATCGCACTTACATCGGAGATCTTGAGGCGGCTATGCAGACGGAGGCGCCGCCAATGCCGACCGATCTTACCCACCTGTATGAAGAGGCCGGAGTCGTACTACCTGACCTGGTTCGTAGGCGCTACGAGGACGTCCTTAAGTTCCATGAGTCCGTCGTACGCAACCGTCGAAGCTATCTGCAAGCTGAGCTTGCAGCCGCAAGCGAGCGACTACGATCGCGTGACATAAAGCGAGAACAACTTGATCGGCGTCGCTCAGAACTGATGGGCATGCTGAAGTCGCATGGCGCGCTGGATCAATTCGTCGCCTTGCAATCTGAGCACGGTCGACTTCAGGCCGAAACCGAGACGCTTCGACGCCGATTCGAGGCTGCATCGCAGCTTGAATCGACCAGTTCGTCACTGGAGTCAGACCGTGTGCGCCTAGTAGAGCGGCTACGGCAGGAGTTCTCTGAGCGGAGTGCAGTTCTTGACGATGCGATCAGAGCATTCAGCAACATTGTCGAGGAGCTATACGGCGAGCCAGGACAGTTGGAATTCCACCCGACCCACAATGGGCCGGAGCTAAGGATTGCGATCCAGGGCGATCGAAGCCGCGGTATCGGCAACATGGAGATCTTCTGTTTCGACATGATGCTACAACGCATGTGCGCGCGTCAGGAGATCGGCCCCGGTTTCTTAGTGCACGACAGTCATTTGTTCGATGGCGTAGATCCTCGTCAGACCGGCCGTGCCCTAGTTGTGGGTGCTCGGTTAGCTGAGGAGGTCGGCTTTCAGTATCTCGTGACTCTTAACTCGGATGTGCTTTCCGAGTTACCTGCGGATTTCAAGGTCGAGCAATACCTTGTACCGCAACGGCTCACGGACGCGACTGAGGACGGAGGTCTCTTCGGCATTCGTTTCGAGCCACCCCGCGGCAACCAATCTGAGGATGGGACTCGACGCCGCAAAGCCTCTTCCAAATTAAAGGCAACAGCCTAGGAAACTATTGGGTCATGAGCTTCAAATCCTAAACATTATCTATTCGAATAGTATACTCACGAAGTCGGTTACTTTCTTTTTCGTGGTCCCTCGCGAGAGCCGATTGCGCCCCATATGCGGAATCAGCGGATCGGGAGGCCTGGACCGACGGGGCGCGGCGCCGCGAGAGGAAAGCCGAGCAGGTCCGGAGCGCCTACCGGAAGATCCCGGAGCGCTGCTGGCTGCCGCCAGCGTCGCCCATCAGGCGCTGGTTGAGCTCCTTGATGCGCTCGCTCAGCTTGTCGATTTTCTCCTGGGCTTCCTGACGCAGGCGGGCGTAGTCGGCGCGCAGGCGCTCGCGCTCCTGGGAGGCCTCCTGGAGCCGCGCCTGGATCTCCTCGATCTGCTGGTCGCGCTGGCGGACCACCTGCTGGACGCCGACGATCTGCTCGTCCTTCTCGGCCAGGCGGAGCTTGATCTTCTCCTCCTGCTCCTCGTACAGGCGCTTGAACTGCTGGAGCTCGACGATCTGCGAAAAGTCGGACGTGACGGGGCTCAATTCGCCTCCTCGTTCCTCGATCAGCGGGAACATCTTGCGGAGCTTCAGGGAAAGGTCTTCCGGGTCGGGCGACTGGCGCATCGCCTCGACGTAGGTGATCGTGCCGTGGACCAGCAGCGCCAGCAGCGACTGGTTGGTCGACTGCATGCGGTAGTAGCCCACGGAGGACTCCATCTCATCGTGGATCTGGCTGATCTCCCCCTCCTCGATCATCCGCGAGACCTTGGGGGAGGCGCGCAGGACCTCGAGCGCCGCCACCCGCCCCTGGCCGTCGGCGCGCTCGACGAGCTTCATCGACACGACCCCCTTGAGGATCTGGGCGAGTTGGGCGCGGATCTGCGGCTGCTGGTCGGCCGGGAAGGTGTCGAGGATGCGGTCGACGGTCTGCGGCGCGCTGTTGGTGTGCAGGGTCGAGAAGACCAGGTGGCCGGTCTCGGCGGCGGTGATCACGGTCGACACGGTCTCCGGATCACGCATCTCGCCGACCATGATGACGTCGGGGTCCTGCCGCATGGCGTTGCGCAGGGCCTCGGAGAAGGCGCCGGTGTCGGTGCCCACCTCGCGCTGGGAGATCGAGGCCATGTCGTCCGTGAACAGGAACTCCATCGGGTCCTCGATGGTGATCACGTGGACGGGCCGGTGGGTGGTGATGTAGCGGATGATCGCGGCGAGCGTGGTCGACTTGCCGCTGCCGGTCGGCCCGGTGATCAGCACGAGCCCCATCGGGATCTCGCAGAACTCGAGCAGCACCGGCGGCAGGTCCAGGTCCTCCAGGCTCTTGATCTGGTAGGGGATGCGCCGGAAGCAGGCGGCGATGTTCCCCCGCTGCACGTAGATGTTGCAGCGGAAACGGGCCAGGCCCCGCACGCCGTAGCCGGTGTCGACCGACATCCGCTCCTCGAGCTTGGTCTTCTGCCGCGGGGTGAGGATTCCCATCAGCATCTCGGTCAGCTCGTCCGGCTTGAGGGGTGGCGCCTCGATCGGCAGCAGCTTGCCGTTGATGCGCAGCAAGGGCGGACGGGTCGGCTTCAGATGAAGGTCCGACGCCCCTTTGTCCGTCATGAACTTCAGGAGACGATCAAGATCCATAGTTTGTGGCGCATTCTACAGGAGATGCGGAGAAAGGCCATAGGGGGGCCCAGGGAATATGAGAACGTCGTAGGGGCGCAGCATGCTGCGCCCTACGAACAACCCTGCGAACATCCCGAGACGGCGACGGCGGAACCGCGCAGGCCTAGAACTTCCGCATCAGCCCCACCACCACCCCCTGCACCCGCACGTCCCGGGCGGGGACGCGGATCGGCTGCATCGTGGGGTTGGCGGGCTGCAGGCGGACGATCGGGCCCTCGGGGTAGAAGCGCTTCAGGGTCGCCTCGTCGCCGACCAGGGCCACCACCATCTCGCCGGGCTCGGCCAGGTCGCGGCGCAGGACGATCACGAAGTCGCCGTCGTGGACCCCCTCGTCGATCATCGAGTCGCCGACCACGCGCAGCACGTAATGGTCGCCGCCGCGGGGGCTCAGCAGATGCCCGGGGACGGTCACCCGGTCGTTGCCGGAGAGGGCCTCGATCGGCCGGCCGGCCGCGATCTGGCCGAAGAAGGGGAGGTCGCGCTCGGAGGCCTCGTTGCCCGGGATGGCCCGGATCAGCTCGATGCCGCGCTTCTGGTTCCAGTCCCGCCGCAGGAAGCCCTTCTGCTGGAGCAGCTTCAGGTGCTTGTAGGCGGTGCCGTACGAGGAGAACCCGAACCGCTCGCAGATCTCCCGGTGCGTGGGGGCGATGCCGCGCCCCTGGCGGTATTCCTGGATGAACTCCAGAATCTCTTTCTGTCTCTCGGTCAGATAGGACATGGTGCAAGTATAGCGGTAACCTGGCGTAATGCAAGCAGCAGGTTGGCCGGCCGTTCCTTGACACCCCGCGAGAGGGCTCAATACACTGGCCCGACGCCGGGGCTCAAGCGCCCCCGGAGCCCCATTTCATGAGCTCGCCAACGACCTTCAAACTCGACCTCCAGCGCCATACGCTCGACAACGGCCTCCGGGTCGTCCTCGGCCGCGAGGCCACCCTGCCGCTGACCGCGGTCAACCTGTGGTACCACGTCGGCTCGAAGAACGAGCGGCCCGGCCGCACCGGCTTCGCCCATCTGTTCGAGCACATGCTCTTCCAGGGCAGCGAGCACGTGGGCACCAACGAGCATTTCCGCTACATCCAGCAGGTGGGCGGGGTGGCCAACGGCTCGACCTGGTACGACCGCACCAACTATTACGAGACGGTCCCCGCCCATCAGCTCGACCTCGCCCTCTGGCTGGAGTCGGACCGCATGGGCTTCTTCCTGCCCGCCCTCACCCAGGAGAACCTCGACACCCAGCGCGACGTGGTGATGAACGAGCGCCGCCAGCGGGTGGAGAACCAGCCCTACGGCCAGGCCGGCGAGAAGCTCCACGAGCTGCTCTACCCCGCGGAGCACCCCTACCACTGGCCGGTGATCGGCTACATGGAGGACATCGCCGCCGCCACCCTCGCGGACGTGCAGGCGTTCTTCCGCACCTATTACACGCCGAGCAACGCGGTGATCTCCGTGGTCGGGGACATCCAGCCCGCGGAGACGCTGGAGCGCGTCGCGGCCTGGTTCGGCGAGATCCCGCCGGGCCCGCCGGTGGCGCCGGTCTCGCCCGTCCTGCCCCCGCTCGGCGGCGAGCGGCGGGCGGTGCTGACCGACGACGTCCGGCTGCCCCGCGTCTACGTCGGCTTCCGCGCCCCCGCCTACGGCCAGCGGGCCTGGTACGCGGCGGACCTGCTGGCGGCGGTGCTCGCCGGGGGCAAGTCGAGCCCGCTCTACCGCGACCTGGTCTACGATCGCCAGATCGCCCAGGACGTCGGCGCGTCGGTGGGTCCCTACGAGGCCGCGGGGACCTTCCTGCTGGTGGCCACCGCCCGGCCCGGCGTCTCCGCCGAGGAGCTCGAGGCGGCCCTGCTGGGCCACGTCGCCGCGGCCGCCGCGGCGCCGCCCGACGCGGACGAGATCGAGCGGGCCCGCAACCGCATGCTGACCGACTACTACGGCGCCCTCCAGCGGCTGGACACCCTGGCGGACCTCCTCTCCCAGTTCGGGACCTATTTCGACGACCCCGCCGGCGCCCTGACCGAGGCCGAGCGCTACCTGGAGATCACGCCCCAGGAGATGGTGGACTACGCCGCGGGCTGGTGCACCGAGGCGGAGCGGGTGGTGGTCTCCGTGGTGCCGAAGCAGGCGAGCTGATGGACGCCGGCTCTCCGCAGACGCCGCAGACGCCGCAGACGCCGCAGAAGATGCCGCGCGTCGACCGCTCGGCCCCTCCTCCCGCCCGGGAGATTCGCGCCTTCCGCTTCCCGCCCGTCCTGCGGACCCGCCTGCCCAACGGCCTCACGGTCGTGGCGGCGCGCCTGCCCGGCCTGCCGCTGGTCAGCCTGGAGATCGTGGTTCCCGCGGGAGCGCAGTACGACCCCGCGGACCGGACGGGGGTCGCCACTCTCACCGCGTCGGTGATCGACGAGGGGACCGCCCGCCGGACCTCGCTGGAGATCGCGGCCGTCGCCGAACGGCTGGGCGGCTACTTCACCACCGGCGCCGACTGGGACATCGGCTATCTCGCCACCGGGCTGCTGTCCAGCCACACCCGCGAGGGGCTCGAGCTGCTGGCCGAGGTGGTCGACCTGCCGACCTTTCCCGAGGCCGAGGTGGAGCGCCTGCGCCGGCAGCGGCTGGCCGAGATCCAGCGGCGCTACCAGGATCCCGCGGCCCTCGCCGACGACCGGTTCCAGCGCGAGGTCTTCCGCGGCACCCCCTACGCCAACCCGCTCTACGGCACCGAGGAGAGCATCGCCCGGCTCGATCGCGAATCGCTGCTGGGCTTCTACCGCGGCCACTACGGCTTCGACGGCTCGACGCTGATCGCGGTGGGGGACTTCGACGCGGAGGAGCTGCTGCGCGCCGCCGAGAGCGCTTTCGGGGCGGACGGCCTCCAGGGACAGGCGCCGGCGCGGCCGGAGATCCGCCCCGCTCCCCTGGCCGGAATCTCGGTCCACATCGTGGATCGGCCGGGCGCGGCCCAGACGGAGCTGCGCGTCGGGCACGTGGGCGTGCCCCGCACGCACCCCGACTACACCACCCTCGCCGTGCTCAACACCCTGCTCGGGGGGAAGTTCACCAGCCGGATCAACCTCAACCTGCGGGAGCAGCACGGCTATACCTATGGGGCGACCAGCCGCTTCAGCGCGCGGCAGGGTCCGGGCCCCTTCACCGTCGCCACGGCGGTCTCCACCGCCGCCACGGCGGCCGCCGCCCGCGAGATCCTGCACGAGCTGCGGCGCGTCCGCGAGGCCCCGGTCGAGCCCGAGGAGCTGGCGGAGACTCAAGGCTACATCGTCGGCGTCTTCCCCTACAGCCTCCAGACCGTCGGCGACGTCACCCGGCGCCTGGAGACCCTGGCCGTGTTCGGCCTGCCGGACGACTACTACGCCGGCCACCTGGAGAGGATCCAGGCGGTCACCCGCGAGAGTGTCCTGGAGGCGGCGCGCCGGCACCTCGATCCGGAGCGGATCGTGGTGGTGGCGGTGGGACCCGCCGAGATCCTGGAGCCGCAGTTCGAAGGCGTGGGGCCGGTGACCGTCTGGTCGCCCGAAGGGGAGCCGCGCGTCGCCCAGCCGGCGCTGACGGACCAGGCTAGTTGAGGTGAGCGTCCAGCTCCGTCGGGCTGGACAGATGAACGTCGAGAGTCCGGGAGCCTCCCCCCGGGAAATTTCCAGCGACGTGCCTCACCACGGCGGCCTTGCCCGCGGGGGTCACGTTGACGAGGAGCTCGGCGGCTCCGGCCGGGACGGGAAGGGCCTCGGAGGTCATCTCGAACGGCTCCTGCTTGCGGCTGCGGAAGGAGAAGGCCGCATGGCTGCCGAAATTCTTCCGGAAGACCACCTTCTTGTTCACCCAGACGATGATCGTCCCCTCCGGGATCTCGGACCGGAAGTGGACCCGCACCGCCGCCGTCGTCGGCACGGCCGCGGGCGCGCTCGGCCGGGAGGGCTGCGCATCGGAAGCCGCCGGCGTGAGGGCGGCCTGCTCGTCATGGGGACGCGGCGTCCGGGGAGCGGTCGGCGGGCGCTTCTTCCTGGCCTGGGCATCCTGCACCTTCGCCATGACCGCTTTGGCGTCGGCGTTCTGCGGGTCGATCAGCAGCACGCCGTTGGCCATCGCGAACGCTTCGCCATAGTTCCTGGCGTCGAGCGCCTGCTTCGCTCCCTGGACTCCGAACGCGATCTGCTGGGCCGTGTCGACCACCACCGGCGTCTGCGGGATCCGGCTCTGCGACTCCGCCGTCTGCCGCATCTTCTGGATGCCCCGCCTCCCGGGAGCGATCGCATCGGCCTGGCGGAAGAGGGCAGCGGCCCACGGCCAGTTGCCCGTGGCGCGCGCGTTGTTCCCCCGATGGAGCAGGTCGATCACCTCGGCCCGGCTCGCATCCTCCCGCGCGCTGCGCTGCCGCCCGACCGGTTGGGACGAACGGGCCCAGAGCAGCGCCACGGCCCAGACCAGCAGCGAGGCGGCGAGGGCGATCCCCCCGGCCGCCAGCAGCCGCCGCGGCGAGGTCCGGGGACGTGGGCGCGGCGGCGGCGGCACCGGCAGCGGGGTCGCCACGGTGTCCGACAGGTCGGGAGCTTCGCCCATGCCGCCGGTGCCGGCGGGCGCCGGTGCGGGAGCCGGCGATGGCGAGGAGTGCGGCGCCAGCAGGTCCGCGGGCGGCAGCACCATCGTCGACGAGAGGCTCTGCAGGCTCTGCGTCTCGTTGAGGTCGTCGCCGCGCAGGGCGGTCGCGTCGACGACCTGGCGCAGGTCCTCCACCATCTCCTTCGCCCGCTGGTAGCGCTTGGCCGGGTCCTTCTCCAGGGCCCGGGAGAGGATGCGGTCGACCCCCGGCGGCAGGTCCCGGATGTACTCCCGCGGCGGGGTGAAATGGTCGTAGACGATCCGGTGGCTCACCACGGTCAGGTTCTCGCCCTGGAACGGCTTGTGGCGGGTGAGCATCTCGTAGAGCACGACGCCGAGCGAGAAGAGGTCCGACCGGTGGTCGACCTCCTTGCCCTGGATCTGCTCGGGCGCCATGTAGTTGGGCGTGCCGAGGAGCTGCCCCTCCTGGGTGAGGTTCGAGGTCTCCAGCCGGGCGATGCCGAAGTCGGTGATCTTCACCCGGTTCTCGGTGGTGATCAGGATGTTCGCCGGCTTGACGTCGCGATGGATCACCCGGTTGGCGTGCGCGTAGTCGAGCGCGTCCCCTACCTGGGCGATGATGTCGAGCGCCGTCGCCAGCGGCATCGGCTGGTCCCCCTGGAGCATCAGCTTCAGGTTGGTGCCGCGCACGTACTCCATGGCGATGAAGGCGAGCCCCTCTTCGCTCGCCTCGACCACGTCGTGGATGGTGACGATGTTCGGGTGGGTCAGGATGCCCGCGCTCTGGGCCTCCCGCATGAAGCGGATGCGGAACTGCTCCAGCTCCTGGTCCTTGACCGAGTAGCCGATGCGGAAGGTCTTCAGCGCCACGAGACGGCCGATCAGCGGGTCCCGGGCGAGGAAGACGACGCCCATGGCGCCCTTGCCGATCTCGTCTACGATCTCGTAGCGGCCAAGCTTGGTCGGGGTCAGCGGGAGCATGATCGGAAACGCTTTTCGCGTGCGCCATTCTAGGCTGCCCCGGCTCCCGAGTCAAACCGGGCTGCTGGAGGTAAGTTCTAGTCTTTTTTACATTTAGGTGGCGAAACCGTGCCGTTGCGGCGATTTCGTCATGGTATATTTGCCAGCCTGATCTTTGCCCTGAAGGAGGTCCAGACGATGCAGGTGGATAGCTCGGAGAAACTCCGCAACCTCGCTGTAGTGGGCCACAACGACACCGGCAAGACCACGCTCGTGAGCGCGCTTCTCTACGCCGGTGGCGTCACGACCCGTCTGCACCGCGTCGAAGACGGCAACACCCTCACCGACTTCGACCACGAAGAGACCGAACGCAAGATATCGATCGGCCTCGCGACCTGCTTCGTCCCCTGGCAGCAGCACAAGATCAACCTCATCGACTGCCCCGGCTACGGCATCTTCTTCACCGAGACCAAGCAGGGCCTGCGCGCCGCCGACGTGGCGGTGCTCTGCGTCAACGGCGTCTCCGGCGTCGAGGTCAACACCGAGAAGGTCTGGGAGTTCGCCTCCGAGATCGAGCTGCCGGTGATGCTGCACCTCACCAAGATGGACCGCGAGCGCGCCGACTTCGGGCGCACCCTCGACGCCATCCACAAGCGCTTCGGCCGCTCGGCGGTGCCGATCCAGATCCCGATCGGCCAGGAGGGGGGCTTCACCGGCGTCGTCGACCTGGTCGCCCAGAAGGCCTACACCTTCACCCGCGACGGCAACGGCAAGGGGACCCCGGCCGACATCCCGGCCCACCTCAAGGACGAGGTCGAGGAGCACCGCGCCCGCCTGGTCGAGGCGGTCGCAGAGACCGACGAGAAGCTGATGGAAGGCTTCTTCGAGAACGGCACGATCTCCCAGGAGGACCTGGTGGCCGGCCTGCGCCGGGCCGTTGCCCGCCGCCAGATCTTCCCGGTGACCCTCTCGGCCGCGTGCCACGGCATCGGCCCCTCGGCCCTGCTCGACACCGCCATCGCCCTGCTCCCCTCCCCCGCCGAGCGGACCCCCTACCCGGCCCGTAACGTGGGGGACGAGGAGATCACGCTGGCCGGCGACCCCGCCGGTCCGCTGGCGGTGCTGGTCTTCAAGACCCTCTCCGACCCCTTCACGGGCAAGATCTCGCTGCTGCGCGTGGTCTCCGGCACCCTCCCGACCGACTCCGCCGTCTGGAACGGCCGCGCCGAGGAGGCCGAGAAGCTGGGCCACCTGATGACCGTCCAGGGCAAGCAGGGAACCAGCGTCCCGCGCCTGGTCGCCGGCGACATCGGCGGCGTCGCCAAGCTCAAGGTCACCGTCACCGGCGACACCCTGTGCGCCAAGGACAAGCCGGTCAAGCTCGGATGGATCCAGATCGCCGAGGCGGCCATGGCCTTCGCCGTCGAGCCCAGGTCCAAGGGGGACGAGGAGAAGATCGGCGACGCCCTCCACCGGCTGATGGACGAGGACATCTCCCTCCACGCCGGGCGCGACCCCGAGACCCACGAGCACCTGCTCTCCGGCAACGGCCAGCTCCACATCGAGATCGCCGTCGCCAAGCTCAAGCACCGCTCGCACGTCGAGGTCATCCTCCACCCCCCGAAGGTCCCCTACCGCGAGACCATCGCCAAGGTCGCCGAGGGGCACGGCCGGCACAAGAAGCAGACCGGCGGCCGT
>DASWRX010000169.1:0-1975 GCA_036402955.1 Thermoanaerobaculia bacterium
TCGACGGGCGACTTCCACGAGGGGCTCAACATGGCCGCCGTCTGGAAGCTGCCGCTGGTGCTGGTGATCGAGAACAACCACTACGCCTTCTCGACGCCGGCCCGCCTCCAGTACGCGGCGCGCCGGCTCTCCGACCGCGGCCCCGGCTACGGCGTCGCCGCCGAGACGGTGGACGGCAACGATCCGGACGTCATGGCCGCGGCCTTCGCCCGCGCCGTGGCCCGCGCCCGCGCCGGCGAGGGACCGACGCTGATCGAGGCCATGCTCGGCCGCATGCGCGGCCACGCCGAGGGGGACGACTCCCTGAAGGTGGTGCCCGCCGACGAGCTCGCCGGCTACCGCGCCGCCGATCCGGTGCCCGCCTATGCCCGCCGCCTCGAGCAGGAGGGGATCCTGGACGCCGCCACCCGCCAGCGGCTGGAGGTGCGGATCGCCGAGATGGTCGAGACGGCCATCACGCGGGCCATCGCCGCGCCGCCGCCGGCCGACGAGATCGCGCTGCGGCCGGTCTTCGCTCCCGATCCGCCGCCGCAGGTCGCCGCCGAGGCGCCGGCGATCCTCAGGAGCCGGCCCGCCGGCGAGGTCACCTACGTCGACGCCATCAACCAGGCGCTCCGGGAGGAGATGGAGCGCGATCCGTCGGTGGTGCTGATGGGGCAGGACATCGGCGTCTTCGAAGGCGCCTTCCGCACCACCCGCGGGCTCTACGCCCGCTGGCCGGACCGGGTGCTCGACACGCCGATCGCCGAGAGCGGCACGATCGGCATCGCCATCGGCGCCGCGCTGCTCGGCTACCGGCCGGTGGTCGAGATGCAGTTCGGCGACTTCATCTCCTGCGGCTTCAACCAGCTCGTCAACGTGGCGGCCAAGCTCTACTACCGCTGGCAGGTGCCCTGCCCGATCGTCGTCCGCCTGCCCACAGGGGGCGGCGTGGGGGCCGGCCCCTTCCACTCGCAGAACCCCGAGGGCTGGTTCGCGCACACCGCCGGCATCAAGGTCGTCTGTCCGGCCACGGCGGCGGACGCCATGGGTCTGCTCAAGGCCGCCATCCGCGATCCCAACCCGGTCATGATGTTCGAGCACAAGTTCCTCTACCGCCGGATCAAGGCGGCGCTGCCGGAGGGCGACGCCGTGGCCCGCCTCGGCGAGGCGCGGGTGATGCGTGCGGGCAGGCATCTGACGCTGATCGGCTATGGCGCCACGACCTGGACCTGCCTGGAGGCCGCGGACGAGCTGGCGAAGTCGGGCGTCGAGGCCGAGGTGGTGGATCTCCGCACGCTGGTGCCCTACGACGAGGAGACCGTGCTCGCCTCGGTGAAGCGGACGGGCCGGGCGCTGGTCGTCCACGAGGCGCAGCAGACCGCGGGCTTCGGCGCCGAGGTGGCCGCCCGCCTCGCCGACGCCGCCTTCCCCTGGCTCGACGCCCCCATCCGGCGCGTCACGTATCCGGATAGGCCGGTGCCGTACGCCAAGAACCTGGAGAAGGCGCTGCTGCCGGACAAGGGGAAGGTGGTGCAGGCGGCGCGGGAGCTGATGGCGTTCTGAGGCGGAAAGTCGGAGAGGGGTGTGAAAAAGGGCGCAGCATGCTGCGCCCTATGGACCTACGATTTCTGGATCACCCCTACGGCTTCTTGATCTGCTTCTCCAACTCGGCGATCCGCTTCTCCAGCTCCTTGATCTGCTTCTCCATCTCGGCCTCCCGTGGCGAGCCGAGACGGCGGATCTGGAGGTGCTTCATCCCGTCGGCGCTCTTCAGCTCCTGGAGCCCCTTGAAGTCCTCGGGATTCATCTTGAGCATGAGGCGCTCGCCGTCCTCACCCTTGAAGAACGGCGTCATGTCGAGCTCCGGCCGTTCCCTCTCGACGATCGCAGCGGAGACGTTCTGGGCCTTGCCGTTGCGCCAGACCTCCAGAGGGACCTGCTGACCGTCGTCCAGCTTGCGGATCCTGGCCGTGATGTCCCAGCTCGACTTGAT
>DASWRX010000170.1:0-4906 GCA_036402955.1 Thermoanaerobaculia bacterium
CGTGGTGCCGAAGGAGGGCGGGACGCTCTGGATCGACAACCTGGTCATCCCCAAGGGAGCCCGCAACGTGGACGCCGCCTACGCCTTCATCGACTACGTGATGGAGCCCGAGGTCGCGGCGAGGATCGTCGACGGCGTCCATTACGCCGGGGCCAACCGGGCGGCCCTGCCGCTGATCGACGCGAGGATCCGCCAGGACCCCGCCATCTACCCGCCCAAGGAGGTCCTCGACCGCTGCGAGCTGATCGCGGACCTGGGGAAGACGACGCGGCTCATCGACGAGCTGTGGACGGAGGTCAAGGCGCGGTAGAATCCCCCTGGAGACAGTCGAGAATGGCGAAACTCAAGCTCAGCGAAGATCTCCGTCCCCTCTCCGATCTCGAGGCCGACGCCTCCGAGATCGTCCAACAGGCCCGTACGACCGGCCGTCCCGTCGTCATTACACGTGAGGGCCGAGGAGTCGCCGTCCTCCTCTCTGTCGAAGCCTTCGAGGCTCTACAGACGTCATCCGACCGTAACGAGGTCCAACGGGCTGTCGATGATGCTGAGGAGGACATCGCCGATGGCAACTGGGTCGAAAACTCCGAAGTTCTGGCGAAGTTGAAGCGCTGGTCCGCGGGTGAGCCGTCGTAAGCCGTCGATCCGCTGGTCGCGACTGGCGGATCTCGATCTCCATTTGAGAAGCCACAACGGCCGGCGATTCGGTTACAATTCCGCCGGCAGAAATCCCCGATGAAGAAGTATCTCCAGTTCCTCCTGGTCTTCCTGGTCCTCTTGTGCTGCGTCGGCTGCGATCAGGCCGTCAAGGCGATCGCGAAGGGCGCCCTCGCGTTCTCGCCGCCGGTGCTGCTCCTCGACGGCGCCGTGCGCCTCCAGTACGCCGAGAACCCCGGCGCGTTCCTCAGCCTGGGCGCGGAGCTGCCGTCGGCGGTGCGCTACCTGTTCGGCGTGGTCCTGGTGGGCGCGACGCAGCTCGCCCTGTTCGCCTTCCTGATGGGGAGCCGGCGGCTGAGCACGGCGCAGCGGATCGGCTTCTCCCTCTTCCTCGCCGGCGGCCTCGGCAACTGGATCGACCGCCTCGCCAACGACGGCCGGGTGATCGACTTCGTCAGCCTGGGGCTCGGCCCCCTCCATACCGGCATCTTCAACGTCGCCGACGTGGCGATCGCCGCCGGAATCGTGATGGTGCTGGTCGCCGGCCGGCGAGGCTTGAGCCCGCCCGCCGCTCCCGCCGCCTAGGGAACAGGGACCCAGACAGCAGCGACAGCAAGGACACGAGGATGCCGCCGGGACCCCGGGGTACAATAACCGGTCGACCCATGAACGTCCGGCCTCTCGCTTGTCTCTGGGCCGCGGCCCTCCTCGTGTCCCTGCCCGGCCGGGCGGCGGTGGCGCCGTTCGGCCCGTCGCCGCCGGTCGTCCATCCCGGTCCGCCGCGGGTTCCCACCGATCCGGACCGCTGGCTCCCCTGGCGCGTGTTCACCTGGCGCGACGGCGTCAAGCCCATCAATCCGCCGCTCGCCGAGGACGCCCAGGGCTACATCTGGGCGGACGGGCCGGTCCGCTACGACGGGCGGGCGTGGCAGCGGATCGAGGTTCCCGGCGGCTCTTCCCCCTTGCGGATCTGGTCGCTGCTCGCGGCCAGCGACGGCAGTCTCTGGTTCGGCCGGATGGACGGCGGGCTCCTGCGCCTGCAGGACCGCGTCTGGACGCGGTACGGTCCCGGCTCCGGCGTGCCGGCTGGGCTGGTCGGCGCGATGGTGGAGGAAGACCGGTCCACGATCTGGGTGGGGACCGCCAGCGGGCTGGCGCGCTGCCGGGAAGGGCGGTGCGCCGAGGAAGCGGCCTTGCGGGGCACCAACGTGCGCAGCCTCGCGGTGACGCGCGCGGAGGACGGCCGGCCGGCGCTCTGGATCGGCACCGACCGCGGGCTCCTCCGTCTCGACGGCATCGATGGCCCCTCGCCCACGCTCTCCGGACGGTTCGAGGATCAGCGCGTGCTGCCCGACCTTTCGATCCGCAGCCTCGCCGAGACGGTCTCGCCGGAAGGCGAGCGTTCGCTCTGGGTGGCGACGGACGGCGGCGTGGCCCGGCTGCGGAACGGCGAATGGACCCGCTACGACGCCCGGTCCGGCTTCCCGGCCGGTCCCGTCGTCAAGCTGGTGGCGAGCCGGTCGCCGGGCGGCCGGCCGATCGTCTGGGCGGGCAGCTTCCTCTCCGGCGTCATCCGCTTCGAGGAGGACGGCCGCTGGACGCTCTACGACACCCGCTCGGGGCTGCCGGCGAACTACATCTACAACCTGATCGTGACGCGCGGCGGCACGGCCGGGGAGCCGACGCTCTGGGCGACCACCCCCGGCGGCGTGGCCCGCCTGGAACGGGAGCGGTGGATCGCCATCGACGCCCATTCCGGGCTGCCGAACGAGAACATCCTGGGACTGGGAGAAGCGACCTTTCCGGACGGGCTCCACACCTATTGGATCGGCACGGTCGGCGGCATGGTCCGCCTGACGCGCCGCGGCTGGGAGCGTTTCTCGCCGTCCGCCGAGACCTCGATCGTGTTCACTTTCGTGGAAGCCCGCGAAGCGGACGGCTCTGCCGCCTTCTGGATGGGCACCACGGACGGCCTCCGCCGCTTCGCCCATGGCCGCTGGACGAGCTTCACCAGCCGGACGGCTCCCCTGCCGTACTACTGGATCTGGAGCCTGCTCGCGGTCCCCGGCAAGCAGGGGACGGTCCTCTGGGCGGGGACGGTGCGGGGCGTCGTCCGCTATGAGTCGGGGACCTGGACGCTGTTCCAGGCCGGGAGCTCGGGCCTGCCGGGCAACGAGGTCCGCGCCCTGGTCCGCACGCCGTCGCCCGGCGGCGGCTCGATCGTCTGGGCCGCCACGGACAGAGGATTGGGCCGGTTCGCGGCGGGACGCTGGGAGACAGTCGCGGTGCCCTGCCTGCCTGACCCGATGATCCTCTCCCTCCATCTGGAGACGGGAGGCGACGGCGCCGGCTGGATGTGGATCGGCACCCCGGGAGGGGTGGCGCGGGTGCGGATCGACGCGGCGGGACAACTTCAGCAGGCTTGCGAGGCCCTCACGGAAGAGACCCGGCCGGCCCTCTCCGACTCCGACGTCCTGGAGATCCAGGCCGACGCTTTCGGCCGGCTCTACCTGTTCACCCACTGGGGAGTGAACCGTCTCACGCCCCTCCCCGGCCGCGGCCTCGCCGCCGCCCGCCTGGAGACCTTCGACACCGATGACGGGCTGCCCGGAATGGAGTTCAACCGCACCTCCTTCGTCGATCATCTGGGCCGCGTCTGGGGGGGCACCATCGGCGGCGCCGCGGTCCTCGATCCCCTGCCTCCCGAGACGGGCCCGGCCCCGCCCGCGGCGGCGGCGCCGCTGCGGCTCGAGCGGATCCTGGTGGCGGGCCACGAGCGCCCGCTGCCGGCGGGCACCGAGCTGCGGCACGACGAGGGGAACCTCGAGTTCCACTACGTCCTGCTCAGCTATCGGCGCGAGCACGCCACGCGCTATCGGACCCAGCTCCTGGGCCTCGAGGAGCGGCCCTCGCCGTGGGTGCCGGAGGCGCAGGTGGTCTACAACCGCCTGCCCGAGGGCGAGTACACCTTCCGCGTCTGGGGACGGGACGGCGACGGGACGATCTCGGGACCCGTCGAGGCGCGCTTCCGCATCCGGCCACCACCCTGGCGGACCTCCTGGGCGATCGCCCTCTACGCCGCGGCGCTGATCGGGCTGGGCTACGCCGCCAGCCTGCTGCGGAGCAAGGCGCTCGCCCGCCGCGCCGCCACCCTCGAGGCCCAGGTGGCGGAGCGCACCCGCGAGCTGGGCGAAGCCAACCGCAAGCTGGAGCTCGCCTCGCTCACCGATCCCCTCACCGGCCTGAGCAACCGCCGCTTCCTCGCGCTCAACATCGGGCCGGACGCGCGCCAGGCGGTCCGCCAGGCCGTGGGCACCCCGGCGCCCAAGGAACGAAATTCCGACCTGATCTTCTATTTTCTCGACGTCGACCATTTCAAGCAGCTCAACGATCGCACCGGCCACGCCGCCGGCGACCAGGTGCTGGTGGAGATCGCGGTGCGCCTGCGCGAGGCGGCCCGCGACACGGACGCGGTGGTCCGCTGGGGCGGCGAGGAGTTCCTGGTGGTCAGCCGCTGGGCGGACCGCCGGACCGGCGAGACGCTCGCGGCGCGACTGCTGGAGGCAGTGGGCGGCGCGCCGTTCGCGGCCGGAGCCGAAGCCAGCATCGCGGTGACCTGCTCGGTCGGCTGGGCGCCCTATCCCTGGCGTCCCGAGGCTCCCGGCGCCGTCCACCACGAGCAGGTGATGGGGCTGGCCGACCGCGCCCTGTACATGGCGAAGCGGGAGGGCCGCAATCGCGCCGTGGGCGCGCTCCCCGGGCCCGACGGCACGCTCTTCCCCGCCGGCCCGCTCGCGGAGGCCGACGGGACGGCCGTCGCGCTGGTGCGGACGGCGGGGCCCACGGCGGTGGCCGCGACGGCGCCCGCGGGGACCGGCGCCTCCGTGGTAGGCTTTTCGCAGGACTCTTCCCCTTCGTGGAACCGCTGATCCAGCTCACGGACCTCGCGCGCAGCTACAACGGCCGTCCGGCCGTGCGCGGGATCTCGCTCGCGATCCCCGGCGGCGAGGTGTTCGGCTTGCTCGGCCCCAACGGCGCCGGCAAGTCGACGACGATCAAGATGCTGGCGACCCTGCTGCGGCCGAGCGGCGGCTCGGCCCGCGTCGCCGGCCACGACCTGGTGACCGAGGCCAACGAGGTGCGGCGGGTCATCGGCTACGTCCCGGAAGGGGCCGACCTCTACGAGGTGCTGAGCGGCCGCGAGTTCCTCGACCTGACGCGGGACCTCCACCGGGTCCCCGCCGCCACGGCC
>DASWRX010000171.1:0-4172 GCA_036402955.1 Thermoanaerobaculia bacterium
TATTGCATCGCCTGCTCGATCCAGGCCCGGATCATCTCCGCCGCGGGTCTTGGCGTCGTGGCCTGGTGGAGTCAGTCAGCGCGCGACGGCAGCCAAGCCCTCTTCCTGACCCAATTCACGGCGTCATCGCAGTCAACGCAAGGCCGCTGACCTGGCAGTGGAGTTCGTGCGGGGAGCGCGGTTGCCGCTCGCTCACCTTCTGAGGGCGTTGGGCGCGGGAGCCTGAATTCCCGGGCGTGTGCCGGCGCTCTCGTGGCTTGCGGGCTCTCGATCAGCACCAGGAGGTCGCCGACGGCTCGGTGGGGTGGCGCCGCCGGGCAGCCGGTGGGGTCTCGGACCCGACGTTGACGGCCTTGCCGAGCACCGTGCAGCCGACGCGCCGGGTGCTGCCGATACCCCCCCACCACCCCGACGAGCCCGGATTCCGGGCGGCTTTTCGCTGTCTTGGCCCGCGACTTGCTTAGAATCGCGTCTGGACGGCTCAAGCATCTAGGAGGTACATCATGAATCGCAGCCGTTGGATGAAGTTGGTAGTTCTGGTTCTTTCCCTGTTGGTCTGTGTTCCCGCCCTGGCTTTAGCGCAGGCGGGAAACGGCTCGGGCAGTGGCTCGGGCAGTGGTAACGGAACGATAAACGGTCGTGGCGGCAGCGCCACCTTCCGGGCGAACAACCCTCTGCCGGTCCTGATCTACACCGTGTGGACTCTGGGGTCCGGCTCCGGGTCCAGTGGCTCCGGATCTGGCGTGACCGCCACCTCGGATGTGGCCAGTCTGGTCATCTATGACAACGGGCTGGCGACCTTGAGCCAGTCGAATGCCGACGGATCGAGCACCAGCCGTTGCAGTGGAAACTGCATCGACAGAGTCCAGGTCTCGGCCGACAACGTGAACCAGTTCATGCAGCAGCTTCGCCGCGCGGGGGCCTTCCGGCGGGCGTCCAACAACGGCAGCCCGTCGTCGTCGGACACCACTCTCACCACGGTCACCGTCTTCAACTACAATCAGGGTTCGACGCAGGGTTCCGCGGCCACGGCCCAAACCTTCAGCTTCTATGACAGCAGCGCTCAGGGGAGGATGGCTCGTATCCAGAGCGCCTTCTCGGGATTCTTCAGCAGCAACTTCGGCAGCAGCAGCCTCAACGGCAACGGCGGGGGCAAGTAGAACGGCGTCCCGCTTTCTGTAGCCCTCGAGTTTTCGAACCATTCATCCGAGCCGTCTTCTCCGTCCGGCCCGTCGTCCACGGGCCGGACTTCCTCACTCCCTCACCACCCGGTAGGCCGGGATCCGCTGCTGCAACCCCTTGAGCTGGAGCTCGCCGAGCGCCTCGGTGGGCATGGCGCCGCCCAGCAGCCGGTGGGTCTCGGACCCGATGACGACCTCCCCCGGCGGAGCGACCCCCTCCAGACGCGAGGCGACGTTCACCGTATTGCCGAGCACCGTGTAGTCGACGCGGCGGGCGCTGCCGATGTCCCCCACCACCACCGGACCGCTGTTGAGGGCCACCCGGGCGTTGAAGCCGGGCAACCCCTCGGAGGCCCGGCGGGTGTTCCAGGCGGCGAGCCCCGCCTGGATCTCCAGCGCCGCCCGCACCGCCCGCAGCGCGTGGTCG
Organism: Thermoanaerobaculia bacterium; assembly: GCA_036402955.1. Taxonomy (GTDB): domain Bacteria; phylum Acidobacteriota; class Thermoanaerobaculia; order Multivoradales; family UBA5704; genus DATARR01. Next base: position 1,609 of record DASWRX010000171.1, read on the forward strand.
GGCTGCGCCACCGGCGCGCCGAAGAAGGCCATCACGCAGTCGCCGATGAACTTGTCGAGGGTGCCGCCGGCGCGGAAGATCGCCTCGACCGAGAGATCGAGGAAGGCGTCGAGCGATTCCGCGACCAGCTCGGGGGGAGCATTTTCAGCGAAGCTGGTAAAACCTACCAGGTCGGCGAACAGCACGGTGGCCTCCACGCTCTGGAGCCGCCGCATCCCCTCGTCGCCGCGGCGCAGCACCTCCTCGATGACGCCCGGCGAGTGGTAGCGCTCGAGCCGCGTGCGCGCCTGCCGCTCGAGCTCCACCCGCTTCGCGTAGCGGATCCGCTCGACGGCCACGGCCAGGTAGTTGGCGAGGGTGGTGAGCACGTCGAGATCCCGCTCGCCGAAGGCGCCGACGTGGACCGGGGAGTCGACCTGGATGACGCCCATGATCCGCTCGCCCGACCAGAGCGGCGCGCACATGGCCGAGCGGATCTGGTGCAGGCGGATCGACTCGCCGCCCGAGAGGCGCTGGTCGGACTGAGCGTCGAAGGTGACGAGCGCCACCCGCTCGTTCATCACGGCCTGCAGCATGGTGTGGGAGACCGGCACCTCGCCCATGGGGCGGAGCTCCACCCGGTCCTTGACGCGCGACATCTCGCAGATCAGCTCGCCCGCGTCGTCCGACAGCAGGATAAACCCGCGGTCGACCGTGAAGGCCTCGAACGCCAGGTCGAGCACGCGCGAGAGCACGTCGTCCACGGATTCGGCGAGGATGAGCACGCGCGCCAGTCGGGTGAGGAAACCGAACATCCGGTGGACGTAGACCTGCTCCCCCGTCTCCGGCGCGGGCGGCCGGCCGGGGATCTCCTTGACGCCCTCCTTGAGCCCGTCTTTCAGTCCGTAGAGGGCGGCGAACTCGGAGAGCGGCCGGATGATGGTGGCGTTGGAAAGCCCGGCGAGCGTGCTCTCTCCCGGGTCTTCCGGCTTCGGCCGGGGGGCCGGCTCCTCCTCTTCCAGCCGCACCTCGAAGGAGCCGATGGTCAGCAGGTCGCCGGGGCGCAGGGGCGCCCTCTCGACCGGCACCCGGTTGACCTCGACGCCGTTGGTGCTCTTCAGGTCGTGGACGGACCAGCCTGCGGGCTCGCGGAGGATCTCGGCGTGATACCGGGAGACGGAGACGTCCGGAAGGACGACGTCGTTGTCGCTCCCCCGGCCCAACCGGCTCCTGCCGCCGGCGAGGGGGACGACCCGGTCCTCACCGTTGACGGTGTAGCGCAGGCGCAGCATGGAGCGAGTTTTACCACGGGCCGGTCAGGGATCGGGGACCGGCTCCAGCACCGACTCCAGCATCTCTTCCGCGGCCTGGAGGTTGAACCGGCCGCTCTCGAAGAGGGAGCGGAAGGCCGCCACCACGCGCGGGCAGAACTGGGTGCCGGCGCCGGCGAGGATCTCGGCGGCGGCGCGCTCGCGCGGCAGGCCGGCCCGGTAGGGGCGGCTGGTGGTCATGGCGTCGTAGGTGTCCGCCACGGCGATGATGCGGGGGGCGAGCTCGATCTCGGCGTCGGCGAGGCCGTCGGGATAGCCCTTGCCGTCCACCCGCTCGTGGTGGCTGCGCACGCCGTGCAGCACCCAGGGATTGGCCAGCGGGGAGACGATGGCGGCGCCGTCCGCCGCGTGGCGCCGCATGATCTCGGCCTCGTCGGGATCGAGCGGCGAGGGCTTGCCGAGGATGCGGTCCGGCGTGGTGATCTTGCCGACGTCGTGGAGGGTCGCGGCGAGACGCAGGTCGCGCAGCTCCTCGCGGGAGAGCCCCATCTCCGAGCCGAGCAGCACCGAGTAGGCGACCACCCGGCGGACGTGGCCGCCGGTGTAGGGGTCCCGCTTGTCGAGCGCCTCGGCGAAGGCGGTCACCATGTGGAAGAACTGCCGCCGCTGCGCCGCCCAGAGCCGGGCGTTCTGGAGGGTCGGCGCCAGGATCGCCGCGAACTGGCGCATGCGCCAGAGATCCCCCGCCGTGAAGCGGTCGCGGCCCACCGGATTGAGGAGCTGGACGACGCCGATGACGCTCCCCTGGGCGCGCAGCGGCACCGCCAGGATGGCACGGGTCTGGAACGCGCCCGTGGGATCGCCGTGCCAGCGCGGATCGGCGGCCACGTCGTTGACCACCTCGGCCTCGCCCGACCGCGCGACGCTGCCGACGATCCCCTCCCCTATCGGCACCCGCATGCCGCGGATCGCTCCCGCGGCGCTCCCCCGCACCAGGCGGAAGAACAGCTCGCGCCGGTCCTCGTCGAGCTCCCAGATCGAGCTGGTCTCGGCGCGGCAGACCTCCTCGGCGTTCTCGAGCGCCAGCTCCAGCACCTTCTGCACGTCGAGCGTGCCGGAGAGCTTGACGCCGATGTCGAGCAGCGTCTCGTACTCGGCGAGGCGGCGGTCCGGCTCGAACGGCGGCTCCAGCGACGGGGCTCCGGAGTCCCTGGCGATCATCGTCTCCCTCTTCCCTCTCCTGGACGCCTTCCTTGCTGGAGGTCGTCGTAGGGGCGGGGCTCGTCCCCGCCCTTCGGCGTTGCGGGCGGGGAC
>DASWRX010000172.1:0-3575 GCA_036402955.1 Thermoanaerobaculia bacterium
CTGATGGAGCTGGTGGGCCTGCCGGCGGAGAGCTGAGACGTTCCGTCGTCCCCGGACGGCGTGAATTCTCCGGCGACGGCGGAGTTTCTCCGCGCAGGATGGCTCGTCCTCTCCGGAGAAAGTCCGTCTTCCGCGGAGAAACTCCATCGCCGCTGGAGAATTTCCATCGTCCGTGGAGAAAGTCCATCGCCGCCGGAGAAACTCCGTCGTCGCTGGAGAATTTCCATCGTCCGCGGAGAAACTCCGTCGTCACGGGAGAAAAACCATCGTCGCCGGAGAAAGTCCGTCGTCGCTGGAGAATTTCCGGAATCCGCGGAGACAGTCCATCGTGCGTGGAGAAACTCCGTCGTCGCCGGAGAATCTTCGCCGTCCCGGGAGAAAAAAAGGGCGCCGCCCGTGAAGGCAGCGCCCTTTTCTCGAACCGGCGGCTCCGCTCTCAGTGCTTGGCCGGCACGGCGGTCGACTCGACCGGGATCCGCATGCCGTAGAACGAGCGCCAGACGAAGACCATCGAGAGCAGCAGGAAGACGCCGGAGAGGATCAGGCGCGTCGAGGTGGCCATCTCGACCGCCAGCTCGACGGCGAGGAGGCCGAAGAGGGTGGTGAACTTGATGACGGGGTTCATCGCCACCGACGAGGTGTCCTTGAACGGATCGCCCACGGTGTCGCCCACGACCGTGGCGGCGTGGAGCGGCGTGCCCTTCTCCTTGAGCTCGACCTCGACGATCTTCTTGGCGTTGTCCCAGGCGCCGCCGGCGTTGGCCATGAAGATGGCCTGGTAAAGGCCGAAGATGGCGATCGAGATCAGGTAGCCGATGAAGAAGTAGGGCTCCAGGCAGGCGAAGCCGAGGGTGCTGAAGAACACCGTCAGGAAGATGTTGAACATCCCCTTCTGGGCGTAGGTGGTGCAGATGGCGACGACCTTCTTGCTGTCCTCGGTCGAGGCCTTCTGGGCGCCGGCGTCGAGCCGGATGTTCTGCTTGATGAACTCCACCGCCCGGTAGGCGCCGGTCGACACCGCCTGGCAGGAGGCGCCGCTGAACCAGTAGATGACGGCGCCGCCGGTGATCAGGCCGAGCAGGAACGGCGGGTAGAGCAGCGAGAGGTTGGCGACCAGCTCCGGCTGCAGGCCGTGGGTGAGCACCACGATGATCGAGAAGATCAGCGTCGTCGCGCCCACCACCGCGGTGCCGATGAGCACCGGCTTGGCGGTCGCCTTGAAGGTGTTGCCGGCGCCGTCGTTGGCCTCCAGGTGATGCTTGGCGGTCTCGAAATCGGGCGTGAAGCCGAAGTCCTTCTTGATCTCGGCCGCGATGTTGGGCAGGGTCTCGATGGTCGACAGCTCGAAGACCGACTGCGCGTTGTCGGTCACCGGGCCGTAGGAGTCGACGGCGATGGTCACCGGGCCCATGCCGAGGAAGCCGAAGGCCACCAGGCCGAAGGCGAAGACGGCGGGGGCGATCATCAGGTTGCCCGGCAGCGTCGTGCTGACGCCGTAGCCGGCGCCCATCAGGGCCACGATGGTGAGGCCCAGCCAGTAGGCGCTGTAGTCGCCGGCGATCAGACCGGCGAGGATGTTGAGCGACGCGCCGCCCTCGCGGGAGGCGGTCACCACCTCCTTGACGTGGGCCGACTCGGTCGAGGTGAAGACCTTGACCAGCTCGGGGATCAGCGCGCCGGCGAGCGTGCCGCAGGAGATGATCGTCGACAGCTTCCACCACAGCGTGCCGTCGCCGTTCAGGTGCGGGATCAGCAGGTAGGAAGCGGCGTAGGTGACGGCGACCGACAGCACCGAGGTCAGCCAGACCAGCGAGGTCAGCGGCGCCTCGAAGTTCATGGTGTCGGCGTTGCCGTAGCGCCCCCTGGCGATCGTCTCGTTGATGAAGTAGGAGACGGCGCTGGTGACGATCATCATGACGCGCATGGCGAAGATCCAGACCAGGAGCTGGGTCTGGATGGTCTGGAAGTCGGGGCCGGCGACCGTCGCGTTTACCGCCAGCAGGATGAAGGTGATCAGCGCGACGCCGGTGACGCCGTAGGTCTCGAAGCCGTCCGCCGTCGGGCCGACCGAGTCGCCGGCGTTGTCGCCCACGCAGTCGGCGATCACGCCGGGGTTGCGGACGTCGTCCTCCTTGATGTTGAAGACGATCTTCATCAGGTCGGAGCCGATGTCGGCGATCTTGGTGAAGATGCCGCCCGCGATGCGCAGGGCCGCCGCGCCCAGCGACTCGCCGATGGCGAAGCCGATGAAGCAGGGGCCGGCGTAGTCGCGCGGCACGAAGAGGAGGATGCCGAGCATCATCAGCAGCTCGACGCTGATCAGCAGCATGCCGATCGAGATGCCCGACTTCAGCGGGATGGCATAGGTCGGGAACGGCTTGCCGCGCAGGCTGGCGAAGGCTGAGCGCGAGTTGGCGAAGGTGTTGATCCGGATGCCGAACCAGGCGACGCCGTAGCTGCCGGCGATGCCGATCAGGCTGAAGATCAGGATCGTGATCACCTTGGCCAGGCTGTAGCCGCGCAGGGTGTAGAAGTAGACGAACATCACGATGCCGATGAACAGCTCGAGCAGGAGGATGAACTTGCCCTGCGTGGTGAGGTAGGTCTTGCAGGTCTCGAAGATCAGCTCGGAGATCTCGCGCATCGAGCGGTGCACGGGCATGTTCTTGAGCTGCGTGTACATCACGAGCCCGAAGAGCAGACCCAGCACGCAGACGACCAGGCCGGCCAGCAGCAGGTTGTGACCGGTCATGCCGAAGAACGTCACGTTCGGGTTCGACAGGTCCGGCAGCACGAGGTCGGCCTCGCTGGCGGAGGCGGGCAGGGCGGTCAGGAAGGCGAACAGCGCCATCAGCCCGAGGGCCAGCTTCCTCAGGGACGGACCGGTCCGGGCGAGGGGTTCGTCATGTTCAGGCATAGTTCCTCCAAAAACTCTCTTGGACAAAAAACGGACGATTCACAGCGCGAGCCGCGACCTCTCCGGCCCCGGCGAAAAAGCCGGGTCGAATCGATGCCGCGCTGACGGTAGGGGCGCTTCAGGCCTTCCCCGCGGTCCGTCACACCTCCTGAACAGGAGTGCGCCAGCCCGGACCGGCCGAGAAGATCCGGGGGAAGGTATCACAAAAAGGGGCCCTCATCACCCCGGCCCAGGGTTTACACCCTGGGCTAAGGGAATTCCGCCCTGACGGGCTCGCGTTGACGCGCGCCCATAACCACATCGCGAGCCCGTAGGGCGGCATTCTTCTAGCCCAGGGTGTAAACCCTGGGGCCGGGGACGACGCCTCAGTGGCTGCGCGCGAACCCCTGGTAGGAGTTGTACGCCGGCTTGGGCGAGCCGTCGGCGCGCAGGATGCCCCAGGAGAAGCTGCCGTCCGGGCCGTCCTTGAGCTCGTAGAAGAAGACCTTGCTCACCCAGTCCCGCCCGCTCCGGCCGGTGAACCAGTCGCCGAGGAGGCCGGCATAGAAGTCCCCCTGCCGGTCCTCTCCCACCCGGCCCGACTCCCAGCCGGTCTCGGTCAGCCAGAAGGGCTTGCCGGTCCAGCCGGTGCTCTCGACGACCTCCCGGACCGACGGGG
>DASWRX010000173.1:0-20587 GCA_036402955.1 Thermoanaerobaculia bacterium
CTCCAGAGAATACGCGACGCCTCCCGCGAATACGCGACATCTCCGGCGGATCTGCGACGTATATCCAGGGAGCGTCACGCTCCCTGGATATACAAAACCGGACACGCCGCCGCTTATCCGAGGACGTGGCACATAAGTCTGCGGGGGGCAGATCAGGCCGCTTGGAGCACGAAGTTGACGCGCACGGCGTCGAACGGGAACACGATCCGTCCTTCTTGGGTCTTTTGCAGAATCCCCACGTCGAGCAGCGCATGGACATCCCCATGCACGGCCTTGACGTCCCGCTCGACCCTGCGGGCCGTTTCCCGCAAGCTCAGGGGCCCGGCGCCCGTCATTGCCGAGAGCAGCTCCCATCGCTTCTGCGTCAACACCTTGAACAACAGCGCCGGCGTTTCGAAGCTGATCCACTCCCCTTGGGGCTGTCCCTCGAAGGCGCGTAGGAACCGGCGGTCGGCCTCTGCGCGGGATGAGACTTCCAGGGTCACTGTACGCATTTCAGGATCTCCAGCGGTCCACATCGTTCCAGAAATCAGCCAGCAGTTGTGCCGGCGTGGTGAAGGCGTAAGGAGCTTCCTCTCCACCGGAGTGCCTGTGATCGCCCTTGCCCGCCTCATTGTCATAGCGTGGCGTGCACACGCCGTTCACTACGAGAGCCAGACGATCCTTGAACCCATGCGCGCTGCCAGGCACGGGCGAAGGCACCCGCCATACCACCATCTCTACGAATGCGTCCTCGGCAAGGATCCGGCGTTCCCGGAGCAGAGGCTCGGCCTTCACGTTGGAGAGAATAACAACACCGAGCATTGTTGTCCACTACTCCAACGGCCGTCCGAAGTTACTGAGCAGCCTCCCTGGCGAAGCACCTGGCTCCCATTCTCTCCACCCGTTCTCTCTGGTCGCGGCTGTCTCGGCACGTCGACAGGGCGGTCTCGCGATTGGATAAGCAGGAGAGCGGCGAGCCGAGGGCACCGGCCCGGTGGAGCTTCACCGCCCGCCGCATCTCTTCGGCTCTGCAGCCCTGCTGCGGCCCTGCAAGCGAGCCTACCTGAGAAACTGAACTGGAGGATACCTGATGCGATGCTCGTGTTGTCTCATCTCCTCCCTCTCTCCATGGATGCCGCGGCGGAGCGTAGAAGCCTCTTGTCTGCGAACGCTATCCGTGACTTGCCGCGCGGATAAGACGAGCTTATTCAAGGACGTGGCCGAGTCTCTCTCGCGGCGAAATAGGGTGCTTCGGGCGACTCGGAGCAGCGCGAGCTGATCGCGGAGGTGATCCAACTCGTCGTCCATATGGCATGGGCAGGATCGGCACCGCGGGTAGTCGAAGTCGCCCGGCTCAAGGGCTGGGTAGAAGGACTAATGTATAAGTTAGAGCGCTTGGCATAGACGCTTTCGGCTGCCATGTGGTGGCGACCTAATGAGAGCCGGCCGGCGGACGAATAGAAGGAACTGACGTCTTTTCGTCGCATTTGGGGGCAAAGTCGTTAATGTTTGTAGATAAATCTAGGACGAGTGCGTCGACTGCCTCGCCATTCCGCAGCGCCTGCACCCACACAGAACGTGATGGGAGAGGCCCTTTCGAAGAACTCTCCCACCAGCTCAAGTCCTCATTCGCCGACAGGCAGGCGGAAGTGTGCGTTGCAGCCGCAATGACCGATGATCGAGGTACTCGCATATTTCGATAGATGTTGAGGCCTGCATTACGTGCCTCTGCATTGGAGATAACGGAGACGGCACGGAGTTGGCCTCTCGAAGGCCTTTCCCAGAGAAAGGCTTGGCCCGGTGGCGATTGCTCCGCCTTTTTCACACCTACCTCGGCCCGGAGGAGGAGTGCTGGTTTCGGCCACGCACTGAGAACTCCGATCAGAGCCGACTGCCGGCTTGCACTGGGGCACATTTGAGCCTGTATTTCCTGGATTGTCTCGAAGGAGAGTTTTTCCGGGAGATGGGGCATCAGGAGGGGGCGATAGAAGCCTACACGACCCGCAATCACATCCATCAGCTGCTCTTCGGGGTTCTTTATGGCTGCATGAGAACGAAAAAACGTAAGCCGGGCCTGGTCTGTTAGCACCAAGAGATGAGCAATCTCATGCCACTTCGTAAAGTACTCCCGGTATGCCTTAGCTCCTCGAGCATCAATCACCGATACGTACGGAAGCTCACCAGGTAAGCGCTGTATCAGTCTAAGAGTCTCCCCGAACACGTCCGGAGCGAGATCATTGGACAGCGTCGCAAAACCCATTTCACGCCTTGCAGCGTACTCGTCGACCAATTCTTGCAACTCCGCGTCTGTGCGCACAACTCGGAACCGTGTGCCTACCTTGTTGGCTACGAGACCCAGTAACTCCTCAAGATTGGAACAGGGTAGAAGCTTCATGAATCGCCCGACGCGGTTCTCGCACCACGAAACAATCCCTTCGACAGGATCATTGCTCGCTGGAAGGCCGAGGTCACGCTCGAGGACAGCTGCCTGGTATTGAATAGTGCTCCGCATTATCCAAACACCTTCTTGAAGGCTTCATAGAGTTTTCGCCAGTCGTCAGCAGTAAAACGCCGCATTCCGCGATCGCTCCGTCTGGCGACAACTGAGTTGTGGGCTTCTAGCAACTCCAGTGTCTCTGTATGGGTCAACCTAAGCTCCTCGGCCACCTGCGACAGCTCGCGTGGAATGACTACTGGCTCGAAACTACGATCGTCGCGATCTTCCCCGGAGAGCAGGTAGTCGACGCTCGCCCCGAGGGCGTTCGCTATCCGTAGTATGTACTCCGCGCTCGGGTTCCTCTTGTGATTTTCGAGATCGCTAAGGAACCCCTTCGAAATGCCACTCCGCTCCGCAAGCTGCTCTTGCGTAAGCCGTTGTCGTTCGCGGAGCTCACGCACCCGCTCACCGAGCGTCGCCATAGGATTCCCCCCTAAGGCCATCATACCTGATTTCGGTTCGCAAAGCGAACGCCTGGGGCTGTATGGAGGCCCTTGACTTGTTCGCTATGCAGTACTAGACTACCTGTATAGCGAATAGGAGGACCTCATGACCCATCACGACATCAGCGCAGCGTCGAGTTCCCCAGTACCGCTTGGTGGCGGGGCAGTTCCGAAGTGGGCTGCGGTTGTCGATGACACTCTCGTCCCACTCCCTCGGCGTCGGCTCAGGTCTCGCGATATCCTCGCGCAAGCTGGGGCCCAAGGAATTCTTATCCGAGACTACAACCAGAGGGCTGACCTGCCTCTGGAACCCGATTTAGAGATCGATCTGGCCGCCGGCAACGTCTTCCGGACTGCCGATCTATGTTCTGCTCCACCTCCCAACGGACATCCAGACGCTCCGGCCAAGCTGGCATTCGTTGCTGACGACTCGTGGGAGGTGACGACCGATCCTTTGCAGACGCTTGAAAGCCTGAAAGGCTTATTCGATCTGCCTGAGGACGCCGAAGTTTTGAGGGACTACGAATCCCCGATTGATGAACCGATCGCGTCAGGTGTTCCGGTGCAATTCGAGGATGGTCCAGTATTTCGCATCCTCCTTAAGAGCATTACGGTGAAGGTCAACAACAACTCCGTTCGGTTCACAAAACGGCGGGTCACTGGATTGGAGATTAAGCAGACTGCGATCGAACAGGCGGTCGCCATCGAGACCGGATTTGTCCTCTATCCGGTTAAGCCTCAGGGAGGGCTCGGCAAGGCAATCGGCGATACCGAGATTGTCACGCTCAGGGCTTGCGACGAGTTCCGCTGCGTCGCCCCTGACGACAATTCTTAGGGAAACGCCATGCACCGCGTCGTCGAACAGGCTATCAACGAGATCAAGGCTGCTTTCCCCGGGCATACCATCGAGGCAGTGGATGACGGTCAGGGAGGCGCCTTTGTCCGTGCCGGAGAAGTCCTCTTCGGGAATCAGTACGACCCGAGTTGTGGCTGGATTGCATTCAGCATTGGCCACACCTACCCTCATGCTGATATCTACCCTCACTATCTGCCAGGCGTTCTGCAGCGTCACGACAACAAGAATCTCGGAGAGGGTTTCCACAAGCAGCAGATGGCACTCGGCCCATTTTCCGGAGCTGCGACGATGGTGTCGCGAAGATCGAACCGATGGAACTCCGGAATTGATACTGCCGCACTAAAACTGGCCAAGGTCCTCGATTGGATCAGGAGCCGACCATGACCCAAACTCTTCGTATCGCGGCTCCTTTGTTCGACAATCTCGAGCATCACCTCTTCCCTGGCGATGGAGACGAACACGGGGCAGTCATTCTCGCAGGGATTGGTGAGTCATCCCGGGGCACCCGGTTCCTTGCCCGCGAGGTCGTGCTAGCAAAGGATGGAGAGGAATACGTCCCCGGAAAATACGGGTACCGAGCCCTCTCTGCCAATTTCGTCGCTCGGGTTTCCGACCGGTGCGCTCGAGAAAATCTTTGTTACTTCGCGGTTCACTGTCATGGCGGTCAAGACTCGGTGGGCTTCTCTGAAATTGACCTAGAGTCACAGCGGAGAGGGTATCCCGCATTGCTCGACATCACCGAGGGTGGCCCAGTAGGAGCCCTTGTTTTCGCTAGGAATGCGGTTGCTGGGACCGTTTGGCGCCGGAACGGAGTGACCAGCCTTGACGCCCTTGACGTAGTTGGTCCTAACCTTCTTCACCTCTACCCTCATCCGTCCCGAAGTTCGTTTGTGGCAGACCCCGCGTTCTCCCGGCAGTCTCTGCTCTTTGGCGCTCGTGGCCAGCAAGCCCTCGGAGAGGCAAAGATCGGGATCATTGGTTTGGGCGGCGTCGGGTCACTTGTAAGTCAGTGGCTCGCCCATCTGGGGGTTGGGCACATAGTAGGCGTTGATTACGATTGCCTTGAGCCAAGTAACCGATCGAGAGTTGTTGGAGCGAGCCCTAAGGACACAGGCGAGCCGTATGTCTACAGCCGGATCCGTATCATTCGGAGTATTGGCCGCGTACTTGCGAGGAAGAAAGTTAAGGTTGCCGAAAGAGTTGCGCGCGGCGCCAGCCCGAGAATCCGCTATGACGCTATCGACGGAAACGTCATTGATGCTTCTGTCGCAGCGCTACTAACAGACGTCGACTACCTATTCCTCTGCGCCGATTCGATGCAGAGCCGACTGGTGTTCAACGCTCTTGGGCATCAGTATCTGATTCCAGGGGTTCAGATCGGCTCTAAAGTGCCGGTAGAAAAGAAGTCTGGAGCCGTCGGAGATGTCTACCTTGCTTCCCGCAGGGTTTTGCCTTACGCAGGAGGGGGGTGTCTAAGCTGCAACCAATTGATTCCTGCCGACCGGCTGAGGAACGAGATGCTCACGCCAGAGGAGCGACAGGGGCAGGGATACGTACAGGACCCAAGCGTTATTGCCCCTAGCGTTATCACCTTGAACTCATTGGCGGCAGCACAGGCAGTAAACGATTTTCTGTTCGGATTTCATGGATTACTCGAGGAACGAGCCCATGCGCAGGATGGTTACCTAATGCATTATCCGCGGGAACGACTTTGGCAGACGGTCGAGTGTGCTAGTGCGGATTCCTGCGTACATTGCGGCTTGAACCATGCGTCCGTATATGGTCGTGGTAATCGGGTGGAATTGCCATGTAAACAGCGCTGAACAGCCAATTCGGAACCAGGAATAGGTTGGAATAGTTCCAGGGACTCTGGAAGATTCCACCAAAATAGGTTCCTTGCGCCAGGCGAAGCCTGGGAAGGGAGGAAGGATAAGTAAGCAGGACCTGAAACCCTTCGTAGTGGACCTGGTAGGTCCGAATCCTACCCGGCAAGGGTTGGCCACCCACCGGAAGCGAGTCTTGCGTGGCATTGGGGTAACCCAACGTGGCGAAGCGTAGACAGCGCGTGTACAGGCCGTGGTAAACCAGCCTCGAAGGTTCAGATCGGGGAGCCGACGCCTTGGAACCGATCGCCCGCGAGAGCACCGCGGCCTCCCTGCTCCGCGAGGCCATGGAGTCTCACGAAAGCCGAGCTGTTGAAGCCGTGCTGCATTGCCTGGACCGGGAAGCCCGGCAGCCCGCCCGCCGCGGCACCGCCGGCTAGGAGCCCGCGCGGCAGAAAGCCGAGCTGGGACATCTTCGGGCACCTTTTCCGACGTAGCGTGTCCGGCGTCAACTAGATTTGCGGGCCGCAGTTCTAATTGTCGCTGATCACCCTGGCAGGCGCGCCTGCGACGAAGGCCCGTGCATGCTCTCTCGTGAAGTCTGTCCGAGAGCCGGATGCGGGAAATCTGCAAGTCCGGTTCGATGAGCGGCGGTGGGAAACGGAGCTACGGCCGAGACTGAGGCACCGGCATCCAGGCGAAAGCCGCCGGCAACAGCTACTCCCTCGACCTACGGCAACCGCGCCCGCCGCCGACTCTACCCTCCTCCGAAGGAGTAGAATAGACCTCTTCAAAGGAGGACCGAATGAAAAAGAACTCTTGCAGGAAGAAGCCCACGCCGGTTCAAGGGAAGGAACTGGCGTGGGTCACCGGAACCAGCGGCTATTCGATTGGTACCGGGCTCAACGATCCCCCGCCACCGCCCCCCTATGGGGGTGGCTAGGGCCGCCCACACCGGGGGCGGTTCCCTCCGCCCCCTCCCCCACCCATTGAGTCAGGACACGACCCGACGCCGCGGGGCGGCCCCTGCCGAGAGGTGCTACCAATAGGTTCTGCCAAAATAGGTTCCAGGGACTTCTGGAAGATCTCACTGCGCGAAGTGCCCAGATTCCGACGACTCGGCCCCTTGTCGAGGCGCAAGGCCAGAGGGAGGGTGGCTTCCGCGCACACCTCCGGCCGGGCGAGTCGATGATCTCACCGGAATGGCCTTCCGCAGGCAGTGAGGCTGTCAAAGAGCAAATTGGAGGTGACTCATCCCGCCACGAAGGGCAAGGCGGGTGGGAAGCTGCCAATGGGGAAGGGCGCATCGCGCTCTCCCCGGTGTAGGGCTTCAGACGCCGCCCGGAAGGCGCTGACGAAGGCGGCGTAGGTCTCGTAGAAAAGCTTGCGCGCCGCTTTCGTCGCGGCATGGACGAGCGGCGCGGGAGAGCAGGCCACGGAGGCGGGCCGGTGCTGTGGGTCTTGGGCCAGGACCGCCGCGGCGCCGAGCACGGTCGCTCCCGAGCTCTCTCGGACCTGAGCGGCTCCGGCTTCGATGTCGGCCACCAGGGCTTGGACGCGGCTGCGGTAGGCGGCGGGGGGCAGATGCGCCCAGCAGGGAATCGGCGAGAGCACCACCGACTCTGCGGAGGCGAATTGCAGACGGCTATGCTCTTCGCCCTGGTTGCGGGCCGCGTACTCCCGGGTGCGATCAAACCAGTGTCCTTCGAGAGGCATGCCGTCGATCAGGGCCGCCGCGGAGTGGACGCCAGGCCAATCCCGCACACGGTCCACGAGATTTTCTTTGACCCCGTTGCTGAGCACGTACCGAAGTCTCTCCACCTGGGCCGCCTCTTCGTCGGTGACGACGGTCATTTCGTAGCGGCGCTCGAAGACCGGTCCCCGCCATCCGGTCATACGGTTGACCTCCCTGGCCAGCTTGGACTGCAAGTCCCGCATGCAGTTGGCGATCTTCTCGGCGTCCTCGGCCGCCAGGAGCAGATGGAAGTGGTTGGACAGCACCGAGACGGCAAACAGCCGGATGCCGTGGCATCTCTGGACCCTTCCGAGGATGCCCAGGAAGATGTCGTTGAAGGTGGGTCCAGGGCGCAGGAGATAGCGTCCCTGGACGGTGCGGTTGGTGATGGAGACGAGGGTCCGGTTCTCGGGCACGTAGCGAAGTTTTCTAGACATGCCCGCTAATAAACGTAAAATCCGGCCGCGCCGTACAAACGAGTTTTTTGATGCCTACCCAGGATTCTTCTGGCCGGATTCAGCTCCGATATGACCTTGAAATGGCGTCGACAGGAAACGCTGCCGGCCGGCCGTTTGGCGAGGTATGAGTGCGTGGCGACAGGCGTTTACCCTATTGAGCAGGTGGGAGCACCTGAGTTAGACGATGGAGTGGCAATCCCATGTCAGCGATCATCACCCGAGAACGCCCGGATACGCCCGACGCGATCCGTCTGATCACCGAGCTGGAAACCCATCTGGAAGCTCATTATCCAGCCGAGAGCCGCCATGGGTTTAGCGTCGAGAGGTTGCTTGCCGAGGACGTGGCGTTTTTCCTGCTCCGCACCGACGGGACTCCCGCAGGCTGTGGCGGGATCAAATGGGTGGGCAGCGAGTATGGCGAGATCAAGCGGATGTATGTGCGTCCGGAGTTTCGTGGATCAGGGTTGGCGAAGTTGATGCTCGCTCATCTGGAAGCCCATGCCCGGGCTCACCCCGTCACCTTGTTGCGCCTGGAAACGGGGATTCACCAGCGGGAAGCCATCGGGCTTTACGAGCGGTCGGGCTTTTACCGGATTCCCCCGTTCGGTCCCTACACCGACGACCCCCTCAGCCGGTGCTACGAGAAGCGGCTCACGTGACGATCACTGCGCGCACGAACGTACGGGTCTGAACCGCTATTCCGCTCCTTTGTCCTCCGCCGTCGCCAGCGCCTTGAGCTCCTCGATCGACCGCACCGCGCCTCCCCGCACGACGTAGCGCACCTTGCGCAGGTTGGCGATGTCGGCCGCGGGGTCGGCGGCGACGATCAGGAGGTCGGCGAGCTTGCCCTTCTCGACGGTGCCGAGGTCCTTGGCGCGGCCCATGGCCGTGGCGCCGCCGCGGGTCGAGGCGGTCAGCACCTGCAGGGGGGTGAGGCCGGCGGCCTGCATCGCCTCCATCTCGGCGTAGACGGAAGGGCCGTGGAGGGTCAGCGGGTTGCCGGCGTCGGTGCCCATGGCGATCGGGATGCCGGCGTCGAGGACGCGCTTGAGGTTGGCGGCGGCGATGCGCTCGCCGGCGGTGACCCGGGTCTCCAGGGTCTTGATGCGGTCGGGGGAGACGGATACGGTCACCCGGGCCGTCTCGGCCACCTTGGCCCGGGTGGCCGGGTCGACGCAGCCGTTGGGGTCGTCCACCGCCGGCGCCTGGTGACCGGCGGCCCCCTTGTTCATCCGGTAGTAGCCATTGAAGACGGTGAGGGTCGGGCAGTAGATCGCGCCGCCCTGCTTCGCGAGCGCGAGGAACTCGTCGTCCACCGGCTTGTCGCCGACGCTGTGGACCAGCAGCTTCGCCCCGGCCCGCAGCGCCTCCTTCGCCTCGGCGAGGCCGGTGGCGTGGACGATCAGCGGCAGGTTGTGGGCGCGCGCCGCCTCGCCCGCGGCGTGGACGGCGGGGGCGGACTTCTCCACCGGGTGATCCTTGTCCACGATGTACCAGACCTTCACCGCCGCGGAGCCGCGCGCGGCGAGATAGCTGACGCCGTTGCGGGCGCTCTCCGCGTCGGTGAGGACCATGAACTGCCGTTCGGCGGGAAGGTTCAGCCAGTGGTCGATGGTCGACAGGAGCGGTCCGGCGGCGGCGATGCGCGGCACCTCGAGGTCGGGCTCGGCCCAGCGCGGCAGGCCCAGGGTCCAGGCGTAGCCGCCGACGTCGAACACGGCGGTCACTCCCGAGCAGAGATAGGTCCGGCCGAAGCGCTCGGGGTGGCGCGCGAGGTCGGCCACGGTCTTGTCGTAAGGGTGGCTGGCGCGGAGGTCGAGAGAGTCCGGGCGGCCGTCCGCCCAGCCGGTCTGGGAGAAGTGGACGTGGGCGTCGACGAGGCCGGGGGTGATCCAGAGCCCGGAGACGTCGGTCGCGTCCACGCCGGCGGGCACCGGGCAGGCGGCGCGCGGGCCGGCGCACTCGATCTTCCCGTCGCGGATCAGCACCACGGCGTCGCGCACCGGCCCGGCGCCGGTGCCGTCGAGGAGGGTGGCGCCGACCAGGGCCCGGGGCGGCGGCGGCACTCCGGGGACCGCGGAGAAGGCGGTGGTGACGGCGATCTTCCAGCCCTTCGGCGTCTCGACGAACAGGCGCTCGGAGAGGCCGGCGTCCTCCCGGCCGCCGTAGCGCACGCGGTAGCGGTAGGTGCCGTAGACGAGGCCCGGCCGGATGGGGGTGAGGTGGAGGTCCGCGGCCTCGATGTGGTCGGGCCAGCCCTGCCCGGCGGAGGCGGCGAGGCCGGCGTAGCCGAGCTCGAACCCTTCCGGACTGGTGCGCGCCAGGCGCTCCGAGTCCAGGTAGCAGGCGAGGTAGGCTTCGCGATTGCGGTCGCGGATCGCTTGCAGATTTTGCTCGAAGACGGCCCGCGAGGCGGCAAGATCGGCCGCGGGAGGTGCCGGCGGCTCGCCGCGGAGGGCGGGGAAAGCGGCCACGACCAGGACGGCCAGCAGCGCGCTCGCCCGGCGCACGGTCCGCACGATGCAGAGTTTCTCCATGGCATCTCCTCCTGTCCGGTGAACGGCGTTCAGGGCGCCTATCGTAGCAGCCTCGGGGCAGCGGTCTTGCATTGAATCGATCCCCGTTCTCGGCTAGGATCAACGCTTACGACGCCGCCAAAAACGAGCATGACTTCTCCGATCGAACCCTCCTATCGCCGCTCCTCGGGGCTGGTCGATGTCCTGGACCGCGTCCTGGACAAGGGACTGGTCATCGCCGGGGACATCCGGATCTCCCTGGCGGAGGTCGAGCTCATCACCATCCGCATCCGTCTGCTCGTCTGCTCGATCGACAAGGCGGAGCAGATCGGCCTGGACTGGTGGCGCCAGGATCCCAATCTCTCCGTGGCCGCCCGGCATCTGACGGCCGAGAACGAAGTTTTGCGCGACCAGGTGCGGGCGCTGGAAGAACGAGTCGCCTCGCTGGCGTTGGAAACCGAGCGTCCGGCGCCGCGGGCCCGAGCGCAGCGATCTGAAAAAAGGCCGAACCGCAGGGGGTAATAACATGCCGGTTGAACGAGCTTCCGGTGGCACCAGTCTCATCGACGTCCTGGACCGAGTCCTCGACAAGGGCATCGTGATCGATGCCTGGGTCCGGGTCTCTCTAGTGGGCATCGACCTGCTCACCGTCGAGGCCCGCGTCGTGGTGGCGTCCATCGATACCTACCTCAAGTACTCGGAAGCGGTCTCGCAGGTGTCCTCGGTGTCGCGCCCGGCGGCGCTCGAGGCCCGCACGTCCGAGGACCTCCTGGCCGAGAACACCTCTCTGCGCGCCCAGCTCGCCGCCTCGATCTCGCGCGAGCATGTGCCGGCCCGCAGGCCCCGCTCGCCGAAGGTCTAGGCCGTCGTGGCTAGCCTCGCGCACCTCAACGTGCTCCCGCCCCCCCGTTCTCGGGGCGGCAGCGTCGGCTCCAAGGCGAAGCTCGCCCTGGTTGACGCTCTGCTCGCCGAGGAGGAGGCGCGGCCCTGCGCAGTGGTGGCGCTGAGTTGGCTCGCGCGCCACACCGGAGTGGAGCGCGTCGTCTGCGCGGTGGCCGACAGCGAGAGCGGCCGCCTGCTCGGCCTGACCGGGATCGGGGTATCGGTCTCTTCGGTCGACTCCTTCAGCCTCGACCTCGGGGACCGCACCCATCCACTGGTGGTCGCCCTGTCCGGGGGTGAGCCGGTGGTCTTCCACGACTCCAGCCAGCCGCTGCTGCGCGCCCTCGAGACCCCGCTGGGCAATCTATCGTTCCACGCCGTCCCCCTGGGCAGCTCCAAAGAGGAGATCGGCCCCGGCATGCTCCTGCTCACCGGCCTCGAGGACGGGCCGGTCTCCGACGACATCCTCTGGGCCGCCGGGCTGCTGGGCGTCCGCCTGGCCTCGCTCTGGTACCGCCGCGCTCAAGCCGAGGAGCGGCGCCACAAGCGGGAGCGGAGCTGGCTGTTCTCGACGATCAACGCCGTCACCGATCCCATCCTGCTGACCGACGCCGACGGCCGCATCCTGGTGGCCAACGCGGGTGCCGAAATGCTGCTGACGGCCGGCGACGACAAGCGGGAGGGGTGGCGCCGGGCGGTCGCCCTCAACAACATGCTCTTCTCGGCCTCGCTGTTCACCAACGCGGCGGAGAGCGGGCCCACCCGCCGCGAGCTGCTGCTGGTCGACCCCTCGGAGGGCCGGGACCTGTTGTTCGAGGTGCTGAGCACGCCGGTGGCGATCCGGCTGGGCGAGGTGGGCGTGGCCTCGGTGCTGCGCAACGTCACCGACCTGCGCCGGGCCACCGAGGAGATCGAGGAGAACTACCGCCGCCTGCGGGTGGCCGACGCCGCGACCCGCGCCGAGCGCGACCGGCTCGATCTGATCCTCAACTCGGTGCTCGATCCCATCCTGGTCACCGATCCGGAAGGCAACATCGTGCGGATGAACCCGCCCGCCGAGCGCATGTTCACCTTCGCGGCCGGCAAGCGCAACGTGGAGATCGAGCGGCGCGTGCGGACGAACGACGCGGTGTTCACCTCGTTCGTCTCCAGCCTCTACGCGGGGCAGGCGCGGCGCTGGCGGCGAAGCTTGAGCCTGATCGATCCGCAGACGGGGGGCGCCGTCCCCTTCGAGGCGATCTCGGGCAAGGTGGTCTCCAAGCACGGCGAGGAGACGGCGGTGGTCACCATCCTCCACGACCTCACCGAGGCGGAGGAGAAGGCGCGCCTCTACGAGCAGGTCAAGCGGCACTCCGAGGAGCTGCGGGAGAAGGTCCGCGAGGCCACGGCCGAGCTCGCCGAGCAGAACGAGCTGCTGCGGCGGCAGGCGTTCCAGCTCGAGCAGGCCTCGGCGGCGAAGTCGCAGTTCCTCGCCAACGTCTCCCACGAGCTGCGCACCCCGCTCAACGCCATCATGGGCTATACCCATCTGCTGCTCGAGGGGGTCTCCGGCGAGCTCAAGGCCCCGCAGCAGGACAAGCTGGGCCGGGTCGACGCCAACGCCCGCCACCTGCTCGCCGTCATCAACGACCTGCTCGACATCTCGCGCATCGAGTCGGGCAAGATGCCGATCCAGATCGAGCGCGTCCTCCTCCCGGAGCTGATCGACGAGGTGATGACCGAGGTCGAGCCGGTGATCGCCGGCACCCGCCTGTCGGTGACGCGGGAGCTGGCGCCGAAGCTGCCCGAGATCGACACCGACCGGCAGAAGGTGAAACAGATCGTGCTCAACCTGCTGTCGAACGCCCTGAAGTTCACTCCCCAGGGCGCGGTCGCCATCCGTCTCCGGTACGAGCGCGTCGCCGACGAGATCTCGATCGCCGTCACCGACACCGGCATCGGCATCGCGGAGGAGAACCAGAAGACGATTTTCGAGGCTTTCGAGCAGGCCAACAGCTCGTACGCCCGGCGCCAGGGCGGGACCGGGCTGGGGCTGTCGATCTGCCGCCGTCTCGCCCAGATCCTGGAGGGCCGCATCACGCTGGTCAGCCGGCTGGGCGAGGGGTCCACCTTCACTCTCTTCCTGCCCAGCAAGTCGAGGACGGCATGAGCCGCGAAGAATCCGCCGAAGCACCGCTCGTGCTGGTGGTCGACGACGTCGACCACGGCCGCGAGATTTTCGCCGAGTACCTGGAGTTCCGCGGTTTTCGCGTCGCCACCGCCGCCGACGGCCTGGAGGCCCTCGACAAGGCGTTCGAGCTGCTGCCGGACATCATCCTGATGGACCTCTCGCTGCCGGGCATCGACGGCTGGGAGGCCACCCGGCGCCTGAAGCAGGACGAGCGGACCCGCGACATTCCGATCATTGCCCTGACCGCCCACGCCCTGGCCGCCGCCCACGACAAGGCGCGGGAAGTGGGTTGCAACGCCGTGGTGACCAAGCCCTGCCTGCCCAAGGATCTGGAGCAGGAGGTCCGCCGCCAGCTCGAAGCCAGGGCGACCTAGACGCCCGAGGAGACGACGCTCGTCATGAGCAAATCCGACAAGATCCAGGCCCGCAAGGCGCCCGCCAAGACCGCCCCGAAAGCTCCGGCCAAGCAGGTTCCAGCCAAGAAGGCGGTCAAGAAGGCCGAGGCCCCGAGGGTTCCGGCCAAGGCGGCGGCGAAGCCGCCGGCCAAGGGCGCCAAGCCCGCCAAGCCCGCGAAGAGCGCCGCCGCGCCGGCGAAGGCCGCCAGGACCGGCAAGGCGGCCAAGGCCGCGAAACGGCCGGCCCGCTCGCCCCGGGCCGCGGAGCCCGTCTCGCGCGAGGTGCGCGAGGTGGCGGAGGCGCGCCCCGCCGGTCCCTACTCGGACCTGCTCGCTTTTCCGGAGCAGCCCGCGCGCTCGGGCGGCAGCCGCAGCGGCAAGTACGTCTACTGCATCGTCCAGACGGCGGATGCCCGCCGCTTCGGCCCGGTCGGCATCGGCACCGAGCCCGCCGAGGTCCACACGGTGAACTACAAGGACATCGCCGCGGTGGTCTCCGACACGCCGCTCGAGGTCTACGATCCGACGCGGGAGAACGTGCTCGCCCACGAGCGGGTCAACGAGGTCGTGATGCGCGACTTCACGGTGATCCCGATGTCCTTCAGCACCGTGTTCAAGACCTCGGAGGACATCGTCGAGCTGCTGCGCAGCGCCTACGACGCTTTCCGCGACGTGCTGGTCAAGATGCAGGACAAGCTCGAGTTCGGCCTCAAGGTCCTCTGGGAGCCGGAGACGATCATCCGCGAGATCGAGAAGGACGACGAGAACCTGCGCCTGCTGCGGCAGGAGATCTCGCACCAGAAGGGCTCGACCTACTTCGCCCGCATGCAATACGGCCGGCTGGTCGACTCCCTCCTCCAGGAGCACTCGGAGACGCTGGTCTCGGAGATCATCGCCACCCTGAGCTCCGTCTCGGTGGCCTCGCGCACCAACAAGCCGATCGGCGACAAGATGATCCTCAACGGCGCCTTCCTGGTCGCCCGCGACCGCGAGCCCGATTTCGACGCCAAGGTCAAGGAGATCGACGCGCGCTACGAGAACCTGATCTTCAAGTACACCGGCCCCTGGCCGCCGTACAACTTCGTCAACATCCGGCTGAAGCTGGAGCGCGCCTCGGAAGCGGAATGATCATCCTCGACAGCCTGCTCATCGGCGGCATCAAGTTCGTCCTCGACAAGGTCGCCTCGGCGGTCGATGAGGAGATGAACGACGAGACGTCGTTGCGCGAGGAGCTGCTCGCCGCCCAGATGCGGGTGGAGCTGGGCGAGATGGACGAGGGTGAGTTCGTGGAGCTGGAGCGCGCGATCCTCGCCCGGCTGCGCGAGATCCGCGACGCCCGGCGCGGCGAATCCAGCGGCGCCATGTCGCTCGGCGGCGGCTTCGAGGTGGACGTCAGCTTCCGCGGAGACGACGGCTCGTCTGAATAACTCCTCCCCCCTCCCCCCCCTGCGCCTGTTCGGCGGCAAGGGCGGCGTCGGCAAGACGACCTGCGCCGCGGCCGCCGCGCTCGCCGCCGCCGAATCCGGCCGCCGCGTCCTCGCCGTCTCCACCGATCCCGCCCCCTCCCTGGGCGACGCCCTGCGGGCGCGCCTCACGGACGAGCCCACCCTTATCGAGACCCGCCGCAAGACCCGCCGCGGAGCGCTGCTCGCCGCCGAGCTGGCCGCCGGTCCGGCCGTCGGCCGCTGGCAACAGGAGAACCGGGAACCTTTGCGGGAGATCGCCGCCCGGGGCACCTACCTGGACGCCGAGGACGTGGATCGCTTCCTCGGTCTCGCGCTGCCGGGCGCCGACGAGCTGATCGCCTGGATCGAGCTCGCCCGCCTGGCGCGCCTGGTCCAGGAGACCGCCGCCTGCGATGAGGTGGTGGTGGATGCCGCGCCGACCGCCCACACCCTGCGCCTGCTCGCCATGCCGGAAGCGTTGCGCCGGTTCGCCGGGGTGCTCGACCGCCTCCAGGAGCGCCACCGCTGGATGGCCGAGCGCTTCGGCGGTGCCTGGCGGCCGGACGCCAGCGACGCGCTGATCGCCGGTCTTGAGGCGCAGGGACGGGAGATCGAGGAGCGTCTGCGGGATCCTGAGCGCTGCCGCCTGGTCTGGGTGATGCTGCCCGAGGCGCTCTCCCTGGCCGAGACCCGCGACGCGCTGGCCTCTCTCGATGCGGCCGGCATCCCCGTGTGGGAGGTGGTGGTCAACCGGGTGCTGCCGCCCGGAAGCGGCGGCGGCTCCCTCCGCCGCGAGCGCCGCCGGGCCGAGGCGGAGACGATCCGGGAGATCCGGAACGCCTTCGCGGATCGCGCCTTGCGGTTCCTTCCCGAAGAGGAGGGGGAGCCGCGGGGACGGGTGGCGCTGCGGCGGGTGGGGAGGTGGCTGGAGGATGCCGATCGAGGGTTGAAGTGGATCACCGTCCCCGAAAAGAAACGTGGCCCCGCCCCTACGAAGAAAAGAACCGGATCGAGCCTCGCCTGGCTGGACGACCTCGCCCCTTCCGGCGTCCAGCTCCTCTTCTTCGGCGGCAAGGGCGGGGTGGGGAAGACGACCTGCGCGGCGGCCGTGGCGCTGGCCCTCGCCGGACGGCGGCCGGAGGCCCGGATCCTCCTGCTCTCGACCGATCCCGCCCACTCCGTGGCCGACGTCCTGGACGCGCCGCTCGGGGACGACGAGCGACCGGTACCCGGGGCTCCCTCGGGCCTCAGGGCGCGGGAGCTGGACGCCGGACGCGCCTTCGCGGACTGGCGCGACCGCAACCGGGACAAGATCGGCGAGGCCGCGGGAGCCCTGACGCCGGACGGCGGCGGAGTCCAGGACCTCTTGGATCTGACGCCTCCGGGAATCGACGAGCTGATCGCCGTCTCCTCGCTCCTCGACGCCGTCTTCGGTGCGGACGGCGACGAGCCGGCCTACGACCTGGTGGTAGTGGACAGCGCTCCGACCGGCCACGCCCTGCGCCTGCTCGAGATGCCGGAGCTGGCTCTCTCCTGGGACCACTACCTCCTCTCCCTCCTCCTCAAGTACCGCGAGGCCGTGGCCCTGGGCGATCTCGCCGCCGAGCTGGTCGAGCTCTCCCGCAGCCTCAAGCGGCTCGAGGCCCTGCTCCGCGATCCGGCGAGAGCCCGGTTCGTGGCGGTGACGCGCGCCGCCGAGCTCCCCCGCCGCGAGACCCTCCGCCTGCTGCGCTCGCTCGGGCGCCTGGGGATCGCCGTGCCGGCGGTGGTCGTCAACGCCGCGCTTCCTGCTGTCTTCGCGAAAGAGGCCGAGGCCCTGCGGCATCCCTTCGGCCGGATGGGGCTGGACCGGTGCGCTATCATGCAGGCTCCCGCTACGTTCCCCCCGCCCCGCGGCGTCGCACGGCTCGATGCGTGGGTGCGAAGCTGGGAGAAGCTCACGGAATGACCGAAGCGACCTATCTCTACTGCCTGGTGCGCGCCCTCGCGACCCCCTCGCTCTCCGGGGCTCCGCCGGGGCTGTCCCGGCTGTCCCCGCCCCGGGCGCTCGACCTCGGCGGCGGGCTCTGGCTGATCGTGGCGAGCGCTCCGCTCCCGGAGTACGGGAGCGAGGAGATCCAGCGCCGGCTCTCCGACCTCTCGTGGGTCTCCGAGCGCGCGCTGGCTCACGAGGCCGTGGTCGAGCACTTCGCGGGCTCCGGCGCCGTGCTGCCGATGAAGCTCTTCACCCTCTTCGCCTCGGACGAGCGGGCGCTCGCCCACGTCGGCAAGAACCGCGAGCGGCTCGACCGCGGGCTCGACCGGGTGGACGGCCGCGTGGAGTGGGGGGTCCGCGTCCGTCTGGACGACGCCCGCGCCCGCGCGGTGCTCGCCGCCGAAGCGCGGACCGCCGGGCCGCAGAGCTCGGGCAAGGCCTTCCTGCTGCGCAAGAAGCTCGAGCAGGACGCCTCCCGCGAGCTCGCCTCCCGGCTTCGCGACGAGGTGGACACCGCCTTCGCCGCGCTCGCCGCGGAAGCCGCCGAGGCCGTGCGCCGCGAGCCGGTGGCCTCCCCGGAGTCCGGCGGCCGGCTGCTGCTCGACGCCGCCTTCCTCGTCTCCGTCCAGCGCGGCGCGGAGTTCGAGGCGATCGTCGAGCGGTGCGCCGCGCGGCTCGGTCCCCGGGCCTGCGACGTCACCCTCACCGGCCCCTGGCCGCCCTACAACTTCATCGAGGAGGCGCGATGAGCGAGCCCGCCGAGCCCCTGGAGCTGTTCGAGGGTGCCGACGTTTCCCTGCTGGACACGGTGGACCACCTGCTCAACAAGGGGCTGGTGCTGACCGGCGAGGTGGTCATCGGCCTGGCCGGCATCGACCTGATCTATCTCCGCCTTTCGGCCCTGCTGTGCGCCGCCGACCGGGTGCTCCCCAAGGCGTCCGAGGAGTGAGCCCCATCCTGTATCTCTACGCGCTCGTGGACGAGGAACCGGGGGATCCGCTCGGGGAGGGGATCGGAGGGGAGAGTCTCCGTCGCGTCCAGCTCTTCCGCACCCGCGACGGCGGTCTCTCGGCCGTGGTGGGGGACCTCGCCGAGCGTCCCCGGCCGGACCGCGGGCCGCTCGAGCGGCAGGATGCCGTGGTGCGCCGGCTGGCGGAGAGCTTCGGCGCCATCCTCCCCGCCCGCTTCGGCGAGGTCTTCGCGGACGAGGCGGCCCTCGCCGCCCGGCTCATTCCCCGCGAGCGCGAGGTGGCCGCGGCCCTCGCCCTCGTCCGCGGCTGCGTGCAGATGACCCTGCGCATCTTCGGCGAGCCGGAGCCCGCCCGCGAGCCCGCGGCCGAGCCCGAAGAAGGAGGACCGGGCACGCGCTACCTCGCCGCCCGGCGGCGGGAGAGCGAGCGGGCGCATTCGCTGCCCGAGATCGACCCGCTGCGCGAGGCCCTCCGTCCGCTGCTCCGCGCCGAGCGCATGGAGCGGCACGCGGCCGGTCCGCTGCTCGGCACCGCCTACCACCTGGTGGCCCGCGGCCAGGAGGGCGCCTACCGGGCGGCGCTGGAGGGGGCGCGGCAGCGGATGGGCGGCCGGCGGGTCGCCGCGACCGGCCCCTGGCCCCCCTACGCCTTCGCTCCGGAGGGCGGGCGTTGAGCCAGCGCGAGGACGTCCGCCTGGAGATCGAGGAGCTCGACGCCCTGCGCGCCGAGATCGAGCGCCAGGCCGCCGCCATGGCTCCGCGCTGGAACGCCGATCCCGCGGAGGTGCAGAAATCGGTCGCCCGGCTGGTGCTGGCGCTCGTCGAGTTCCTGCGCCGGCTGATGGAGAAGCAGGCCATCCGGCGCATGGAGGCCGGCACCCTGACCGACCAGGAGGTCGAGAACGTCGGCCTCGCCCTGATGAAGCTCGAGGAGACGCTGAGCGACATCGCGGCCCGCTTCGGCCTCACGCCCGACGAGCTGAACCTCGATCTGGGGCCTCTCGGACGGCTGATCTAGAAGTCATCCACGGACCGCCCGGGATCGTACCGTCTGAGGAGATACGACCGCTTGCGCCCGACGATCCTTCGCCCGCTCCTCCTCCTCCTCCTCGCGCTTCTGGTCCTGACGGCCTCAACCGCGCGGGCCCATCAACTGGGGAAGATCCAGGTCTACACCACCTTCCTGAAGGACGGCACCTACCGGATCGACGTCCCCCTCGACCCGTCGCACATGACGCCGGGCGATCTGGGGGGGCCGGCGGGAGAGACGCGCTACGGCCCCGTCGCCGGCCTCACCCCCGCGATCGACCGCCAGTTCGGCCGGTTCCTGCGCGGTTTCGTGGACGGCGCCAATCTCGCCTTCGACGGCCGTGCGGTGAAGCCGGAGGTGGGGATCGCGCCGCCCGATCCGGACGCTCCCGCGGACCGGGTCACCGTCCGCCTCCAGGGTCCCATCCCGGGCGGCGCCCATGCCTTCCGCTGGACGGATGCCCTGAACGTGGGCTCCTATCCGCTGGTGCTCAAGAACGAGGGGGACGAGAGCTCCGTCTGGCAGTGGCTGGAGCCGGGGGCCGCGAGCGCGCCGTTCCCGCTGGCGAAGACGGTGATCCCGCCCACCCGCTGGGAGGTGGTGCGGACCTACCTGAAGCTCGGCTTCACCCACATCGTGCCGGCGGGACCGGACCACATCCTCTTCGTGCTCGGCATCTTCCTGCTCTCCCGGCGGCTGAAGCCGATCCTGCAGCAGGTGACCGCCTTCACCATCGCCCACACGCTGACCCTGGCGCTCAGCATCTACGGCGTCGTCCGGCTCCCGCCCTCGATCGTCGAGCCGCTGATCGCGCTGTCGATCGTCTTCGTGGCGGTCGAGAACATCCTCACGCCGGAGCTGCGGCCGTCGCGCATCGCCCTGGTCTTCTGCTTCGGCCTGCTCCACGGCCTGGGCTTCGCGGGCGTCCTCTCGGAGATGGGGCTGCCGCGCTCCGAGTTCCTCACCGCCCTGCTGAGCTTCAACCTCGGGGTCGAGGGCGGTCAGCTCGCGGTGATCTCCATCGCCTTCCTGCTCGTCGGGCTCCCCTTCCGAAGTCAGAGCTGGTACCGGCAAAGAGTGGTCATCCCCGCCTCCTGCCTGATCGCGGCGGTGGGTTTGTACTGGTCGGTGCAGCGGGTGTTTTTCTAAGCTGGGCAGCCGAAGCGCCAGGTGAGCCCCTGCTCGGGGTAGAATCCCTTCGCGATGGACTCCTCCCTGGCCGCCAAGCGTTTCCGCACTGCCATGGACCTCTTTGAGGCCGGAGTGGGCATGATGCGGCAAAATCTGCGGCGGCGTTTCCCGGACGCCGATGAGAAAGAAATCGCGGCGCGTCTGGCGCAGTGGCTTCAGGAGCGGCCGGGTGCGGAGCACGGGGACTGCCCTGGGCGTTCCGTCGAGTGGCCGCGCCGA
>DASWRX010000174.1:0-10747 GCA_036402955.1 Thermoanaerobaculia bacterium
CGGGCAGCCGGGCTTGAAGCCATCGTTCCGATTGGTAGGTTGCCAGGCGATCGCCGCGCCGACCTGCAGGACCGTGAAGCCGCGGCTGCTGCGGTCATCGACGTAGCCCTGCCAGGTGGCGGTGACCTGCCCGGGGACGCGACTGCCCTGAGCGAGGCGTTTTTGCCCCTCCACGGCGAGCGCGGGCCAAGCCGTGTCGCCCTGCCAATAAAAACGCCGCGTCGGGTTGTCCGTGTACGTCAGGTAGCGGCCCGAGGCCTTCAAAAAGCCATTGCTGTATAGAAGATTGCTGGGATTGTTGTTGGCGGCGACCGTGACCTGGCCGGATTGCCCCATGAGAGTGGCGTCCGAGCCGCAGGGCTGGATCTGCCCTTGCGCGTTCTTTCCGTTCAGCCCCGAGCAGGAGGTCACCCGCCAGTTCCAGGTTCCTGCGAGCGGGAACGCGGCGCGTACCCTGAAGACCTCATCCCCATCCCAGAACCCATAGCTCGTGAAGTTCCTCGTCGCGTCAGGACCGGTAAACTGAATGACGAGACTCAGATCGCGATAGGGATTCCCTCCACCGTCGAGGTAGTTGAATCCGACCTGGAGCTGCTGATCCCAGCGCTGCCAAACGTTGGCGGCAGCCGCCGGCCGAGCCATGAGGGCAAGAAAAGAAAGGGGCGCCAAAGCACCCTACGGACAGAAGAGACCTGCACCTGCCACCGCGGAAGATAGACATCGGCAGACTTCTCCCTTAAGAATTAAGTTTTTATTATCCTACCCGAGGTTCGCGGTGGAGGGAAGCGCCTCCTTCGCAGAAGGACTTCACTCGTGCGGGATCACGGGCCCGCCTCGCTACCTGAGCAGGCTCACCCGGTCCACGCAGATCTTCGGCGAGCCGCTCTGCGGATTCTGGCCGAAGTCCCGCACCCCGACCTGCACCTTCTGTCCCCGGAAGAATGACTCCCGCAGCAGGTCGTATAGTGGATTGTCCGTCATCACCTGCGCCAAGGCGCCGGTGTAGGGATCGCAGAGGCTGAGCGGAGAGGCAATCCATTTCGGATCGTTGAGCTCCGGGCTGGCCGTGGTTCCCCCGCGGCCGTCTTCCTCGTCCCGCCCATTTTCTTGTGATCCCGACGGCTGTTTTGCTGTCCCGGCCGCTCGTCCAGCTTCCCGAGCGCCCATCTTTCTTGGATGGCCGGTTTTTTGGCGTCCCGCGCCCTGATCTTTCTTCCCGGACGGGCATCCTGGCGTCCCGCGCCCCGATCTTTCTTCCCGAGCCGGCATCCTGGCGTCCCGCGTCCTGATCTTTCTTCCCGGACGGGCATCCTGGCGTCCCGCGCCCCGATCTTTCTTCCCGAGTCGGCATCCTGGCGTCCCGCGTCCTGATCTTTCTTCCCGGATGGGCATCCTGGCGTCCCGGACGCTCATCTTTCAATCCGTGGCGCCATCTTTCTTCCCGCGCCGTTATCTTTCTTCCCGCGCCGCCATCCTCGTGACCGGAGCCGCCGGGTTTCGGTTTTTCAGGGCCGGATCATCGATTCCACCGGTGGTTGTCCTACCTTGGCGCACTCCTCCTCATGCGGCCTCATCGCGCAACTGCAGGCGAGCGAGCCCGCCAAACCATAGCGTACGGAGGAGTCCCGGCAACCGGCCCACGGTGTGGGAGTGTAACTAAGAGCCGCGCCGGGCGCCTACCCTGATGGGCGAGCTCACTCTGGAGGTCGGCCGGCAATCCACGAAGGAGAATTCATGAAGAAGCACAGTTTGGTTGTGGCCGCTCTGGCCCTGGCCGCCGGCCTGATGGCGACAGGCTGTAACAATCCCAGCAATGACACCGTGACGATTCATTACAAGCAGCTCGGGTCGTGCAACGGATTCAACAATGGAGGGGGTGTTACTTCCGTGGGGCCCAACAGGGCTTATGCCACCTTCCGGATTTCAACCATAGAGAACAAGGATACCGCGGCGCGTGATTTCAACTTCGACCCCAACCAGATCTATATCGATCAGAGCCCTCGCGCCTTCACGAGCACGCATCTGAACCTGTCCCAGTTCAATCCCTTCTATGCGACCGCGAGGCTCGTACCCAAAGGGACTACAACGGCCATCAATGGCGCCGTCATCGCGGTGGTTTCGACGTCCGCGGCAGATGGAGCCAGTGAGGCTAACAAAACGTCGTATATGCTGCTCTACAATACACCGGCTGGCGGTCAGGGCGTCGTTCTGGTCAAGGACAACCCGAGCCAGACGACCTGGCCGTCCACACCGGATTGCACCACGATCATTTTCTGATCAGAAGCATAGATCCAGCACAGGTGTCAGCGACTCACAGGTCGCTGGTTCTCGCACGCGCGGGAGGTGTATAGTCTCCCGCGCCCTTGGTTCAAGGAGGGCAAATGACAACGGCGGGACCTCTGAAGCTCCTTCCCATCGAGACCTCCGCCGCGTGCGTTGCGGCTATCTCGAGTCCTACGCGCGCCCGGTGCCGGGCGCGTCCTGAACCGTGCAGCCAGTCGGCGCGGCGGCATCTCCTCTCCAGATCCCTAAACGAAGAGACGAATCAGGAGGACGGTCCCCGCCAAGAGCAGAATGACCGCCGAGCCCGACTGGAGGATGGACCGCTTTCTCAACAATCCTCCCAGTCGCGGGGCAATGGGGGCAACGGAGGACTGCTCGCGCGACCGATCGGAAGGCTGCGTCAGGATCGAGATCAGCAACGGGAGCACGAAGCCAAACCCGTAGCCCAAACCGATCCACCATGCGGAAAGCCCGAGGCCGGCCAGCACGAGCGCGCCCCAGGTGATGGCCGCCACCCGGAACGTCGTGACCGCCAGTCCGGTGTCAAATCCCCAGACAGCCACGACCATCATGGCTGGATACCGATAGATCAGTGATTTCGGTGTCTGCCTGCGCATTCCCAACGGGCAGTAGCCCTTCTTCCTAAGGGCCAGGAGGTCGACCCATGCCAAGGCGATGAGGCCCGCTGCCGCGAAGCCGACCCGCCACGCCAAGGACAAGCCTGCCGCTTGGAATGCAGCGCCGACGAGGGATGCCATGCCGAAGATGACGGCCGCTCCCGAGATGAACGCAACCGCAAAGATCGCGACGATTCGGATCCGCGAGGCTATGCTCTGCGATGGCCCTTTCACGAAGGGCCCCAGGGTACCCTGGAAAGAGACGCCTCACGGGCTGAACAGTTGCGAGAAGCCCGCCGTCACCGCCAGCGCCAGACCCAGAGCGGGTGTGATGACCTCCATGTCGCTCAGCACATATCCCCCGTCCACCACCAGATCGAGCAATCCCAGGGGCCTTGCCAACAGGTTGGACCTGAAGAACATTCTCCACATCCGACCAGGAGACCGCCTTCGCAGCAGAACCACCAGGTTTTTTGAAATCCGTCTTTGCACGTATAGTTGGATTTGTCGCCTGAATAAGGGCACTCCTTGTCGGGGTGGGCCAGATTGCAACACAGTGGGATCTCGACGGGATCCGTCTCTCCGTAGGGCCGTGGCCGCGCTTGCCGGTCGGCGGATGACCCTCCGGACGCGTCGCCGGTCAGCTTCGCGAAGAGCGAGAGCAGGCCGATCCCTGCCCGCGAAAGCCAGTCGATCGGCGAGTGATGCCTGCCGGCTTCGCCGACGTTCCAACCATAGACATGCGCCTCCAAGTTGCTGGTTGCCATGATCCACCCTCCTTGGGCGATTATCCTGCCCGCCTGAGCCGGACAGGTTCCGGCAGGATTGAGTTCAAGTATCGTGACGACGGAACGGTCGTCGCGCCGATGAGCACGCCAGCCTCCACGCGAAAGCCGACAGGTGTCGTGTCGAGGCCGATACGGCCGGCGATGTCACCCGCCACGTCGACGAGGAGCCGTCCATCCGAGGCTGAGGCCAGGTTCGTCAGTCCATGCGCATCCAGGAAGGCGTCGGCTGAATCAGGGCTTCTGGCCTCCAAGACGACCCAAAGGCCCGCCGGAAGCGGTCTCCCCAGCCCGGCCGCCAACGAGCGGCACGTTCCGCAGCGCTCGGAGAGAAAGAGTACGACTGCCGAAGCGGCAGAGTCGAGCACCCAGGGCAAGCCGTACGAGCTGGGCTTCGTACCCGCCACGGGACCGATGTCCACGGTCAGAGGCCGATCCAAGATCCCGACCACCTCCCGCAGTTGGCGGACGTCCCTGTACATCTCCAGCAATGCCCCGAAAAGGACCGCGACGAGCAGCGCGAGTACGGCGACCGAAATCAACGCGACGGTAGCCACACGTACATCTCCTGCGCGGATCGGCGATCTCCGCGCGCTTCGAGCCGGGCCTTCCAGACGCCGATTCCCTGGGCGGCCGCGATGACTAGAGAGATTGCCGCGAAACCGGCTGCGCCCATCGGCAGAGGCGGAGCCTGCGGGATTCCGAGTCTCAGGAGCTCCGCGCCGGCGAGCCACGGAAAGAACGCCACCAACTGGCTCAGACCGAGATAACCTTTGCCGCCGGCGCCAAAGCAACTGCAGGGAATGGGCCGGTCGATGCGAAGTGCGGCCAATCCGGCGAGCGCGAACAGCGCGGCCAGCAGGACGATGCCTGCCTGGGCCAGCACCGAGTCGGGCCTGAACAGGATGGCGACCGCGACCATCAGCTCGGCGGCCGTCAAGAAGAGCGTGCCGGGCCAGGCGACCTTGCGCGGCAGGCCGAGACTGCGGATCGTCGCAGCCATGGGGGCTGGATCGCGGGCTTTCTCCAGCGCGGCCCAGAGCAGTGCCGCAGCCATTGTGAGAGCCGCCGCTTTTGCGATGAGGGTCACGCTGCTCTACCGGGAGCGAACGGCGATCACCTGTTCCGGACCCTCGGTCGCGATGCGATCCACGACGAAAATATCGAACGGTCCGCCCTGACCCTCTCCGAGGGATGACCGAACCGTACTCTCCTGGATCGCGAAACGCTGGCCATCCGCTCTCAGCGCATTGGCTCCCTCCCCTGATGCGGCATCCACGGTCAGCGT
This sequence comes from Thermoanaerobaculia bacterium, assembly GCA_036402955.1. Lineage (GTDB taxonomy): Bacteria > Acidobacteriota > Thermoanaerobaculia > Multivoradales > UBA5704 > DATARR01. The sequence goes on from DASWRX010000174.1 coordinate 4,974, forward strand.
ATGGACGAGAGGCCTCACAGCCGGACCGTCTCCCTCGTTGACCAGCACGACCTTCTCGCCGGGACGAAGCTTGAAGCCCTGAGGGAAACCGACCATTGGGACCGAAAGGAGAACTCGGTCTCCTTCCTGTTGGGTTACTTCCGTGACCAGACCCGATTCTCCAGCCATGATGACCCTCCAAATAGGTTGGGACAGATACCGGCGCCGGCGGACCTTCTTCGCGACAGTTCTATATATAGATGTGTTCCTTCATATTAAGCAACGAAGATTACTCTACCATGAAGCTTGCGCGAAGGGTAGGCCTTGTCAACTTGGAGCGCTGAGCGCAGCAGCGCTGCCCTTCAGGCCAGTTTCGAACGTCGCCCCACGACCTGTCTCTACTTTACAGGCTGTGTGATCGGCTTACCCTTCTCAACGATGAAGGTCGCGATGGTGCGTGCCGGAACGGTTCCGATGTTGCGGGTTTCATGGATGATGCCGCGAGCGTTGTGATAGGCCTCGCCGGCGTTCACGCGCCGCGGTTCCTGCCCATCGACGTGGAGCTCCAGGCTGCCCTGGAGGACCGTGGCGTATTCGTCCCCCGGATGGGTGTGTCGGCCGGTCGTGCTCCCGGAAGCGAACTCGATCGACAGGACGACGGCCTCCTTCGTGTCGTCCCCGCTCACGCTCGTATGGAGCAGGGGCTTGGCCGTGATGCCCGGCGCTTGAGCGTGTCCCGGGCTCAGCAGGAGGCCGAGGATGAAGGGTACGAGGAGGAGGAGGTTCAGGACGTAGACGAAGGTCTTGCCCTGCCAGCCGGCTTTCGTCCAGGCGCGGCTGTCCGGCCCCACGCCGCCGTGGGATTCGAGGGTTCGAGCGTTGTGGATGAGCACGACGTGCCCGACGTGGCTCGGGCTGTCCTGAGGGCGCAGAAAGGCGATCCGGACGGCTCCGTCCTGCTGCAAGGCCGCATCCGGCGTGCTGTGCTCGAAGCTCCGGTCGCGAATCCAGTCGTGCTGGACCACGGAGCCGTCGGGAAAGCTCTGATGGGCAGGCGTCGCCCGCCAGATCAGCTCCCGCACGAAGCCGCTGCAATCGACCGCCTTGAAGTCCTTGCCCGGGACGGCGCCATGGAACGGGACCTTGGCTCCGAGACCGTAGGCCACGCGCGGCGCCGCGCCCGTGCAGGCGTCGAGAAAGGCCTGGGCCAGGCCGAGATCCAGAGGGATGGTCGGCACGGCAGCGGCGGCCGCCATGCCCTCCTCGACGGAGCGGTCCTCCGGGGTTGGCGGGGCGGCCTCCATGGCCGATTCCTCAGCGCCGAAGTTGGCGAGATCGCGCGCCGTGGCAAAGCCTTCCGCGGTCTCTCCCGTCGCATCTCCCGGCGCGGGAGCCCCGGGGTCCTCTCCCGCCTCGCCGTCGTTGGAGATGCCCTTCCCTACCGCGAAATCTTCCGTGCTCATTGAGGCCCTCCTTTTATCTGCGGTCGCTGATGGATTAGACGGACAGAGGGGGATTTTTATCGTCAATCGTCGCCGGACCGGGGTTGGTATACAATAATCAACAAGACAAAGTTGGGCAAGTCGCGTTCATACCGCGAACCAGCAAGGACGGCAACGGCGGAGGCATGCATGGCGGCCATTTGGTTTTACGTCGATCGCGACCAGCGCCGAGGTCCGGTGACGCTGGAGGAGCTTTTCAGCGCGCTGCACGCGGTGCCGGACCCGAGCGGTGTTCGCGTGTGGCGTGAAGGGCTGCCGGACTGGCAGGAGGCCGGGTCGGTGCCGGATCTCAGTGCGCGGCTGCCTCCGTCCCGGCGCTCCTTCCAGCCGGCCTCTGCCGCGAGCATGTCCGTGCCTTTCGAGGATGCCGAAGCGATCGCCAGGCTCTACCGGCGTCTGGTTCTCCTGGTCGGGCTTCAGATCGTCCTGGGCTTTTTCCAATTGCCGGGTCAGATGTCGCATTTTGCGGGATCGAGCGCGCTGGCGCTGGTGAGCTCTCTTGCGTTGATCGTTCTTTTCGTTGGGACCGCCGTTACGACCTACAAGCTCACGGCTCACCTCGGCGAAAGTCTGCCCATTCTATGGGCGGTCGCCATGTTCATCCCCTGCCTCAACATCATCGTCCTTCTGGTGATCAGCTCGAAGGCTCAAGGATGGTGCAGGCGCTACGGAATCAAGGTTGGCTTCTTCGGGCCGACCCAGGAGAGCATCGAGGAGCTCCGGCGGCGCGTGGTGAGCTCACACTTCGAGTGAGCTCCAGGGCCGGCTGGCGAGCCGCGGTTGCGAGCGTATACTACCGTTCGGACCCCAGGAGGGGAGGAGGTATCCATGCGCTCCACTTGTCTCTTCGTCAGCCTGATGCTCGCCGCCGCGACGTTGCACGGCGCCGGGATGCCCGTCTGGCAAACCGACTGGGACACCGCGTTCCGGATGGCCCGCGAGCAGCATCGCATGGTCTTCGTCGATTACACCGCGGGCTGGTGCGGCGAGTGCCAGAACGTCGAGAGGCTCACGTTCGGATCGCCCGATCTCATGCAGCGCCTCTCCGATTTCGTCTTGTTGCGGGTGGACGTCGACTTCAGCTCGCACTCCCATCACCAGGCCACGGTGCCCGATTACGTCGTCTACGATCCCGCGGAGCGCAAGCGCTTCGAGATCGTGGGGAAGGACGCGGGCTCGCACCTCGGAGCCGCGAGCCTCGAAAAGCTTCGCGATGCCGCGCCGGCGTTTCTCCGCGCGGCGGATCTCCTGGCCGCCAGGCAGGATCTGGAAGCGTCTTTCCTCGTGGCGAACACCTACAGCCGCCTCAGGATGGCCTCACGGGCGCGGGAGGCCTACGCCGATGCGCGCAGGGCCGCGGACCGGCGGGGCGATCCGGCCGCGGCGCAGGTCGCCGACGCGCAGTCGGCGTTCACCTTCGTGTACGAGGGAAGCGCGCCAAAGGCGGTCAAGCTGCTCAAAGCCCTGGCCGAGAAGCCGGTCAATCGTGACGATGAAGCCCTCATCTGGCTCACGCTCGGGCACGCCTACGACGTGGAGAAGGACAAGAAGGCGGCGCTCGACTCCTACGTGCGCGCGCAATCGCTGGCCCCCAGGGATAGCCACACCTACGCGGAAGCCAGAGATTCGATCGAACGCCTGCACTGAGGGGTAGACCTGGGCTACGGCTCTCCGGCGGGCGCCGCTGGCGCTGCTGCCTCTCCGCGCCGGTGCCCGCCTTCCAGCACTTTCTTCGGGTGCTTGGCCATGGCTTCGGCGAACGCCTGGTCGAGCCGGCCGTCGACGCGCACCAGGGTCAGCTCGTTTCGCTCCAGGCTGACGACGAAGAGGTTGCGCAGGGCGCCCCGCTCGTCGCTGCGGACGTAGACCCAGGTGCGCTCGCCGTTCTCCTCGCGGGTGCGGATCATCGTGGACCAGCCGGCGCGGGCGAGCTGCCGCGCGAAGGTGGTCTCGCCGTTGAGACGGTCGAGGTCCGGCAGGCCGTGGACCTTGTAGGTGGCGAAGTCGACGCTGCGGACCGCGCCGACGATCGCGGTCCCCTCCTCATCCCCGTCCCTGGCGGCCATCCGCACGAGCCCGTGGAGCAGGCCCATCGAGATGCGGCCCAGGTGGACGTGCTCCTCCCGCTCGAAGCGGGCCTCCGGGAAACGGTGCTGCAGCTCCCAGCGCACCTCCTCGACCGTCGGGCTCCCGCCGCAGCCGGCGAGGAGGGCGGTGAGGGAGAGGAAAGAACCCAGGACGAACAGATTTCTTTTCATGACATGTCTCCTCATTCGGGTTTCCTGGCGCCGCCGCCCCTGGCGGGGATCTTCTGGAGCTGCGGCAGGTCGAGGTTCTTGCCGAGACGGCCGATCTCAGCGGGATCGATCCTGCCCACGATGTTGATGATCACGGCCTCGTCGCCGGGGTTGAGCGAGAGCAGGGTCAACCCCTCGATCCGGTCGCCGGTCTGCTTGAGGTAGATGTAGGTCTCGTCGCCCTTCTCCTTGACGCGAATCGAGGATTGCCATCCATGGCCTTCCAGCCAGTGGACGGCCCGCCCGATCTTGCCCTTGACGGCGCCCGCGTCCACCCCCTTCAGCGGGTAGACCTGGACCTTGATCGACTTCAGGCCCGCCATCACGGCCGAGAACTCGGGGTCGTCCCCCTTGGTTGCCGCGGCGACCATGTGCAGCAGGGGGCCGTCGAGGTTCACCTCGACGCTCAGCTTGTCCGGCGGGAAGAGGTTGAGCTCCTCGATGGGAACGTATCCGGGCAGGCTCTCCAGCTTCTGGGCGCGTCCGGCCGCGACGGCCAGGAACAGCAGGAGAGCGCCGAGAACGGCGGTGACGATCGGCTTGCGCATCATGGAAGCTCCTTCCGCGGCTCTGCGGCCGCGCTGGGCCCGCTCAGGGCGCCGCCCAGCGACCGGGAGACGCTGCGGGCGGCGGGGATCACCAGCCGCTTCTCGAGGACCTCGTCGCGGACGCCGAGGCCGGCCTTGCGGGTCACCTTGCCGAGGTAGGCGAGGGCGAAGCGCGCCTGCCGCGTGGCTTGAGCGATCTCTGCCCGGCTGGGCTCCGGGCGGGGCTGGTCCCGCTGAAGATGGATGAAGAGCGAGCCGCCGCCCACCGCCAGGGCCAGGGCGGCGGCCGCGGCGGCGATCCGCAGGCGCGCGGCGCGGCTCCGCGACGGGAACGGGACGACCTCGCCGCGTCCCGTCCGCACCACGCGCTCGATCACCTCCGGCGGGCAGTCGGGCTGCGGCAGGACGCGCAGCTCCCGCTGGATGCGTCCGGCGAGGGCGAGCTCGGCGGCGCAGGCCCGGCAGCCCTCCAGATGGAACCGGAAGCGGTCCGCCGCTTCCCGCGGCAGGTCGCCGTCCAGATAGGTTTCGAGGAGATCCAGAGCCCCCTCGCAGACCATGGGTTCATTCAGTCGCGTCATGGTACACATCCTTTTTCAGCCGTTCCCGCAGCTTCAGCCGCCCCCGGTGGAGATGGACGCGGACGGTGGCTTCCGGGATGCCGAGGGCCTCGCTGATCTCCCGATGCGGCAGCCCCTGGACCTCGCGCAGGATGACCACGCTCTTGTAGGGCTCGCCGAGCTCCGCCAGCGCCGCGAGCAGCCGCCGGCGGAAGTCCGCGGCCTCGGCGCTGGCCTGCGGGTCGGGCTCGGCGCTCGCGACCGCCTCCGTCTCCGGATCGCCGGCGCCCGCGGTGAGCCCCGCGGCGGCCTCGGACCGGCGCTTGCGGAGCAGGTCGTAGCAGGCGTTGCGGGTGACCCGCAGCAGCCAGGGGCCGAGGCGTTCCTCGTCCACCCCCTGGCGGTGCCGCCAGAGGCGGAGCAACACCTCCTGGGTCACGTCCTCCGCCTCCTCCCGGCTGGAGAGCAGGTAGCGGGCGAAGGAGTAGACCCGGCGCTGGTATCGTTGCGCGGTGTCCTCGAAAGCCGTCAACATCCAAAGGAGAAGACGGAGGAGGCGGGGGAACGTTTCAAGCCGGTCACGCCGGCCGCGGACCGCCGATGAGACGGGCCGGCAGGAAGAGCAGGGCCTTGAGGAAGGCGAAGACCGCCTCCAGGGTGATCCCCACCAGCCGGAACGGCAGTGAGAGCAGCCAGACGAAGGGATAGAGGATCAATGCCAGCAGGGCCAGCGGCCAGCAGACCACGAAGAGGACGAGCCAGACGAGGATCTTGAGCATCGCGGGGAGCCTCCTTCGCTCCTTCCCCATCGTACGTTGCCGGAGAGGCGAAAGTTCCACGGCGCCCGGGCCGGCGGAACAGAAAAAAGCTCCCGCCGCCGCTTCAGGA
>DASWRX010000175.1:0-23286 GCA_036402955.1 Thermoanaerobaculia bacterium
CCTGTTGACATTTGGAATCCCGTGCCCCAACATATTGTTGTGTCGAGGGTCCACGCCTCCTACCTGGAGTGACGTGGCGGTCTCAATGAGGCTTGGGCGGCCCACGGGACCGGGCGGGTTGGGACCCGCCGATGATGCACACGCCCAGGAAGGAGGTGGTCCAGTGATAGAAGGTAAACACGGTTCAGTGGAGGTGGCGTCCTCGTAAGGGGATTCTCCACGTGTCCGTGGCACCGGAGGGTGATCCCGAAGGGGAACCCAACGCCACCGAAACGGACCCTTGAGACCCCGGCCCCGCAAGGTGCCGGGGTCTTTCGTTTTCAGGGCCGGGCGCCTTGACGAAATAGAACGATCGTTCGTATAGTTATCTCCCTCATGAGGAAGGGAGCCGAGACCCGCGAGCGCATCCTGGACCAGGCCGTGCGCCTGGCCAGCCGCGACGGGCTGGACGGGCTGACGATCGGCACCCTCTCGACCGAGCTGGGGCTCTCGAAGAGCGGCCTCTTCGCCCATTTCGGGTCCAAGGACGAGCTCCAGCTCCAGGTGCTCCAGGCCGCCGTGGAGCGGTTCGAGCAGACGGTGATCCGCCCGGCCCTCTCCGCTCCCCGCGGCGAGCCGCGCATCCGGGCCTTCTTCGAGAACTGGCTCGTCTGGGAGGACGATCCGTCGATGCCGGGCGGCTGCCTCCTCGTCGCCGCCTCCGTGGAGCTCGACGACCGGCCGGGACCGCAGCGGGACTTCCTGTCGCGGGCCCACCAGGACCGTTTCCAGTTCATGGTCAAGGCGGCGCGCCTGGCCGTCGAGGCCGGCCACTTCCGTTCCGATCTCGATCCCGGGCAGCTCGCCTTCGAGCTGAACGCCATCGTGCTCGGCTATCACCACGTCCAGCGCATGCTGCGCGACGCCAGGGCGGGCGACTATGCCCGCGCCGCGTTCGAGCGGCTGCTCGCCCATTCAAGGAGATCCAGTCATGAGTGACGCCAAGTCCGACGCATATATCCTCGACGCCGTCCGGACGCCGCGAGGCCGCGGCAAGGCGGGCAAGGGCGCCCTGTCCAACGTCCATCCCCAGGAGCTGCTGGCGCAGACGCTCAACCGCCTCGCCGAGCGGGCCGGGATCGATCCCGCCGACGTCGAGGACGTCATCGCCGGCTGCGTGTCGCAGGCCGGCGAGCAGGGCGCGAACATCTCCCGCAACGCGGTGCTGGCCGCCGGCTGGCCGATCGAGGTCACGGGCACGACCGTCAACCGCTTCTGCGGCTCGGGGCTCCAGGCGATCAACTTCGCCGCCATGGGAGTGATGGCCGGCGCACAGCGGCTGGTGGTCGGCGGCGGGGTGGAGAGCATGTCGCGGGTGCCCATGGGCGCCGACCGCGCGGGGCAGGACGGCGAGAACATGACCCTGCGGGGCAAACACTTCCAGGTACCGCAGGGGATCAGCGCCGACCTCATCGCCACGCTGGACGGCTTCTCCCGTGAGGAGCTGGACGCCTTCGCCCTGGAGTCGCAGCGCAAGGCGGCGGTCGCCCAGAAGGCCTGTCACTTCGGCCGCAGCCTCTTCCCCGTCAAGGACCCGGCGACCGGCGCCGTGCTGCTGGAGAAGGACGAGCACCCGCGGCACGACACCACGATCGAAGGGCTCGCCGCGCTCAACCCCGCCTTCCCCGCCCTGGGGGCGGCCCCGGTGGGACCCAACGGCGAGACCCTGGATCAGATCGCCCTCGAGCGCTATCCCCAGCTCGGATCGATCCACCACGTCCACACCGCCGGCAACTCCAGCGGCATCGTGGACGGCGCCGCGGCCGTGCTGATCGGCTCCGGGGAGTACGCCAGAGCCCACGGCCTGAAGCCGCGGGCGCGCATCCGCGCCATGGCCACCATCGGCTCCGAGCCGCTGATCATGCTGACCGCCCCGACGCCGGCGTCCCGCCGGGCCCTGGAGAAGGCCGGCATGGACGTCAAGGACATCGATCTCTGGGAGATCAACGAGGCCTTCGCGGTGGTCCCCCTGCAGACCATCCGCAACCTGGGGATCGATCCCGCGCGGGTGAACGTCAACGGCGGCGCCATCGCCCTCGGCCATCCGCTGGGCGCGACCGGCGCCATCCTGCTCGGCACGGCGCTCGACGAGCTGGAGCGGCGGGACCTCTCGACCGCCCTGATCACTCTCTGCATCGGCGGTGGCCAGGGGATCGCGACGATCATCGAGCGGGTCTGAGCCGCCGTCTGAGGAGGAGAAGCGAGCCGCTGGCGGCGAGCAGCAGGGCGAGGAGGGCCAGCCCCACCCCGCCCAGCGCCGGCACCTCGAGCGCGTCGGCCGAGACTCCCTCGAAGATGTGCACGGTGCCACAGTCCTGGCCGGCGGCGCAGTCCGTCACGGGCGCGCCGAGGAGCACGGTCGTGCCGTCTCCCGAAATCGCCAGAGGCTGAATCGAGATCGGCAGGATGGCCCCGGGCAGAGACGAGGCCAGAGGAACGGGGCCGCTCCAGGCCCCGTCGCGGTGCTTGGAGAGGAAGAGATCGGCACACTCGGAGCACTGCCGGTTCTCCGCCTCGAACACGGCCGTGCCACCGTCGAGCGAAAGGGCCACCCGCGCGCCGAACGACAAGGGGCTGGAGGAATCCGTGGCTGGAAGCCTCCTCTCTTCCGCCCAGGTGCTGCCTGTGCGCCGGAAGATGAAGCCCGCTGAGCACACAGACGGTTGGTCGCCACAGGGATGGCTCGGATCTCCAGCCACCGCGACATCCCCGTCGCCGGACAGGCCGATCGAGAAGCCCAGCCCGTGGGAGGGGGACGAGGCGTCGACATGGGCCGTTGGAAGCTGGTTCGCCGCCGGGTTGGCATATATGAAAAGTTGGCTTCCACAATTGCCGCCGGACGCCGAGCAATCGGGCATGCCGACCAGAGCCGTGGTCCCGTCGCGCGACATGGCGAGAGTGAGCGTGCCGCTCGACTGATTGCCTGGGAGAAACCCGTTGCACAGGGTCCAGGCGCCGCCGTCACGGGTGAAGACGTGCACGGTCCGGCAGCTCGGCGCGCCGTAGGCGCAGGATTGGGGCGGGCCTGCCACCAGCGCCGTGGCCCCCGCTGTCGACAGGGCGAGCGAGATCCCTTGCTGGTATTGGCCGGAGACCAGCGCATCGACGATCCTCTTCTCCTGCGTCCAACCCGCTCCCCCGCGGCTGAAGACGTACAGCAGGCCGCAGGGGATGGTCGCCGACTCCGGACAGCTCGCCGAGGCGCCCCCCACCAGCGCCACCGTGGCGTCCGGCGACAGGGCGAGCGCGCCGCCAAATCCGGGGTAGCCACCATCCTCGGGCGTGAGCGTGGCCTCCAGCGACCAGCCCGCCTGAGATCTTCCGTAGACGTAGACGGCCCCGCACGTCCTCTCCGCGGTGCCGGGGCATGGAGCCCCGCCCGGCGCCCCCACCAGCGCGGTCTTGCCATCCTCCGAGATGCGCACCGCCGAGCCGAAGAGAGCCCCCGAATTGGGGATGGGCGACGTCAGGTCGGTCGTGGTGAAGCTTGGCGAGACGGCCGCCGCCGGACCCGCGAGGAGGAAAGGGAGGAGCCCGAGAGTCCAGAGACCGGGACGCCGAACGCTACTCCGCCGAAGTTGCTGGTGCATGAGAGTCTCCTTGGAGAGGACCAGAAGACAGCTTGAAGAGATTCTTTCATGCTATCACGGCATGAAAACCGTGGCAAGGCCACCAGCTCAGCGGGAAGAGCGGAGCCGCTTGAGAAGCTGAATCTGCCCGGCGTGATAGACGTCGTGGTAGGCCGCGCCGAGCACGAGATCCTGCACCTTCGTCTTGCTCCCGGGCGGGATGGCGTCCAGGTCCTCGTCCCGGAGGGCGGCGACGGCCGCGCGCAGGCCGCGGTGCATCTCCTCCAGGATCCGCAGGTCCGCCTTCCAGGCCTTCTCGTCGTCCGCCTCCCCCTCCGGCCGGGGGAACCAGTTGCTCCCCTTCAGCGGAAAGCGGATCTCCCGGCGCAGCCGGTGGAGGACGGAGTACTTCCAGTAGGCGGCGTGAACGGCGAGCTCCCAGACGTTGTGCCGGCGCGGCGCCGGCCGCCAGGCCGCGTCCTGCGCCGCGATCCCGCGCAGCGATCCTTTCAGGATGGGACCGTGCCAGGACTTGTGGTCGTAGCCCGTGTCGAGGGCGCGCAGGAGGAGCTGGACGCGGGGGTTGTCGTTGGCCGGCATGCTCCCTCCTTGAGATCGAGGGAGATTATCGCAGCCTTGCCGCCACCTCCCGCAGATCCGCCACGAACAGGGCCCGCGCCTCGTGGCGCGCGGCCTCGTCCGGCATGCGCAGGATGGCCGAGGGGTGGTAGGTCGCGGTGAGCCAGGGGGCCCAGGGACTCTCGAAGAACTTGCCCCGCTCGACGGTGATCTTGAACTTGGGACCCATCAGCGATTGGGCGGCGGTCGCGCCGAGGCAGACGACGATCCGCGGCTTGACGATCGCCAGCTCCGTCTCCAGCCAGGGCCGGCAGGCCTTGACCTCGCCCATCGTGGGCTTGGCGTGGATGCGCTTCTTGCCGCGCGGCTCCCACTTGAAGTGCTTGACCGCGTTGGTGACGTAGACCTCCTGACGCGGGATCCCCGCCGCCACCAGCGCCTCGTCCAGCACCTTGCCGGCCGGACCGACGAAGGGCTTGCCCGCCAGATCCTCCTGATCCCCGGGCTGCTCGCCGATGAAGCAGGCCGCCGCTTCGCGCGGCCCCACCCCCAGAACCGCCTGCGTGGCCTGCTTGTAGAGGTCGCAAGCGGTGCATCCTTGAGCCGCCTCCCAGAGCTTCGGGATCGTCGGCCGCTCCGGGATGAATTCGAAGGCTGCGGGATGGGTCGTGGTCTTCGGCATGGAATCCCTCCCCCGTCGCCGAATTACAAGATGCGTGCCATGCAAGTCGTGGCTTGCCGACACCTGAAACGCTCTTTGCGCGTCCCGGATCGCACCACTTCCTGCAACCAACCGGGAACGGCGAGGGAGGAGAACCGACGCCCGGAAAGTTTTCACGGAGCTGTCACGGTTCTCCCTTGGGAGTACACTTACGGGAATAGAACCGGTTCTGGAAGTCGAAGTTGTTGGAACGGGGAGGGCAGGCGTACCCGCCAATCCACCCCACTTATATTGATATGTGTCTATTTTGAGAGGAGAGCTGTCATGAACCGTATTCCCCGCACCGTCGTTGCCGCCGCGCTGTCCGCCGTCCTGCTCGCCGCCGCCGTTCCCGCGGCGCAGGCCCGCACCCTCGACCGTCATCAAGCCGTGCAGCCCGCCGCGGGCTGGTTCGACGCCGCCCTGGCTTGGCTGGGCGACCTCCTGGTCGGCCCCGCGCAACAGGGCCGCCAGAGCCCTGCGACGAAGGCGTTCGTCTCGGGTCCGATCGGCGGCGGTGGCGGCGCCGTGCCGATGACGGGCGTGTGCATCGATCCTTGGGGACATTCGGCACCCTGCGCTGGTGGCACCGGCGGCGGCGGAATCTAGTCGGGCGGACGTGCCGCCCTCCCCCCGCGCGGCAGCGCGGGGGGACTTGTTGGCTTTAGTTGTTTTCCGGGAGGTGTGAGATGTTGCAAGATCATCCGAAGATCGAAGATCTGGAAGGCTTTCTGCAGGATGCGTCGCGACGGGGCCATGCCGCTCGGAACGCGAAGATCCTACGGCACCTGCTCGCCGACTGCCGGATCTGCCGGGATCGGTTAGAGGTTATGGGGTGGTCAAGTAGCCGATTGGAGCGTCTGGTATACCTCCCGGGTGGCATGCGCGAGGGTGAGAGTGGGCCCGTCCAGGCGGGTACGACCCTCGGCTACAACTACGATCTGGCATTCGCTCGAGCCGAGCATGCTGTCGAAGAGCTACTCGCGACGGCTCCGCCACCGGCGCTGTCACCAGATCAACTCCTGAAGGAGCTGGATCACGTTCGCTACGAGGTCCAACTCTCACTGGTGGAAGAGAATGAACGCTTCGCAGTGCCGCAGCTCGTTCAGCCGCTGATCGAGCGTAGCCATGCAGCTCGCTATGCGGATCCAGAGGCAATGCTCCAATGGGCTCGCTTGGCGCGCAGCATCTCCGCCCGCTCTTCCCCAGAAGCCACGGGCAGTTCCGCCCGTCTCGCGGACTTGCGGGCCATGGCGTGGAGCCAGTATGGAACCGCTCTGCGGGTGGCTGGCCGGTTGCGCGATGCCGAGGAGGCGATGGTCACCGCCAACGGCTATCTCTCCACGGGAACCGGAGATCCCACCCTCAAGGCTCGCTTGCGCGAGCAGGTGGCCGGCCTCCATACGTTCCAACGCCGTTTCGACGCCGCCATCTCGGCGCTCGCCGAAGCCGCCGAGATCTACCGTCAGCTCGGCGAGACCCACGCCTTCGCCCGGACGCTCGTCCAGGAGGCGACCGCCTTCCTGTACTCCGGCAATGCGGAGGGAGCCGTGAGCCTCCTCAATCAGGCGATTCCCTTGATCGACCACGAGGGGGATCCGCACCTGCTGCTCGCGGCCTGCCATAACCTGGTCCAGTGCTATATCAACCTGGATCAGCCGGAATGGGCGCTGTCCATCTTCACGGAGGCTCAGGACCTCTACAAGGAGTTCGGCGACAGCCTGATCCTGCTGCGCGCCAGTTGGCAGAAGGGAATCCTGCTGCGCGATCTCGGTCAACTGCGCGCGGCCGAGACGGCAATGCTCCGCGCCCGCCAGGGCTTCGTGGAACGGGATCTGATGTACGAGGTGGCCGTCGTCTGCCTCGATCTCGCGGCCCTATACGTGAAACTCAAGGACATCGAACAGGTCAGGGAAACCGTGACCGCGACGGTGCCCATCTTCCGCGCCCTGCGGGTGGACCGCGAGGCCTTGGCTTCCCTGCTCCAGCTCCAGCAGGTCGCGGACCAGGAACAGCAGGCGATGGAGTTGATCCGCTTCCTCAACGCGCGAATCGAGCCCTTCGCGAAACGCGGTCTGCTGAAATGAAACTCTTGCGGCGGCGCCGGCGTCCCTCGGGCGTGCTGGCGCCGCCCCGCCTTTTCCTCCGTCCTCTCTCCAGGCCTCTCTGGACGTCAACTCTCAGCGCCGGGTTTCCGGTCCACGAACCAGCCCTCTCGACAGTGCTCGCTTCGTGTCCCGTTTTCCCCGGGTGGCGCACTAACTTGAGTAGAGACGTATCCATTGAGGGTCGTAATTTCCGTGGCGTCCGGCGTCGGTTTCCGGGGCTGGAGCCACGTTTGCTGGAGAGGAGATGATTGCCATGACCCGCATTCCCAGTTTGTGTCGGATTTTCGTCGTCTCAGCCCTGCTCGCTCTGATCGCCGTGCCGATGGTCGGCGCCCGGCCCGTGGACGTCCCGGCGGCGAGCCCGGCCGGCGACGGCTGGCTCGGAGCCGCCCTGCGCTGGGCCGAAGGTCTCGTCGCCCTGTATCCCGGCCACCGCCACTCCGCCAAGGGCCCGGTGACCGAGAAGGATACCCTCATGCAACCCAACGGGGGATCGTGCATCGATCCGACAGGGCATCCCAAGCCGGCTTGCCTTTAGATGAAGACTGATTTTTACTGATTTTTCTTGTCCATTCATCGTCCGGGAGGTGCTCAATGTTTGAAGGCCACCCAAGCACGGAAGATTTCCAGGAGCTCCTGAGGGGCGCCTCTCGGCCGGTCCGTCGTAAATCCAATGCACAAGTGATGCGCCACCTGTTGAGCGGCTGCGCGGTCTGCCGCGATCACCTGGGCGCCATGGGCTGGAATCAGGTCGGTTCGACCTTCCTGCTCCAGCCCAAGGCGGACGGTTTCCAATCCGGAGAAGGAACCTCCACGCCATCCGTGGCGGAGACTTACGACTACGGCCAGGCCTTCGCCGCCGCGGAGCGGGCCGTCTCGGCTTTCCTGACCCCCGAGCAGCCAGGAAAGGTTTCCGTTCCACTGTTGGTGGCCGAGCTCGCGGAGCTGCCGGCCGGCGAACAGATCCGGCGGGTGGCCGCCGGGGGTCCGTATGCCAGCCCCGCCCTCGCCCGTGCCCTGGTGGAGCGCAGCCATGCGATCCGGTACAGCTCCGCCAGCGACATGCTGCAGTTCGCCGAGCTGGCCAAGCTCGCCGCCGAGGGTTGCTCCGCCGCCGACGAGGGCAGCGAGTTGAAGCTCGAGGATCTGCTGGCGCGGGTCTGGGGACAGCACGGCACCGCCTTGCGGGTCGGTGGTCAGCCGCGCGCGGCTGAAGAAGCCCTGGCGACTGCGCAGGAGCACCGGCGGTTGGGCACGGGCGATCCCTCGCTCCGCGCCTGGCTGCTCGAGCGGGTCACGGCGCTCGCGATCTTCCAGAGCCGGTTCAAGGAAGCCGTCGAGACCTGCGAAGAGGGCGGGCAGATCTATCAGGAGCTCGGCGAGAGCCATCTGTTCGCCAGCACGCTGACCCAGAAGGCGATCGCCCTGCTCTATTCCGGCGAGACCGAGGCCGCCGTGCGCGTCCTCAATCAGGCTCTCCCCCTGATCGATCACGAGGAGGATCCCCACCTTCTGCTCGCCGCCTGCCACAACCTGATCCGCTGCTACATCGATCTCGACCGGCCGGACCAGGCCATGACGCTTTACGGCGAAACCCGCGAGCTGTATCAGGAGTTCGGCGATCCGCTGATCCTCCTGCGGGCCGCCTGGCAGGAAGGGCAGATCCTGCGCGACCTGGGCCACCTGCGGGCGGCCGAAAACGCCCTGCTCCGCGCCCGCAAGGGCTACACGGAGAAAGGGCTCGCCTACGAGATGGCGCTGGTCTCGCTCGACCTCGCGTCCGTGTACGTGAAGCTGGGGCTCGTCGCGGAGGTCAAGCGGACGGTGATGACGACGGTGCCGATCTTCCACGCCCTGCGGGTGAAGCTCGAGATCCTCGCCGCCCTGCTCCAGCTTCAGCAGGTCGCCGATCAGGAGCAGCAGGCGCTCGACCTGATCCGGAACCTCAATTCACGGATCTCGGCTCTGCCCAAGAAGCCGTCGGTGGAAAGGTCGCTCTCGGAGGGGCAGCCGGCGTAGCCGCTCCACCCCGGGAATCAGCTCCGGCTCCGCTCCTCTTTCCAGGCGCGCCGCCGGGCGAGCGAGCTCCTCACCACCCGGAGGCTCTGCTCGAAGCGGCGGTCCATCGCCGTCTCCGCCGGCGAGCCCGCGGCGACGGATTCCGGCACCCCCTCGTCGCCGCCCAAGCCGGCGGGACCCTTGGAGTCGAAGCCATACAGCCAGGCGAAGAAGTCGGTGGGCGTCGTGCCCAGGAGCGGGAGCATCTCGAGGACGTCCTCGAAACCGAGCCGCAGCCGGCCCTCGAGCAGGTCGAGAAGGCGCCCCGGGGACCAGCCGAGGCGCTGCTCCAGCGTCTCCAGCGGCGCGCCGCTCTGGACGATCAACTCTCCCAGCAAGCCGACGATGCGGCGTTCTTCAGGATGCGGAGCCATTCACAGTTCTTCTTATTTAAGGCTAGTTTACAGGATAAACCTTGGCGGGACCAGCTCTTTGGCGGGCGAGCTAGCGTATCATCGCGTTCTCCCGCCGATGGCACCCTTTCTCCGACCTCTGCTCGTCCCCTTCACGGATGCCTTCCGCGGTCTCGACCGCTGCCTGGACCGCGGCGCGCGGGGTCTGCTCCTCGCCGCTCTGGGCCTCGTCGCGGGCTGGTGGGCCTACGTGCCCGTGCACGAGCTGCTGCACGCGGCGGCCTGCCAGGCGGCCGGGGGCGGAGTGACGCGGCTCGAGATCGACCGGCTCTACGGCGGCGCCCTGCTCGCGCGGGTGTTCCCCTTCGTCGTTCCCGCCAGTGAATACGCGGGGCGCCTCTCAGGGTTCAACACCCGGGGCAGCGATCTCATCTATCTCGCCACCGATCTCGGCCCCTTCCTGCTGACCCTCTTCCCGGGCGTCTGGGCCCTGCGCCGGGCCGCGGCGGCCGGGAACGCGGCGCTCTTCGGAGCCGTCCTCCCCTTCGCCCTGGCCCCTTTCCTTTCGCTCGGCGGCGACGCCTACGAGATCGGATCGATCCTCGCCACCCGCCTGCCGCCCTGGGCGGCGCCGGCGGCGCGGGAGCTGCTGCGGGGGGACGACGTGGGAAAGAAGATCGGCGAGCTGGCGGGCGTGCCGGGCGCCCCCTGGGGAGGCGCCCTCCTCGCCGCGCTGCTCGGGGTGATCTGGGCCTTCCTGACCTATGGGCTGGGGGACGCCGTGGCGCGCGCCCTCGGGGCCGGACCGGTCAGGACGCCAGCCGCTCCCAGTCCGAATCCGGCGCGTCGGTAGCGATCGCCAGGCCGCCGTCCGAGCCGACGAAGATGGGGTCCTTGACCACCCGCACCTTGCCGCCGCCCACGGCCTGCAGCTCCTGCTCCAGACGCGGCCCGAGCCCCCGGATCAGCCCCGTGCCGCCGGAGAGGACGATGTTGTTGCGGACCTTCTCCTGATAGTCGGGATCCACCCGGGAGAGCAGGTCGAGCATCGACTCGATCATCGGCGGCAGGATGCTCTCACAGGCCTGGCGCATGTCCTGGGTGATGTCGAGCTGGGTCGGCTTGCCGCTGACCGGCGCGGTGACCACCACCGGGTTCTTGGGCGTCCCGACGAAGCTCCCCGCCTCCTTCCAGTCGCGGACCATGTGGATGGAGAACTTCGCCTCCGGAAAGCGGCCGCGGACCAGCCGCATCAGGGTCTCGTCCACGAAGTCGCCGGCCTGGGGCAGGGTGCGCTGGTCCTCCTCGGTGGGCAGGCGGCCGTTCATGACGCAGAAGTCGGTGGTGCCGGCGCCGCTGTCGATGATCATCGTGTGGAGGAGCGCCTCGATGCCGTAGGCCACCGCGAAGGGCTCGGAGACGATCAGCAGGCTGTCGACGGCGTTCTGCAGCGCCTTTCTCACCTGCTGCTTGTTGACCCGCAGCGCCTCGGCCGGCACGCCGACGACGGCGCGGACGCGCACGCCGTTGCGCGCGTCGGGGTCGATCCCCACCAGCGACAGCAGGTGGCGCAGCAGCTCGCGCACGGCCGCCTCGTCCTTCTCGGAGCCGTCCTTGATCAGCCCCTCCTCGAGCGGCCGGTGGAGATCCAGCATGGAGCGGTTCTCCAGCGCCTCGCGGCCGATCAGCACGGGCTTCTTCAGCACCCGCCGGGCCACCATGTCGAGCGGCCAGCCGACGTAGCTCTCGATCACGTGGCGCTGGCCGTTGGACGCCGAGATGGAGCTCCTCGACGTGCCCAGGTCGATCCCCACGTGGAGGACCTCTTTTGACTTCTCACTCATCGCGATTCCTTTCTGGCGGCCGCGTCCACCTCCGGGGCCTCCTCGACGGTCTCCGCGTAGGCGCGGATCCCCTTGGCGAGGGCCTCGGCGATGTACTGCCGGTATAACGGTTTCGTCAGCAGCCGGGCCTCCTCCTCGCTCGACAGCGAGGAGACCTCGGCAAGAATGGCGGGCATGTCCGTGGTGAGCAGCACGATGAACGGGGCGGTCTTGACGCCGCGGTTCTCGATCTCGGGGCTCACCTTGCCCAGCGACTGGAACAGGGAGCTCTGCACCGTCTCCGCCAGCTTACGCGACTTTTCCTGCCGCACGCCGGCGTAGATGCGGTCGAGCAGCCGCCGCATGTCGGCCAGCGAGTAGCCGGACTCGCGGTTCTCGGCGGCCGCGAGGCGCGTCAGGTAGGGATCGTCCGTCGCTCCCATGTAGTAGGTCTCGACCCCCCGCGAGCGCCGGTTCACGATCCAGTTGAGGTGGATCGAGACGAAGATGTCCCCCCCCACCCGGTTGGCGAGGCCGCCGCGCTCCTTCAGCGAGACGTCGTGATCGGCGTCGCGGGTCATCACCACGTCGAAGGACTGCTGCGCCAGGATCCGGCGCAGGCGCTGGGCGATGTCGAGCGTCAGGTCCTTCTCCAGCAGCCCTTGAGGGGTGCGGGTGCCGGTGCTTTCGCCGCCGTGCCCGGCGTCGATGACGATCTTGTGGACGGCCAGCGGGAAGACCGCGGCGTCGACCGGCTGCGGCGTGGTCAGAAGCTGCGCCGGAACGGCCGGCGGCGCGGCGGTCCTGGTTGCGGCCCTGGCCCCGGCGGCAGGGGAATGTTCCCTCGGCGGCGAGTCCAGCCGCGAGGAGATCAGCCGCGAGGAGCCGAAGAGGGCGAGCGAGAGGAGCGCCAGCGCCATCACCCGCACGGCGACGCCCCACCGGCGGCCCTGACGCAACCCCCGCGGCAACCGGCCCTCGGCCAGGTCGACGTTCTGCTGCACCAGGTCGCGCAGGAGCTGGCGCTTGATGCGGTCGACGTTCGCCATCAACGATTCCCGAGCGACTTCAACGGCGTACTTCTTCCCAACATTGATTTCAGGGGATTGAATTCTACTATAAGCCGCACCCGCCGGGCGCCGGCGGCCGGCGGGAGACCTTCAGGGACCGCCGATCACCGCCGCTGCAGGTGGATCCGCAGCTTCTGCGGCCCGGGCTCGACCTGGGTGACCGCGACGTTCGGATGGGCGAGATCGAGCACCACGTGGAGCTCGTTGCCGTGCGCTCCGGGATGGAACCCGATGCGGACCTGCAGGATCTCCGGAGTGCCGACGACCACGCGGGTCTTGGCGAACGGCTGGCGGATACCGGTGAAACGGAACAGCTCGCGCGGCGGATTGCCCTCGATCCGCGACCGGGTGTAGACGGCGGCCGGGATCGCGCCGTTGCCCCAGAGGATCACGTCCGTGCCGCCGCCGCCGGCCGCCTCGAAGGTGATCTTGTCGAGCGCCGTGAGCGGCGCGCCGCCGTCCTCGGCGACCGCCGGGATGGGCGCCGGCTTGGGCGCCGCCGGCTCAGGGGTCGCCGGCTCGGGGGTCGCCGGAGGAACGGCGACCGGCGCGGCGGCCGAGGCGGTCGGGACGGCGACCGCCGCTCCCGCGGGCCGGAGCCCCGGCGGCTTCCGGGCCTTGGCCCGCGGCGCCGGCGCGGCCTGGGCGGCCGGCTCGTCGCCGAGCCCCGCCCAGCCCATCACCGAGTCGCGCAGGAGGAAGAGGCCGGCCGCCAGCAGCACGCCGGCCGCCAGCAGCGCCCAGGGGAGCAGCCGGCGGGGCGGCCGCTTGGCCGCCGCGGCGCCGAAGGTGGTCGCGAACATCGGCGGCGAGGCCGCCGCGGCCGGCTCTGGATCGCCAGCGGGATCGCCGGCGGGCGCGCCGGCCGGCAGGAGATCGGGGAACGGCTCGGACAGCGCTGACGCCGCAGGCTCGTCCGGCGACGGCAGCCACGACGGGGTGTCGTGCGCCGGCTCGGCCTCGAACGCCTCGCGGGAGACGCCGATGGGCGGCGGTGGCGGCGGCAGGTCGAAGACGTCCTGCGGCGACGGCGGCGCCGGGCGCGGCCAGGGCGCGGCCGCGGGATCGAACGGTGGGGGCGTGGCCGTCGCCGCCGGCGCGGGCACCGGGTCCGGCGGGCGCTGCGTGACGTCGAACGGCGTGCCGCCCTGCAGGACGTGCTGGTCGACGATGCGGTAGATGAGCTCCTTGCTCCCCTCGCCCAGCTCGAGGAAGCGGAGGCCCATCCCCCCTGGCCGCGTCGGGCCCTCGTCCTCCAGGCGGTTCCAGACCACCTCGCCGCGCCCGCGGATCAGCTCGAAGCCGTCGCCGAGACGGAAGGCGAAGTCGAGCACCGTGCCCGGCGGCTGCGGCGCCCGCGTGCGGATGAACATGCCGCCGGGGGAGACGTTGGCCGAGTACTCGCTGATGAAACCGTCAAAGCGGTCGAACTTGAACTGGACGCGCGTCTCCAGGGGCACGCGCCGCGAGTCGCGGGGGATGTTGGAATAGTCAACCATGGAGCGGGCTTGCAGAGGAGCGAATCATAGCAGCATCGAAACGGAAGCCGAAGCGGGACGCCGATCGACCCCGGAGTCTGGTACCTTCCGGCCGAGGGAGAGTCAACGGTTTGCTTCATCTCACACAAGGAGACGAACCCATGAAACAGCTTCTTCTTCCCGCGCTGCTGCTCCTCGTTCTCGCCCCCGCCACGGCCCGCGCGGACGAGAAGGCGGACATGCAGAGGATGGCCCAGGAGCACCAGCACGACAAGCCGGTGGCCACGCAGGCCGCGACGCAGGAGCCGGCGCAGCCCGTCACCGGCGAGGAGGTGACCTACGGCGAGGCCGGCGGCAAGACCCTGCACGGCTACGCCGCCCGGCCCAAGGGCGCCCCGGGAAACCTGCCCGGCCTGATCGTGATCCACGAGTGGTGGGGGCTCAACGACAACATCCGCGCCATGACCCGGCGGCTCGCCGGCGAGGGCTACCAGGCGCTGGCGGTCGACCTCTACGGCGGCAGCCACGCGGACACCCCGGACCAGGCCACGAAGCTGATGAGCGCCGTGCTGCAGAACCCCGCTCCGGCCCAGGAGAACCTGCGGCGCGCCGCCGCCTGGCTGGAGGCCAAGGGGGTGAAGAAGCTCGGCGTCGTCGGCTGGTGCTTCGGCGGCGGCTGGTCGCTCAACACCACCCTGCTGATGCCGGACAAGATCGACGCCACCGTCATCTACTACGGCCGCCTGGAGACCGACCCCGCCAAGCTGGCGACGATCAAACACCCCGTCATCGGATTCTTCGGCGCCGACGACAAGAGCATCCCGGTCGACTCCATCCGGCAGTTCGAGGCCGCGCTCAAGAAGCAGGGCACGCCGGTCGAGATCAAGATCTACGAGGGCGCCGGCCACGCCTTCGCCAACCCCTCGGGCGGCAACTACCGTCCCGACGCCGCCAGGGACTCCTGGCAGCGGACCACGGCGTTCCTGGCCAGAAACCTCGAGGGCGCCGGCGCGGCGAAGAAGAAATAGGGACGGCCGGAATGAAAAAGGGGGCCGGCGAATCGCTCGCCGTCCCCCTTGAAACCTTGCTACGAAAAAACTCCGCTTACATCTTCTTCGACTTGGCGCTGATGCTGGTGGCGGTGTTCACGCCGTCCTTCGTGGTGTAGTGGGCCGTGGCCGTGTCGTCGTTCTTGAGATCGGTGCAGGCGGCCTTCTTGCCGTCGACCGTGATCTTGGTCTTGTCGGTGGTGACCAGATCCGTGGTCTTGACGGTGAGCTTGTTGGTCGCGCAGTCGAGGTTGGAGATGGCGCCCGTGACCGTGTGCGACGCGGTCTTCTTGGCGTGGTGGGTGGTCTTCTTGGCGGTGGTCGTCTTGGTGGTGGTGGACGACGCCGAGGTGGCGGTGGTGGCCGAGCTGGCCGAGGTCGACGGGGTGGTGGCGGTCTGGGCCATGGCGGCCGACGCCAGGGTCATACAGGAAACCAGAGCAAAAACCGAAGCCTTGTGCATAAACGTATCTCCTTGAAAGGTCCGGAGTTCATCTCCGTCCATGGTGAGCGGGAACGATTCTACCTGCATCGCCGATGCCAGACCAGAGGGGTTTTACAAAAAGTTTACCGACCTCAACCTCTCGCAGCCGAATTGGACCAAAAGATCAATTTCGCTGAATTCTCCTCTCCCTCCAAGATCCTTGAGCTGCCAAATCGACGGCTCTTTGACGTCAACGGGGCAGCAGCGGGGGCAGCAGCGACGCGGCGTGCCGGGCCGCGCCCAGGAGGGCCGCGCGGTCGTTGAGGATGACCCGCACGGGCACCTTCTCCAGGTAGGGAACGAAACGTCCCTTGGCCTTGAAGGCGTGGAGAAAGGGGCCCTGCCCGAGCCGCGGCAGGATCTTGGGCGCGATGCCGCCGCCCAGGTAGACGCCGCCGATGGCGGTGCCGAGCAGCGCCAGGTTCCCCGCCAGGGCGCCGTAGGCGTCGACGAGCATCTGGAGCGCCCGCGCGCAGAGCTCGCACCCTGCCGCCCCACCGGCGACCGCCGCCTCGCCGATCGCCTTCGCCGGGTCGTCCCCCCGGGCGATCGCCTCCCGCACCGGCGCGCTCTCCGGCAGCTTGCGGACGTCGCGCAGGAAGTTGTAGATGTTGAAGAGGCCGGGCCCCGAGACGATCCGCTCCGAGCTCACCCGCCCGAAGCGCTCGCGCAGATGGCGGAGCAGATCGATCTCGTCCTCGGTCCGCGGCGGGTAGTCGGCGTGCCCGCCCTCGGAAGGGACGGGCACCCAGCGGTCGCCGATGCGCGGCAGCAGGGCCATGCCGAGCCCGGTGCCGGCGGCGATCAGGGCCCGGTTGCCCTCCGGGTCCGGGCTCCCCTCCTGGAGGATCGCCACCTCGTCGGTCTCCAGCAGCGGGATGCCCTCGGCCGTCGCCACCAGGTCGTTGATCAGCGCGAGGCGATCGAGGTGGATGTCCGCGGCCACCTGGGCGCCGTCCACCACCCAGGCGAGGTTCGGGGTGCTCGCCCGGTTGTCGATCACCGGTCCGGGAATCCCGAAGCAGGCGGCCTCGAGATCCGCTCCGGCGGGCCCGCCCTGCAGGAAGTCGAGGATCACCGCGGAAAGCCCCGGGAAATCCGCGCTGTGGTACTGGCCCGAGCGCAGGAGGCGCAGCCGCGCCCCCTGGCCCTCGAAGAGGCCGAGGTTGGTCTTGGTGCCGCCGACGTCTCCGGCCAGGATCATGATGCCCTCTCCCTTTCGCCCCTCAAAAGGCCGTCCCCAGGTCCTGGAGCAGCCGGCGGAGCCCCTGGTCGTCGTCGCGGCCGAGCTGGACGCGCAGCACCTGGCGCCCCCGCTGCTCCAGCGCCTGCCGGTCCCCCTCGGCCTGGGCGCGGATCAGGGTGCCGAAGGTGTAGCTGGTCTCGGGCACCGGCACGTCCGCGGCCGGCTCGTCCACGATCTGGAGGAAGCGGCAGCGGCCGGTGCCCCCCTTGTGGAGCTGGCCGGTCGAGTGGAGGAACCGCGGACCATAGCCGAGGGTGACGGCGAGCCGGGTCTTCTCGTGGAGCCCGGCCTGCAGGGCGCGCAGCTCCTCGGTGGTGCGCGGCCGCGGCGCGAGATAGGCATGGACCCCCAGGTAATCCCCCTTCTTGGCGCCCCGCACCCAGCGGGTCAGGGCGAGGCCGAGCTCCTCGGAATCGATCCGGACCTCCCCTTCCGACGGCGGCAGGACGCCGCTCTCGGTGGCCTTCATCATCTTGGCCGCCAGCTCCTTGGCGAACTGCACGTCCGGCTGGTCGAAGGGGTTGACCCCGATCACCGCGCCGGCCGCCGCGGTCGCCACCTCCCAGCGGAACATCTCGGCGCCGAGATCGAAGCGGTCCGACAGGTGGAAGCGGGCCACCGGATGCCCGGCCCCCTCCAGAACGCCGAGGCGCTCCTCGATCGCCGCGACGTCGTCCCCCGCCAGCAGCAGGGCGGCGAAGAACCGGTCGTCGCCGTAGGCCTCCGGCGGTCCCAGGGGCTCGCCCGCGACCGGCACGATCCCCCGGTGCTCGCCGCCGGCGAGGATGGTCTTGCCCGTGCTCTCGGCGATGAGCTGCTCGATCCAGTCGGGGAAGGATTCCAGGGACCGCGAGGTGACGAAGGTCACCTTGTCGCGGCCGGCGCGGGCCAGCTCGCCCATGGCGGCGCCCAGGCGCAGGCCGGGATTCGCGTCCGCGGCCTCGCCCGGGCCGCAGGCCGCGGCCATCTCCCGCGCCCGCGAGAGCAGGTGCTCGACCTCGACGCCCAGAAGCGCCGCCGGCACCAGGCCGAACGGCGTCAGCGCGCTGTAGCGGCCGCCCACGTCGGGAGGCGCGCTGAACACCGCCCGGAACCCCCGCTCGCGGGCCAGCGCCTCCAGCGGCGTGCCGGGGTCGGTCACCGCCACGAAGTGCCGGCCGCGGTCGGGCACCGCCGCGAGCAGCGCCCAGAAATAGTGGAAGAAGGAGAGCATCTCCGTGGTGGTGCCGGACTTGCTCGACACCACGAACAGGCTCTGCGCGGGATCGAGGCGCCGGCCCAGCGCGCTCACGGCGGCGGGATGGGTGCTGTCGAGCACGGTCACCGCCGGATAGCCGAAGGCGGGCGCGAACGTCCGCGAGTAGACCTCGGGAGCGAGGCTCGAGCCGCCCATGCCGAGCACCACGGCGTCGCGGATCCCCTCGTCCGCCACCGCGCGGGAGAAGCGCCGGAGCTCCCCCACCTCCGCCGTCATCGTGTCGGGCAGCCCCAGCCAGCCGAGACGGTTGGTCAGCTCCGGGACCGGCTCCGGCGTCCACAGCCGGTAGTCCTTCTCCCACAGGCGCCGGCCGAAACCCTCCTCCTGCCACTTCGCCAGCCGCGCCTCGACCGCCGCCGCATACCCATTCAGCCGGAGATCCCCTGGATCGCTCATTCCTCTCCTCCTTCCCTCAAAGCCGCTCCTACCTTATCGCATCGGATATCGCATCGGTATCGCATCGGAGCGCGCATCGGAGCGCGCCGGGCCGCCCATGCTACGATCCGCCTCCAGGGAGGGGCGCGAGGCGAACGATGCGCACATTGCGAACGATTTTCATCTGGATCGGCTGCGCCGCCCTGCTCCTGGCCGCCGCCGGATGCCAGCGGCCGGTGAGAGGGCGCAACTACGTCGTCCGCGCCGAGGTGGTGCAGACGCCGGACACCGCCAGCGGCCACACCCTGTTTCTCCACCACGAGCCGATCGACGACTGGGTGAGCCGCGACGGCACGATGGACGGCATGGACTCCATGGCCATGCCCTTCCCCGTCGCCAGGAGCGTTCCGATCTCGGAGCTGCGGGCCGGCGACAAGGTGGAGGTGATCCTGCACCTCGACTGGCAAGCCGACCGGCCGGTCGAGATCACGGGCCTGCGCAAGCTCTCGCCCGGCCAGATCCTCGAGTTCCGCGCCGCCCGGCCGCCCAGTCCACCTCGGAAACCCTGACAAATTCTGATCCGCAAGGAGGATTTTCCATGCCGGTACGCAAAGCCAGTGCAGTCTGGGAAGGGGGCCTGAAGGAGGGCCACGGGACGGTCAAGCTGGGCAGCGGCGCCTTCGAGGGCCCCTATTCGTTCGGCTCGCGCTTCGAGGAGGCGAAGGGCACCAATCCCGAGGAACTGATCGGCGCCGCCCACGCCGGCTGCTTCTCCATGGCCCTCTCCGCCGGCCTCGGCCGCGCCGGCCTGACGCCGACGCGGGTGGCCACCACCGCCAAGGTCCACCTCGAGAAGGTCGGCGAGGGGTTCAAGATTACCCGCGTCGAGCTCGACAACGAGTCCACCGTGCCCGGGATCGACGACGCCGGCTTCCAGGAGCAGGCCCGCAAGGCCAAGGAAGGCTGCCCCGTCTCCCAGGCCCTCGGCGGCGTCGAGATCACCCTCAACGCGCGGCTGGTCAACGGCTGAGCCGGGGCCTCATTCCCCCGGCCCTCCCGAAGGGCCGGGGTGAGGGTCCAAAAAATAGCCGATCTGCTATTTACACCTTGACATCTCCGTCTCACCCCCATACCCTCCTTTCGATCACTCCACATTGTAAAGAAGGAGAAGTTTTCTCATGGCTTGGAAGAAGGACGACCCACCGACTCACCATCCCGAACCCACCCCCATCCCGCCGCGCCCCGTCTCCACCGCTCCGGCCCCCGCTCCCGCGCCCATGACGGCCAGCAACGAGCCCCCGCGGCGCAGCGCGACCAGTGCCACGATCGGTCCCTCCATCTTCATCAAGGGCGACCTGTCCGGCGAAGAGGACCTCGTGATCGAGGGGCGGGTCGAAGGGAAGGTCGATCTCAAGCAGAACAACGTGACGATCGGCAAGAACGGCCGCGTGCGCGCGGACGTCTTCGGCAAGGTCGTCATCGTGGAGGGAGAGGTGGACGGCAACGTCTTCGCCCGCGAGCAGGCGATCCTGCGCCAGGCCGGAGCGATCCGGGGGAACATCACGGCCCCCCGCGTCATGCTCGAGGACGGCTCCCGGTTCAAGGGCAGCATCGACATGGAGTCCCCGAAGGAGATGGGCGGCAGCCCGGCACGGCAGGAGCCGAACCGGCCCGAGGCTGTGGGCGTTGGAGCGGGCGCTGGAGTGAAGGCCACGGCCTGAGATGAGCTGGTTTTCCCCCCGCGGCGCCGGCCCCCGCAAGGAGCAGGGCCGGGTCCAGACCCAGGAGGCCGAGCCGGACGTCCACCGGTCCCTCGCCATGGCGGCGCTCTTCGAGTCGATCCGCCGGCGCAAGATGACCGTCCTCGACCTCGGCTCGACCGTGGGCTCCAACGTCGAGTTCCTGTCCCAGTTCGGCTGCAAGCTCTACCTCGAGGACCTCTACGCCGCCCTCTCCACCCGCACGCAGGGGGGGGACGGCGACGACCTCGCGAGCCCGCAGTTCTTCGCCGATTTCCTCGCGCTCCCCGAGGACACGCGCTTCGACGTGATCCTCGCCTGGGACCTCTTCAACTATCTCCACCGCAAGGAGCTGGCCGCCTTCTCCGAGCAGCTCCGGCGCTACACGCAGAGCGGCGCGCTCCTCTTCGCGCTGATCTCGTACCACAAGACGATCCCGGCCCAGCCGTACCGGTTCAAGATCAAGGACGAGCAGAACCTGATCTACGACCGCCGCACCCCCACCGAGCGCCCGTCGCCGCGCCTCGCCCCGGCGGAGGTCACCAACCTCCTGAAGGGCTTCCGCGTCGACCGCTCGTTCCTGCTGAAGCACGGGATCCAGGAGTACCTGCTGATCCGCGAGTAGGGACGGGGGGATCGCCCCCGTCCCTGCCCGTCCCCCCTTCCCGGCTCCGAATTCCGTCTTGCCAAAGGGAAACCCTTGCCATACGGTGAGGGCATGACGACACCAGATCCCACCGCACTCCGCCGCCTCGGCTCCTCCGGACCCACCGTCTTTCCGCTCGCGCTCGGCTGCATGGGGATGTCCGGGATGTACGGTCCCGCGGACGAGACCGAGAGCATCGCCACCATCCACGCGGCCCTGGACCACGGCGTCAACCTGCTCGACACCGGGGATTTCTACGGCATGGGCCACAACGAGATGCTCATCGGCCGCGCCCTGCGGGACCGCCGCGACCAGGCCCTGCTCTCCGTGAAGTTCGGCGCCCTGCGCGGCCCGGACGCGGCCTGGATCGGCTTCGACGCCCGCCCGGCGGCGGTCAAGACCTTCCTGGCCTACACCCTGAACCGCCTCGGCGTGGACCACATCGACATCTACCGCCCGGCGCGCCTCGACCCGGCGGTGCCCATCGAGGAGACTATCGGCGCCATCGCCGAGCTGATCCAGGCCGGCTACGTCCGCGCCGTCGGGCTGTCCGAGGTGGGCCCGGAGACCATCCGCCGCGCCCACGCCGTCCACCCCATCGCCGACCTGCAGATCGAGTACGCCCTGATCACCCGCGGCCCCGAGGAGCAGATCTTCCCGCTGCTGCGGGAGCTCGGCATCGGCGTCACCGCCTACGGCGTGCTCTCGCGCGGCCTGCTCAGCGGCTCGAAGCCGGCCGCGAAGGGGGACTACCGCGCCCACCTGCCGCGCTTCCATGGGGAGAACGGCGAGCGCAACCGCGCCCTGGTGGAAGCCCTGGATCAGCTCGCCGCCGAGAAAGGGGTCACCCCCACGCAGCTCGCCATCGCCTGGGTGCTCGCCAAGGACAGGATCATCATTCCGACGATCGGCGCCCGCACGCGGACGCAGCTCGCCGAGTCGCTGGGAGCCCTCCAGGTCGAGCTGTCGCCCGCGGATCTCGCCCGCATCGAGGAGGCCGTCCCCGCCTCCGCCGTCGCCGGCACCCGCTATGGCGCGGAACAGATGCGGGCGCTGGACAGCGAGCGGTAGCCCCGATGCCCGGCCCGCCACCGGTCCGCACCACCTACTGCATCGTCGGCGGCGGTCCGGCCGGGATGATGCTCGGCTTCCTCCTCGCCCGCGCCGGCGTCGAGGTGATGGTGCTCGAAAAGCACGCGGACTTCTTCCGCGACTTCCGGGGCGACACCGTCCATCCCTCGACGCTGGAGCTGATGGCCGAGCTGGGCCTGCTCGACGAGTTCCTGCGCCTGCCACACCAGGAGATCCACCGCCTGACCCTCACGATCGGCGACCGCGACGTTCCAGGGCCGGACTTCACGCACCTGCCGACGCGCTGCAAGTTCATCGCCCTCATGCCGCAATGGGACTTCCTGAATTTCCTCGCCGCGCACGCCAAGCGCTATCCCGGCTTCCACCTGCGAATGAACGCGGAGGTCACGGATCTGATCCAGGAGGGCGGGCGCGTCGTCGGCGTCAAGGCGAAGACGGAGCAGGGAGAGTTGGAGGTGCGGGCCGACCTCGTCTGCGGCGCGGACGGCCGCCACTCCACCGTCCGCGAGCGGGCCGGCCTGGAGGTCCAGGACTTCGGCGTCCCCATCGACGTTCTCTGGTACCGCATCGCGAAGAGCGCTGACGATCCCACGCCGTCGCTGGGCCGGGTGAGGAACGGCAGGATCCTGGTGACCATCGACCGCGGGGACTACTTCCAGTGCGGCTCGATCATCCCCAAGGGCGCCTTCGAGGAGATCCAACGGCAGGGCCTGGAAGCCTTCCGCGCCGGCATCGCGAGCGCCGCGCCCTTCCTGGCGGACACGGTGGGCGAGCTCGACAGTTGGGACAAGGTGAAGCTGCTGACCGTGCAGGTGAACCGCCTCCGCGACTGGCACCGTCCGGGCCTGCTCTGC
Source organism: Thermoanaerobaculia bacterium (assembly GCA_036402955.1). Classification (GTDB taxonomy): domain Bacteria; phylum Acidobacteriota; class Thermoanaerobaculia; order Multivoradales; family UBA5704; genus DATARR01. The sequence goes on from DASWRX010000175.1 coordinate 22,521, forward strand.
ATCGGCGACGCCGCCCACGCCATGTCCCCCGCCGGCGGCGTCGGCATCAACCTCGCCGTCCAGGACGCCGTGGCGACGGCCAACCTCCTGGCCCTCAAGCTCCGGCAAGGGACGGTCGCCGAGACCGATCTCCGGCGCGTGCAGCAACGGCGGGAGATGCCCGTCCGCCGCATCCAGGCCGGCCAGGTCTTCATCCACCGCCGCATGTTCAATCAGCGGGGACAGCCCTTCGCCTTTCCCTGGCCGATGAGAAAATTGATCGGTCTGCTGGCGCCCCTGCTGCGGCGGGTGGGAGCGCGGGTGGTGGGGCTCGGATTCCGCCCGGAGCACATCCGGACGCCGGATATCCTGGCGGGAGCGCCGGAAGCTCGCTGACGGCCGGCTTCAGAGGGTAACGCCGCCGCCTGTCGCAAACGCCGGCGAGGTCGCGTCCTCTCCAAAAACTTTGCGACAGCTACGGAAAATTTGCGACATCTCCGCCTGATACGCGACGTCTCGCGCGAGTACCTGGCAGATGCGCCCACAACTATCGAAGGTCCGCTGGAAGAGCAGATACGTGCGGGGGGCGGAACGTCGATCCCCACCGCGGCGACGGTCCTCCTCGCTAAGAGCGTCAGCCCCCCCCGGCGAGCCCCTCCCGAGTGAGCCCCAGATCCTCCAGGAAAGCCCGGACCGCCGCCGCGACTTCGGGCCGCTTTTCAGCCACCGGCACGTGCCCAGCGCCTTCCACGGCGACCCACTTCGAGCCGGCGATGGCCTGGTGCAC
>DASWRX010000176.1:0-2516 GCA_036402955.1 Thermoanaerobaculia bacterium
CTGCCCACCCTGCTCGCGGCCGTGGGCCGGCTCGCCGCCGGGCTTCCCGTGGAGGCGCGGATCATCAAGGCGCCGACCATCCCGGTCGAGCTGCTGGAGGAGGCGGTCGAGCTGGCGGGAGTGCCGGTCGAGATCGTCTCCGAGGACCGCTTCGCGGCCATCGCCGACTCCCACCTGGCCCTCTGCGCCTCGGGCACGGCGACGCTGGAGGTGGGGCTGCTGGGAACCCCGATGATCATGGTGTACCGGCTGGCGATTTGGACGTACGCTCTGGCGAAGCTCATGGTGCATCTCCCCAACGTCAGCCTGGTCAATCTCGTATTGGGAAGAAGAGTCGTTCCCGAGCTGATCCAGGGGGAGGCGAACCCCGGGCGGATCGCGGCCGAGGCGGCGCGCCTGCTGACCGACGCGGGGACGCGGAACCGCATGCGCGAGGAGCTCGCCGAGGTGCGCGGCCGGCTGGGGGAGGGGGGCGCGAGCCGCCGGGCGGCGGCCGAGGTGGCGGAGCTGCTCGCGGAGGTAGCGCCGAATTGAAGCCGGAATCGAATCAGAACACGCCCTCCTTCTTCTGGCACTACCTGCGGAAGTACGCCGGCTGGTCGATGCTCGCCGCCGCGGCGATCCTCTTCTACGCCGCGGCGACCGCGGGCACCGCCTACATGCTGAAGCCGATCTTCAGTGAGGTGCTGCTGTCGGAAGGCCACAACCCGGGGGCCCTGGGAGGGCTCTCCGGCGGCTTCGGCATGCCGCGCGGCATGGGGACGCCGGGGGGAGGGGAGAAGCCGGAGAAGGCGGAGCCCGCCCTCCTGCGGGATCTCAAGCGGCGGTTCGACCTCTCTGGCCAGATCGACGACAGCTACGAGTCCCTGAAACGCCATCTGGGGATCGACAAGCGGAACGTCGTCTACTTCGTGCCCCTCCTCTTCGTGGTGATCTTCCTGGTGCGGTGCATCGCCGACTTCATCTCCGGCTACGCCTTCCAGAACATCGGCCTGGGGGTGACGACCGACATCCGCAACGACCTCTACCGGCGCACCCTGGAGCAGTCGAGCCGCTTCCACGCCGAGCATCCGTCGGGCGAGTTGGTGGCCCGCGTGATCAACGACGTGGCGCTGATGCAGAGCGCCGTCTCCAACCGTCTGCTCGACCTCTTCCAGCAGTCCTTCACGCTGGTGGCGCTGCTGGCGCTGCTGCTGTCGATCCACTTCCGGCTGGCGCTGGTCTCGCTGATCGCCGCGCCGCTGCTGCTCTACCCGATCGTGCGCTTCGGCAAGGGCATGCGCCGCACCAGCCACCGCAGCCAGGAGCGGATGGCCGACCTCGCCAGCCTGATGGCCGAGGGGGTGCGCGGCCACCGGGTGGTGAAGGCCTTCGGCATGGAGGAGTTCGAGCTCAACCGGTTCCGCGAGGCCACCCGGCGGCACCTGCGGGTGAACCTGCGGGCGCAGCTCCTCGCCAACGCCTCCAGCCCGGTGGTGGAGGCGATGGCCACGGTGGGCGCCGCCGTGCTGCTGATCTACGCCGGCCAGAGCATCCGGGCGGGGCAGCTCTCGACCTCCATGCTGGTGCAGTTCCTCACCACCCTGTTCATGCTCTACGACCCGATCCGCAAGCTCAACAAGGTCAACCTGGTGCTCCAGGAGGCGATGGCGGCCGGGCAGCGCGCGTCGCGGCTGCTGGCGATCCCCAACGACATCCAGGAGCGGCCGGGGGCGATGGACGTCGACACCGTCCGCGAGGGGATCGCCTATGAGCGCGTCGCCTTCTCCTACGAGGAGCGGCCGGTGCTGCGCGACGTCTCGCTGAGCATCCGCGCCGGCGAGATCGTGGCCCTGGTCGGACCCTCGGGCGCCGGCAAGACGACGCTGATCAACCTGCTGCCGCGCTTCTTTGATCCGGTCTCCGGACGGCTGGCGATCGACGGGGTGGACACCCGCGACCTCAAGCTCAAGGGGCTGCGGTCGCTGATCGGCATCGTCACCCAGGACACGGTGCTGTTCAACGACACCATCCGCAACAACATCGCCTACGGCCGCTCCGACCTGCCGATCGAGCGGGTGCGCGAGGCCGCGGCCGCGGCCTACGCCGACGAGTTCATCATGCAGCTCCCCAAGGGGTACGACACGGTGATCGGCGAGTCGGGCGTGCGCCTCTCGGGCGGCCAGCGGCAGCGGCTGGCGATCGCGCGGGCGCTGTTCAAGAACGCGCCGATCCTGATCCTCGACGAGGCGACCTCGCACCTCGACAGCGAGTCCGAGGCGCTGGTCCAGAAGGCGCTCTACAACCTGATCCAGGGGAGGACGACGCTGGTGATCGCCCACCGCCTCTCGACGGTGACCCGCGCCGACCGCATCGTGGTCATGGAGGCCGGCCGGATCATCGAGGAGGGGACGCACCGCGAGCTGCTGGCCCTCGGGGGCTCGTACAAGCGATTGTTCGATCTCCAGTTCCGGGTTTGAGCCCTGAGCCCACGGTTCCCTCGCGCAGGCCGGAGACAACGTAGGGGCGGGGGGTGT
>DASWRX010000177.1:0-2177 GCA_036402955.1 Thermoanaerobaculia bacterium
CATTCCCTGGCCGCGGCAGGTCAACGAGCTCTTCGTCATCCTGCCGAGGCGCGCCGACGCGGCGCTGAAAGCCGCCGGTGCCCGCTATTACGACTGGGGCGCCCGCTCCCTGTCCCCAGAGGAGGCGCCGACAAAGGACGAGGTCTTCGTCCGCCTCATCGCCTCGTTCGCGACGAAAGCGGCCGACATCGACCGCTTCGTCGCAATCGTCGCCGGGAGTGCCATGGCGGCGTGACCGTTTGGCCGCACCCCTGCCCAATTCCGTGCCGAGAGCTAACGCCAGCGACGGGGGGCCGAACGCAAGGAGTTATTCATGGCGGCGCAGGGAAACAGAGGCCGGCTTCTGGCCATCCTTGGTCTTGCAGGCGGTCTCGCGCTCGTCGGCGCGAGCCTGCCCGCAGAGGCCCAGTTCTTCGGCGGCTGGTGGGGCGGCTGGCGCGCCGCGCCCGCGCCCTACGGCGCACCGATTCCGCCGCGCCGGGTGGCGAGCATCGTCGCCTCGGAAGGTTTTGCGCTGAGCGGCCCGCCGCGGCGCGAGGGCGACGTGATCCTCGCCGACGGCGTCGACAGCCGCGGCCAGCACATGCATTTCGTCATCGACGCCTATGACGGCGAGGTGATCCGCAGCCGCCTCGCTGGGCCGCCGCGGCCGCCGGCCAATGTCGGCAATGCCGAACCGGTCGACGTCCCGGCGCAAGCCCTGCCGCCGCAAGCCCTGCCGCCGCAGGCCCATGCCGGCCTGATGCCGGATCAGGGCACCGGCCCGCGTGCCGGTGCCACGTCGCGGCCCGGCCCGGGCGCGCAGCTCGGCGGCGCCCAGCCCGGTCTCGAGCCGGCGCACCCCTTGGCGAAGCCGAAGACCAAGAAGCAGCAGACCGCCGCGCGCAATCCCGCGAAACCGGGGACGGCTCCGGTGCCGCCAAAGGTCCCCTCGGAGGCCCAGCAGGTGAAGGAACCCGCCGCGGCTCCGGCCCCCGGGGCCACGGGAGAGACGGCCCCCGCCATCGAGGCGAATGCGCCGGCGCCCGCCGCAAACCCGGCGACGCCGCTTGCCCCCGATGCCGCCCCGGTGAACCCGCCGGCACCGCCTGCCCCCGCCGCAACCGAGGCAAAGGCGGCCGTCCCGGCCGCCACGACCGACATAGGTCCGTCGGTGAAGAAGGTCGATCCGGCCCCGACCGCCGCCATTCCCGCCGCCCCGGCGCCCGCCGAGCCGGTCGAGAGCAAGTAAACTTTTCTACGTGAGCTTCGGGCGGCGCGCTTAGCGCCGCTCTTGTTGTGCCGGCTTGCGGCCGCCGCTCGCGCTCGCGCAGGGCGCTGGTCCTGCTTCACGTTCTCTGCTAGCGTTGCGACACGACTTGGCTGAAGGGTTGCCGATGATTGCCGGCTCCTGGATCTCTTCGGAACCGAAGCTCTGGTTTGTATTTCAGCAGCAGGGCTCCGAAGTCCGCGGCTCGTTTCATGACGAGAAGGTATTCACCTGCGAGCTCAAAGGGGCTTTTGCCGGCAATCAGCTCAACATCCACTTCGAAACGATTTTCAGCTGGTTGAACGTGCACGAAAGCGGCTCGGCCGTCCTTGAACTTGCGCCTGATGGAGCGATGCTTGCGGGCCCGTTCAAATCGAATGGCAAATCAGGACTGTGGCGGCTCCGGCGCGAGGGTGTGCAGCCGCAGGCGAGCGTGCCTCCCGCGAGGCCACCGGCGCCGCCAAATATCCCGTTTCCGATTCCCCCGCATCGCAGCCCAAGTCCGCAACCGATCGGCGCCGGCAAGGAGCCATTTTCCTCCTATCGCGATCGAATCACGATAGATGTTTCCGAGGCACCGCACGATCCCGCCTTGCTTCAGCATCTGCGGCGACGCGCCAGGTTCGAGCCGGAACTGGATGCGCTCCTCAAAGCGCACAAGTTAGACCGCTGAGACCGCGTTTTCCGCGGCAGCACGCGGCGCTATCCTGGCGTTGGCGCGCAGGACGTCGCGGCCGGCCTCGGTGAGTTCGATCATCCGTCCGGTGCCGTTCGTCACGGCGCGCATGACGAAGCCGCGGTCGATCGCATCCTCCCATACCGTCAGCCGCGGGCAGGAGGTGCGCCACGCCTCCATTACCTCGGCGTAAGGGCGCGGGCCGCCGCCGATCCATTCGAGGAAGTCGAGGATCAGCGGGTCGAGGTTGGC
>DASWRX010000178.1:0-12867 GCA_036402955.1 Thermoanaerobaculia bacterium
ATCAACGAGGCGATGCGCGACTGGGTGACCAACGTCCGCTCCACCCACTACGTGCTCGGCTCGGTGCTCGGCCCCGACCCGTTCCCGCGCATGGTGCGCGACTTCCACCGCGTGATCGGCGACGAGGCGCGCCTCCAGCTCAAGCGCCAGACGGGGAGCGAGGGGCCCGACCTCGCCATCGCCTGCGTGGGCGGCGGCAGCAACTCGATCGGCCTGTTCACCGCCTTCCTGGAGGACCGCCGGGTGCGCCTGATCGGCGTCGAGGCCGGCGGCCGCAGCATCCAGTGGGGGGAGCACGCGGCCCGCTTCGCCGGCGGCGCCCTCGGCGTGCTCCACGGCACGCGCACCTTCGTCCTTCAGGACGAGGAAGGGCAGATCGCACCCACCCATTCGGTCTCGGCCGGGCTCGACTATCCGGCGATCGGCCCCGAGCACGTCTGGCTGCACGACGAGGGACGGGTCGAGTACACCTCGGCCACCGACGAGGAGGCGGTCGCCGCCTTCCACCGCATGGCCCGCACCGAGGGGATCCTGCCCGCCCTGGAGAGCGCTCACGCCATCGCCGAGGCGATCAAGCGCGCGCCGCGCCTCTCCCGCAAGCGCGTCATCCTGGTGAACCTCTCGGGGCGCGGGGACAAGGACGTCGAATCCGTGCTCGCCTGGGATCGCGAGCACGCGGACAACGGCACCGTGGAGTCCTTCGCCGAGGCCGCGGCCCGGCATCGAGGAGAAACCCGATGAGCGCGATCGACGAGGTCTTCTTCAACTGCGCCCACGACGGCCGGGCGGCTTTCATCCCCTTCATCATGGCGGGCGATCCGAGCCTCGCGGCCACCGCCGAGCACCTGGAGGCGCTCGCCGCCGGCGGCGCCGACATCATCGAGCTCGGGGTGCCGTTCAGCGATCCGATCGCCGACGGCCCGGTGAACCAGCGGGCCGCCGTGCGCGCCCTGGAGGCGGGCGCCAAGCTGTCGGGCATCCTGCAGCTCGTGGCCCGCCACCGCGACAAGCTCGGCGTGCCGATCGTCCTGTTCTCCTACTTCAACCCCATCCATGCCCGCGGCGTCGAGCGTTTCGCCGAGCAGGCCGCGGCCTCCGGCGTCGACGGCGTGATCTGCGTCGACCTGCCGCCCGAGGAGGGGGAGCGGGACTTCATCCCGGCGATGCGCGCGCAGGGCGTGGACACCGTCTTCCTGCTGGCCCCCACCAGCACCCGCGAGCGGGTGAGCAAGGTGGCGGAGGCCTCCACCGGCTTCGTCTACTACGTCTCGCGCACCGGCGTCACCGGCGAGCGCGCCGCCCTCGCCACCGATCTGGTGCGCGACGTCAAGCGGCTGCGCAAGCGGCTCGACGCGCCCATCGCCGTGGGCTTCGGCCTCTCCACTCCGGAGCAGGTGGCGGCCGTGGGCGACATCGCGGACGGCGTGGTGGTGGGGAGCGCGCTGGTGCGGCTGATCGAGGAGCACGGCGACGATCCCGCCCTGCCCGCGTTGCTCGAGGGGCGGGTGCGCGAGCTGGCGGCCCCGCTGCGGCTGCGCCCGGAGAGGCGGCGGGCATGAGCGAGCCGGAGGACCGCCGGGAGGAGCGCGAGATCGCCGCGCTGGTCCACGGCCGCTATCTCCTCGAAGCTCCCGCCGCGCCGGCGGGCTGCCCGCTGCTGGTGGGATTCCACGGCTATGGCGAGAACGCCGACCGCCATCTGGAGGAGCTGCGCCGGCTGCCCGGCTCCTCGCGCTGGGCCCTCTGCGCGGTGCAGGCGCTGCACCCCTTCTACAACCGTGCCGGCGAGGTCATCGCGAGCTGGATGACCCGCCAGCAGCGCGAGCGGGCGATCCTCGACAACCTCCGCTATGCCGCCAGCGTGGTCGCCGAGGTGAAGCGCGAGCTGCCGGTCTCCGAGCGGCTCGTCTATCTCGGCTTCTCGCAGGGGGCCGCCATGGCCTACCGCGCCGCCGCGGGCTCCGGCCACGCCTGCCGCGGGGTGATCGCGCTCGGCGGCGACGTCCCCCCCGAGCTGGAGGCCCGCGATCTCGGCCCCTTCCCGCCCGTCCTGCTCGGCCGCGGCTCCAGCGAGGAGTGGTACGACGCCGCCAAGATGGAGCACGACGTCGAGCTCCTGCGCCGAAAAGGCATCGACGTCCGGCCCTTCGTCTTCGCGGGGGGCCACGAATGGACCAACGAATTCCGCGCCGAGGCCGGGCGGTTCCTGGAAGAGGTCTTTCAGTTGGCGTCGTAGGACGCCCCTTCGGGGCGGGCCCTCACTCCCCCAACCCCCTCTCTCCCGGCCTCCCCCCCACCCCGCCGGGAGAGGAGGGGGGCTCAAAACCAAGACCCGCTTCTTTTTGGCTGACCACTCCCTCTTCTCCCGGCGGCAAGGGGGGGAGGCCGGGAGAAGAGGGCCGGGGTGATGAGGGCTCCAATATGGCCCCAATATGGGTGCCAGGAGAATTCTTACAGTGCGGTAGCGCGGCGGTGGAAAAGATCAACAAAAAGGGCGCTCGACTGGCGAGCGCCCCCTCGATGCGGACCTGCTGGATGCGAAGCTTACTTGCCCGCGGGGGGCTTGGTGGTGTCGGAACCCATGGGCGAGGACGTGGTCATGTCGGTGCCCATGCTGGAGCCCATCGCGCCCGTGTCGGTCGAGGTGGTGCCCATGTCGGTGGTGCCCATCGACGTCGAGGTCTCGGTGCTGGTCGACGTGGTGGTGGTGGTGTCGGTCGTGGTCGCCGGGGTCTCGTCGACCTCGGTGTCATCCTTGTGGCACCCGGCGAACGGGATCACGAGGACGGCCAGCAGGCAGAGAAGCGAAAGGTGAACGGACAGCTTCTTCATTTGTTTTCTCCCTTGTTAAATGGAACTGATTTAAGACGACGGGACGACGTCACGTTTTGTCGCCCACGGTGATCAGGTTGATGACCCTCTTCACACCGTCGGTCTGGCGAGCGTAGTGCTCGGCCTTGGTGCGAGTCTCGTCCTTCTTCACTCGGCCCTGGAGCGTCACCACGCCCAGGTTGGTATCCACGTCGATGTTGAACGGGTTGATATCGCCATCAGCCGCCAGCTTCGCCTTGACTTTGGCGGTGATGGCGGCATCGTCAATCTGGGTTCCGGCCGATTTCGTCGAGCTGCAGGCGCCCAGAGCCAGCGCCAGCATCAGCGCCAGGCAGATCAGCGGCCCGCGCAGCACCCACTGGTTACGGTTCATTGCATCCTCCTCCTCACTGGTGACCGGTCGTTCCCTTGAGCCCGTGGCCTCAGATCCACGCGAACGGAGTTACTCTGAAGCAGAATTTGTGCCACAGCCTCCCATGTCCAAGTCATCAGTGAGTCGTCGGACGGCACGGGAGTATACAACCTCCCGTGGGGGTCCTCAAGGGGCGTGGAACCCGAGCCGCGCAACGTGTCGATCCGTATCACCCCCGAAGGCCGTCACTCACTCTTCGCGGTAGGTGTTGAGGCGATTGTACAACGTCTTGAGGCTGACTCCCAGGATATCGGCCGTTTTCCGCTTGTTGCCGCCGTGGGCGTCCAGCGTCGCCATGATCAGCCGGCGCTCCACCTCCTCGATCGAGGTGCCCACCTGGAAGTTCAGGCTGCGCACCGATCCGGAGTCGCCGCCCACCTCCCGCGGCAGGCAGCGCGTGGTGATCTCGTGGTCGGCCATGATGAAGGCGCGGTGCACCACGTTCTTCAGCTCGCGCACGTTGCCGGGCCAGGTGTGGGTGCGCAGCCGGTCGAGCGACTCCTCGCTCCACGCCTTGCTGGTGCCCTGCCGCTCGTTGAGCTGGCCGAGGAAGTAGTCGGCGAGGAGCTGGATGTCGTCGCCGCGCTCGCGCAGCGGCGGCATGTGGATGGGGAAGACCTGCAGCCGGTAGAGCAGGTCCTCGCGCATCTTGCCGTCCTGCACCGCCTTGTGGGGATCGCGGTTGGTGGCGGCGATCACCCGCACGTCCACGTCCACCGCCTGGTCGCCGCCGATGCGCACCACGGTGCCGGTCTCCAGCGCGCGCAGCAGCTTGACCTGCAGCTCGATCGGCATCTCGGTGATCTCGTCGAGGAACAGCGTGCCCATGTGGGCGCGCTCGAAGTAGCCCTTGTGGCGGCGCTGGGCGCCGGTGAAGCTGCCGCGCTCGTGGCCGAACAGCTCGCTCTCGATCAGCGTCGGCGAGATGGCGCCGCAGTTGAGGGGGAGGAACGGCGCCTTCGCCCGCCGCGACAGCAGGTGGAGCGTCTGCGCCGCCAGGTCCTTGCCGGTGCCGCTCTCGCCGATCAGGAAGACCGAGGCGTCCGTGGGCGCCACCCGGTTGAGCATCTCGTAGAGCGCCTGCATCGGCGGCGAGGCCCCCAGCAGCAGGCCCAGCCGGCCCACCTCCTGCGTCTCGCCCACCGGCGCGGCGGCCTGCGCCGCCGGCTGCACGCTGGCCACGTTGGCCAGGATGCTCTTCAGCCGCCCGATGTCGAGCGGCTTGGTCAGATAGTCGCTGGCGCCCAGCCGCAGCGCCTGGACGGCGCTCTCGACGTCCGCGTGACCGGTCATCAGCACCACTTCCGTGGCGGCGCCCAGCTCGAGATCCTTGAGCAGCTCGATGCCGCTGCCATCCGGGAGATAGAGGTCCACCAGGGCCACGTCCGGCGTCCGGTGGCTGACCAGCGAACGCGCGTCCCGCAGCGTGCAGGCCGTGTTGGTGGTGAAACCCTGCCCCTCGATCAGCTCGGCGAGCGCTGAGAGAAAATTGGGGTCGTCATCGACCGCGAGTGCGTGTGGCATGGGCTCCTCACTCCTTGTTCCCGTTACTGGGGTTTCCTAAGGTCGCCAATTCTACCTCATAAGCCCGTGCCCCCCCGCCGGCGGCGGCATCCCCTTCGGCATTCGTGGCATTCGTGGCGCGCGCCTCGCCGCCGTGCGCCGCGAGAATCTCCCGCGCCACCCAGAGCTGGGCCAGCGCGCCGGCGGGCGAGATGCTGAGGTCGAATCCGGGCGCCGGCCCCTCCTGGGCCTTCTCCGCCGGCGCCGGGCTCATCCCGCCCATCGCGTCCGTGGCCCCCGCGACCCCATAGATGCGCAGCCGGGCGCGGCCGTCGAGCGGCTCCAGCAGCACGTGGAGCATCCCCTGCCTGGGAACGCCCGCCAGGGCCGCCAGGGAGAGGTGGAGCAGCGCCTGGCGCAGCATGAAGCGGTTCCCCTCCACCGGCACGGCCCCCTCCGGCAGCTCGGCCCGCACCTGCGCCTGCTGCTTGCGGGCGGGCGCCACCAGCAGCGACGCCAGCTCCTCGGCGAGCTCGCGCAGGTCGATGACTTCCTGTTTGTCCCCCCGCGGCGAGATGTAGGCCAGGAAGGTCTCCAGCCCGCGGTGCAGCCGCGACAGCTCCTCGTTGAGCACGCTCACGTAGCGCAGCAGCTTGTCCTTGTTGGCGGGATCGGCGGCCTTGCCCGAGGCCAGCATCGTCTTCAGGATCTCGATGTTGAAGACCATGGCGTTGATCGGCGCCCGCAGGTCGTGCGCCACCGCCGGCGAGATCTGCGATACCGACCGCATCTGCGACGTCAGCCGCAGATCGCTCGCGAGGCCCGCCAGCGTCTCCAGGCTCCGCACCAGCAGCACGCCGCCGCTCGCCGGGTCGCGGCGCAGGTCGAACAACAGGTGGCGGACGGTCTCGCCCTGCGTCTCTCCCGCCTCCTCCCCAGGTAGGCCCGTCTCCGCCGGCAGGTCGAGGGCCACCTGGGACGTGCCGCCGCCCGGGCCGTTCCAGCTCATGCCGGCGCCCTCCAGACGGGCCTTGAGCGGCTCCCACAGGCGCTCCAGCTCGAAGCCGTCGTTGCAGCCGAGGAGCTCCAGCGCCCGCGCGTCGGCGAAGCGCACGCCCCCCTGCGGGTCCAGGGTCACGACGCCGGGGCCCAGCAGCCCCGCGAGATCGTTGCGCGGGGCGCCCGGCTGTGCAGGCGTCAGCGAGTTCTTGGCGGCATCCATGGTCTTGGTCTTCTCCGTCGACGGCGCCGGCCAGGGTCCCCCCGGCGCGGCAGGTATTTAGGCGGCAGATACTTATAGAAGGTCGGCCGGTCTCGCGCAAGCGAGCGGCGGACGGTCCCCTCCACCAAGAGCGGAAACTTTATCCATCAGATTCTAAATATTTATTGGGATCGGGAGATGCATCGCGCAGAACCCCAATTTGCAGGTTGTATGCCACTGGCGCCGTGCCTCCACCGGAGCGGGCACGGCCGATGCAGAAGCCGGGGCCGGGCTCAGGGTGCAGAGCCGCCCGAGGGGAAGCCGCGCCGCCACCCGAGAGGGTCGTCGCCATGTGTAATTCTTGCAACGAAAAGCCGGGGTGCCCGGCAAAGGTGACTTCATGTCGACCGCCATCGCCATCGACGAGACGGAGAAGCTCGATTCCGGCCTGACCATCGCCGTCTTCGTCGACCCCGTGGAGAGCGCCAGGGCCGCCGGCCTGCGCTACGTCACCGACGACGAGCCCGGCATCCGCCGCCGGACGCGCGGCAAGGGCTTCACCTATCTCGATCCGCAGGGCCACGCGGTGAAGGACGGGAAGACGCTCGAGCGCATCCGCAAGCTGGCCATCCCGCCGGCCTGGACCGACGTCTGGATCTGCCCTCGCGCCAACGGTCACCTGCAGGCGACCGGCCGCGACGCCCGCGGGCGCAAGCAGTACCGCTATCACGAAGACTGGCGCAGCGTCCGCGACGAGACCAAGTTCGGCCGCATGATCGCCTTCGGCGAAGCGCTGCCGAAGATCCGCGAGCGCATCGACGCCGACATGTCGCAGCGCGGGCTGGGGCGCGAGAAGGTGCTCGCCACCGTGGTCAAGCTCCTGGAGACGACGCTGATCCGCGTCGGCAATAAGGAGTACGCCAAGCAGAACAACTCCTTCGGCCTGACCACGCTGCGCGACCGCCACGTCGACGTCGAGGGCTCCACCCTGCGCTTCGAGTTCCGCGGCAAGAGCGGCAAGGAGCACTCGGTCGAGGTCCAGGACCGGCGCCTGGCGCGCATCGTCAAGCAGTGCCGCGATCTGCCCGGGCAGAAGCTCTTCCAGTACCTCGACGAAGCGGGGGAGCGCCAGAGCGTCAGCTCCGAGGACGTCAACTCCTACCTGCGCGAGACCACCGGCGAGGACTTCTCGGCCAAGGACTTCCGCACCTGGGGCGGCACCGTGCTCGCCCTCTCGGCCCTGCTGGAGGTCGGCGCCTGCGACAACGAGCGCGAGGCCGGCAAGGCGGTGGTCGAGGCCATCAAGCACGTCTCCGGCCAGCTCGGCAACCGGCCGGCCATCTGCCGCAAGTACTACGTCCACCCGGTGGTGATCGAGAGCTTCCTGGAAGGCACGCTGCGCGACACCCTGGAGGACGCCGTCGACGACGCGCCGGACGACGAGTCCACCGGCCTGCGCCGCCTGGAGGCCCAGGTGCTGCGGCTGCTCAAGGGGCGGGCGGGGTAGCCCAGAAACGAAAAGGGCGGGGAAACCCTCCCCGCCCTCACGTCTTCTATACCGTCTTCCGCCTGCAGGACTACCTCAACAGACCATCTCTTCCTGGAAAATGAAGGTCAGGTTCTGCTCCTCGAAGCGGTCGAAGAACTCCGTCCAGGTGATCTCCTCCAGCGGTTCCCCGCTGTCGTAGTCCGGGAAGTCGATCCGCAGTCCTCCCGCGGCGACCTCGCTGTTCTCGGAATCGACGACCGCCGCCGGGCGCCCGCCGCGCTCCTCGGCCCAACGACGGATCTCTTCATGATCGGTGGTCGTCTTGTTTGCCGACATTCGTTTCACCCCTTCCTGCCTGCTGTAGCCCGTTGACGTTCGAACTTCCTGGGGTGCAGCTCCGGACCATCCCTCCTGGGGACGCGTCCTCTGACGCTAGCAACACGGAACCGGGGCCACTTCTTCCTACGGTCAGCGGGCGGCCAGGGCCTCCTCGTTGACGTGGCTCTCGGCGAGCTCGGTCAGCTTCTCGTCGGTCTCCTCCTCCTCCTGGAGCGTGCGCTCGAGGAGCGTGACGTGCTCGCTCTTGCCGAGCAGCTCGGCGTAGGTGCGCACCGTGCCGTAGCCGGCGATCTCGTAGTGCTCCACCCGCTGCGCGCAGGCGATCAGGCCGGCGTCGATCACCGACGATTCACCGCTCATCTTGGTCATCTCCGAGCCTTCCTTGAGCAGGCCCTTCATCCCCTCGCAGGTGTGCCCCTTGGGGCTCTCCTGGAGGTCCTGGAAGACCCGCTCCAGCCGGCGGACGTGCTCCTCGGTCTGGCGGAGATGATCGTTGAAACCCTTGCGCAGGTCGGGCGACGTGGCAGCCGCGGCCATCTTCGGCAGCGCGTCGACGATCTGCGTCTCGGCGCTGTAGAGGTCCTTGAGCTGTTCGAGGTAGAGATCCTTGAGGGATTCGAGCTTCATGAGCGTGCCTCCTTGTGAGTGATACCCAGTTGTCCGCGACCCGCGACGGCGCGGCCCACGGAGCTCATTTGCACTCACGGGAACCCGCAAGATCCGTGCCGCGGAAAAACTGATCGATTTTCTTATCGGATGGTCTACCGGCTGGCGGTGCGGATGTGGCCGAACTTGAGCAGGGCGACGAAGAACACCCCGCCGAGGATGTTGCCGAGGGTGGCCCAGACCAGGAACTTGCCGAAGTCCGCCATCGTCGCCCCGCGGCCGGAGAAGACGCCGGCCAGCACCTCCGCCGTGCCCGCCACCGCGTGGTGCAGGTGGCAGAAGCCGATCGCCGTGGTCACCAGCGCCACGATGACGATCTGGCCGATGGTGTCGCGGCTGGCCGCCACCAGCCAGGAGAGCAGCCCCATCAGCCAGCCGGCGAGCACGGCGCTCAGCAGGATCACCCAGCCGGGATGGTCGACCAGCCCCGCGGCGATGTCGCCGAACACCCGTGGCTCGATCACCCCGAGATGAGGCCCCAGAAAGGCGAGGAAGGCCGCGAAGGCGGCGGCGCCGGCCTGGTTGGCGACGTAGATCAGCCCCCACAGGCGGCCGAGCTGCTCGAGCGAGGCGCGGCCGTCCAGCACCGGCAGCACGGCGAGCGTGGTGTGCTCGGTGAACAGCTCCGTGCGGCCGAGCACCACGAACAGGAACCCCGTGGAATACATCATGGCGACCAGGATCTCGGAGGCCGGCTTCGACAGCACCCCGTCGGTCAGCGTGCGCATCACCGCCATCAGCAGCAGGCCCAGAGAGACGTCCAGCCCCGCCGACAGGCCCGAGAGCAGGAGGGCCGGCGCCGGGCGCTCCAGCTCGGTCAAGCCCGCCGCGATCTCCTGCTCCAGGATGGTCTCGTAGCTCTTCTGGGGCTCCTCGCCCTTCTCTGCTTCCTGGTTCTTGTCGCGGCGGGAGTCGGAGGCTTCGTGGAGGTCGTCGGCCATGGCTCAGCCCCCGTCCGGACCGCCCCCGCCGGCTCCCCCGGGAGGGCGGCCGGTGGCGGCGCGCAGCTCGCTCTCGATCCAGGTCCACTCCGGGCGCGGCTCGCCCGGCTCGCAGACGTAGATCTCGTGGCCGGGCCGCTCCAGCACCCGCAGGCCGGCCGAGCGCAGCATCGCCTCCACCGCCGCGTGGTTGGGAGCCCACCAGTTGGTGGGATCGTCCGCCAGCCGGCGCTCGATGAAGGCCATCTTCGGCCAGCCCGCCTCCAGCATCGCCTCGCGGCCGTCGATGGGAAGGTCCGCCGGCGGCTCGGCGACCTCCTCGCCCGGCATGGTCAGGGTCTGGAAGATCAGCCGCCGGCCCACCTTGCGCGCCACGACGTCCAGCCCGAGCAGCGGGTAGCGGAGGTGGTAGAGCACGCCCATGAAGAGCACGAGGTCGTAGGTCTCCGGGGTGGCCGCGAGGTCGTAGACCTGCATCCGGCGGAAGCGCACGCGGTCCTCGAGGCCGAACTGCCCGGCCGCCCAGCGCGCCTGCCGCAGGTAGTGCGGGTCATGGTCGATGCCGGTCACCAGGGCGCCCCGGCGGGCCAGCTCGAAGGAATAGAAGCCGGCGTTGCAGCCGATGTCGAGCGCCGTCCAGCCGGCGAGGTCGGCGGGCAGGTGATCGCGGATCTGCTCCCACTTGAAGGTGGGGAAGTCGCCGCCCAGGAAATGGTTGGGGACGGTCTGCGTGCCGTCCGGCAGATGGAGGTTGTGGAACCAGGGTCCCAGCGCCGCGATGTCGTCCGCGAGCGTGGAGGTCGCTGCTTTCGGGGAGGAGGTCGCCATGTCTCTCCGTTGGGATCAGGACCGCGGGCCTGCTGCGGTTCCCGGGAGAGACAGCAAATCGCCTGCCAGAGAGAGGCGTCTTACGGCGCCTGGGGGTTCGGCAGCGCCGGGCCCTCGATCCGGAAGTGCGGGTTCTCGATGATCCCGAACACGTTGCCGAACGGATCGAGCACCGTCGCCACCTTGATGCCCTCTCCCACCTCGCGCAGCGGGGTGTGCTCGCGCGCGCCGAGGTCGAGCAGGTGGGCATGGACCGCGCCGGCGTCCGCAACGCCCCAGTAGGCCGTGGAGCCGCCGGCGCCGGTCCCTTCCGACGGGTCGGGATCGAGCCCCAGCTCGAAGCCGCCGACGTTGAAGCCGACATAGAACGGCTGGTCGAAGTACGGATCGGCGCGCAGCGCGGAACGGTACCAGTCCTTCGCGCGCTCGAGATCGCCCACGCGATAGATGACGGTGCGCAGGCCGAGGATGGGTTGGCTGTCCATGGTCGTTCCCTCCGGGATTCAAGGTCTTCCAGAGCCTATCAAGGGTCCGGACCGCAGGCGAGCCCAGGCTCCTGAAAGAGTCTCGGTTCCCTCTCTACAGAATCTCCGGTGTCTCAGAGCGCTTTTTCGGCGCATCCGGACGGTACGGAGCGGCGTCCTCAAACCCCATGATTGATTTTCATCCCAAGTGAGTTTATCTTTGCACCGTTGCCGATGCGGGAGAGTCAGATTGATTATCAAGACGGCAACGGTTCACCCCTGGAGACGGATTGGATTTCCGGCGCCATATCGGCGCCGGATGGTAGGACCCGAAAGGTCCAAAGGAGAAAGATCATGACCAGCAACATCCCTGACACCCCGACGCCGCCCGTTACCAAGAAGAAGAAGTCCACGAGCCAGAAGACGCGCTACGCGGACCACGTCAAGGATTGGAGCGAGCTGACGGCCCAACTGGCCGCCATCGCCGCCGATCTGCCGCAGCTCGATCCGCAGCGGCTCGCCCTGGAGAAGATTCTGGCGCAGGCCCGGGATCTCACCCTGCAGCAGGCGAACTTCCAGTCCGCCAAGCAGAAGGCGTCCGCTCAGTTGCGGCCGCTGATGACGGAGGGCATGAAGATCGCCACCGCCCTGCGGGTGAACCTGAAGCAGATCTACGGCAACCGGAGCGAGGACCTCGTGAAGTTCGGCGTCCAGCCGCTCCGCACACGCGCTCAGGTGGCGGCCAAGCCGGCGCCGCAGACCCCCTCGACGCCGCCGGCTTCCTCCGGCACCCCCGGCGGCTCCACGGCCCCGGGCACTCCTCCCGCCTCCCATTCCGCTTAGCCTGCGTCTCGACTGAGCCTTCGATTCGGGGAGCCCGCGCTCGCGGGCTCCCCTTTTTTCATGCCCATCGGAAGTCCCAACGGCTCGTCGGAAGGTCCCGACGGCCCGTCGGGAGTCTCTGACGGCTCGTCGGGGGTTCCCGATGGCTCGTCGGGAGTCTCTGACAGCTCGTCGGGAGTTCCCGACGGCCCGTCGGGAGTCTCTGACGGCTCGTTGGGAGCTCCCGATGGCCCGTCGGGAGTTCCCGACGGCTCGTCGGGAGTCTCTGACGGCCCGTCGGGAGTTCCCGATGGCCCGTCGGGAGTCTCTGACGGCTCGTCGGGAGTTCCCGATGGCTCGTCGGGAGTCTCTGACGGCTCGTCGGGAGTTCCCGACGGCCTGTCGGGAGTCTCTGACGGCTCGTTGGGAGGTCCCGATGGCTCGTCGGGAGTTTCTGACGCCGGCTTCCATGAGCCTAGCCAGGTAATTGAAGCCCTCCCAGAATACCCGAGAAAGGAGAAAAATACCCTCACTCCATGATGACAGAATCATCGGCTCTGCTGAATCTGTGGGATGATCTCATCGTGAAATTTCATGGGAACTATAAGGAACGGCTTCACTTACAGGCGCGCTTTGGGGGCGGAGGTGGAGGTGGCGGGACAGGGTGTGGAGGTGGAGGAAGTGGAGGCACGGGTGGGACCGGCGGCGGTACAGGAGACTGCACACGGACTGCCGGGTCGTGGTGCCCGGCGGATTGCCAATCGTGCCCCACCGTCTTCTGGTATTGACACCTCGAGGAGCCCGGAGCCGCCATGAGACCCGAACCCGCCATCCGGTCCCTTCTGCCTCTTCTCCTCTTTGGCTTCCTGGCCCTCGGGCCTGTGGGATCTGCCAGAGGAGATGAGACGCCCGCCCTTTCCGTGACGGTCAGCCTCCGGGTTCACGCACCCGCTTTCACCGCCCAGGGCCAGCCGGTCTCTTTGAAGACCCAGGGCATGGCGACCTGGTTTGGACGCGAGAAGATCGCTCCTGTCCCCTTCGCCGTCGCGACCGGTAACCTCTCGACCGTGAAGTTACCGCCCGGTCGCTGGGTCCTGGAAGCGGACGCTCCCGGATACTGGGGGGCCCCTTACCAACTGGAGCTGGCGAAGCCGGAGACGGCCGTGACGCTCGATCTCTGGCCCGCCGGAATGATCGAAGGCGGGTTCTCTCTCGGCCAGGAGATCAAACCCCCCTCCAGCCTGACCGCCTTTTTTCACTCCATCTCTTCTGGAGGCGGCGCCGCCTCCGACGTTCCCCCGGTCTCGAAAGCGGCCTGTGCCGTGGACCGGGAGACCTGGACGTGCAAGGTCCCCTCGGGGGTCCTGGAC
>DASWRX010000179.1:0-1840 GCA_036402955.1 Thermoanaerobaculia bacterium
GTCCGGGTCTGGGACCCCGTAGCGGCGCCCGCCGATGTCGAACTCGTGCAGGTGCGAGTTGGTCCAGCCCATCGCCGACTGCACCACCTCATGCAGCACGGCCAGGTTCACCTCGCCCGGGACCTGCACGCGGCGCCGGACCGGCGGCTGGACCTCCTCCAACACGATCTCGAGCTCGAAGAGCTTCGTCTTCGCAGTCACGCGAGGCGCGGGCATCCTTCGATGCTGTCAGCCCCACCGGAGCCACCAGAAGCGGGCCCGACTTCTGAAATGTCGTCTAAGTCCAGCTGACCCCGTTGGCGTTGGGGATCGCACGGGGGCGGCGGGCCGGGATGCGCTCGCCGTCCTCGTCACGACGTACGCACTACTGCGTATGTCCGGCAGCGTGGCCGATCGCGAGAGTGGAGGGTCCTTCAACCTCGGGAGGCCACAGATGACGATCGAGCTGGTGCCGCTCTGCACGCTACGGATTCAGCTGAAGCCGCCCATCGAGGTCGGCACAGGCCCTGCTGGAAACAGGCTGATCTTCGAGGTTGCGACCGTGAAGCTGGAGGGGGATCGGCTCAACGGCGAGATGATGGGGTCCGCCGGGGCAGACTGGCTGCTCGTTGGACCCGAGGGCACGGCCACGCTCGATATCCGAGCCAGCTTCCGCACCGACGACGGCGCCATCGTCTTGGCTCAGTACATGGGCCGCGCCGACCTCTCGGGAGGCCTGAACTTCCCGCTGACGATCTACGTGACTCCTCGGTTCGAGACCGGCGACGAGCGCTACGCGTGGCTCAACCGCATCCAGGTCATCGGCAAGGGCGTCGTCCAGGAGGACCTGTCCCTCGACTACGAGTGGTACGAGGTGCGCTGACGCGGCCTGGCCGCCATCAGCGCCAGATCGGCGCGTCGGCGTAGGCGACAGCACGAGGGCGGCGAGCCGGGATGCGCTTGCCGTCCTCGTCGCGCTCCAGGCGGCCTGTGCTGGCGTTGTGCCACATGGCCATGGCCACCGCGTCCCCGACGTCGGGGGAGCGGCCCAGCCGGCGGCGGATCTCCTTCTTCTCCTCGGCGAGGATCTTCGCCCCGGTGGCCGGCTCGTAGCGCGGGGTGGTGAGGTCGGCGGCGAGGTGGTCGTCCTCGGGCAGCGCCAGGCTCGCCCCGAGCGCGGGTTCGAGTAGCTCGCGCAGGTTGTACCAGGACGCGGAGCGCAGGTTGCGGAAGCCTCAGCTGCCTGAGCTGTCGCGGCGCTTGGTGGCCTTGCTGGCGTTGAACGCGATCACGTTGCGGCGGCGGGCGCGCAGCTGGTCGACCACGCCGGCGCCGACGCCGTTGACGTCGACCACGGCCAGCGAGGCGGGAAAGTCCAGCTCGGCCTCGACCAGCGCGGTGGTCTGCGTGGTGTCCATCTTCGACCAGCGGCGGATCTCGCGCCGACGGACACCACCGCGTGGCAGCCAGCCTCAACGTATGGGCCCGCTCCGGAGGACCACGGAGAAGGCGCCAACTATCAGCCGACCATGCCGTTCGCGGCGCGCTGCCGGGCCGAGACTTCCGCCCAGTACGCAGCCTTTGCCCGCCGGCGCGCGAGCTCGGCTCGGTCGGCGTCGGTGAGGGGCTCGGCGGCCTCGAGGGGGGCGTGGAGGTCGCAGAGGAAGATCCGGGTGCGGTGGGGTCGCTTCGGTCCGCGGTAGTGCTTCATCGCGGCCGCGGTCACCTCGCCCTGGCACGGGCCGGGCGCCCCACTGCCACCTCGCGCGCCGGCGCACCCGGAGTTCCCGGGGTAGAGGATGTCCCCGAGGCGCAGCCGGCGGAGCTCGGCGAGACGGGCGTCGCGGTCGTCGGGCATGAG
>DASWRX010000180.1:0-19379 GCA_036402955.1 Thermoanaerobaculia bacterium
GAAGGCTCCCTGGAGGTCGCCTCCTCACCCGAGGAGACACGCTTCACCTTCCGCATGCCGGTGGGGGTGCAGAGCCGCTGAAGGGCGGGGGGCCGGGCCCGTCATTTGGACAACAGGACCCGCGGCCTTGACTTAGTCCACTCCTTAGTCCAACATGCGGCGTATGGCAGAGGTCAACGTTCATGAGGCCAAGACACACCTGTCCCGTCTGCTGCTGCGGGTCGCCGGCGGCGAGGAGATCGTGATCGCCCGTGCGGGCAAGCCGGTTGCCCGGCTCGTTCCGATCGAGCCCAAGCCGCAACGGGTCCTTGGT
This sequence comes from Thermoanaerobaculia bacterium, assembly GCA_036402955.1. Classification (GTDB taxonomy): domain Bacteria; phylum Acidobacteriota; class Thermoanaerobaculia; order Multivoradales; family UBA5704; genus DATARR01. The sequence continues at coordinate 314 of DASWRX010000180.1, forward strand.
CAGGACGAGGGGCTCTTCGAAGTCCCCGAAGACTTCGACGCACCCCTGCCGGACAAGGTGCTGGCCCTCTTCCAATCTTGAGAATCCTTCTCGACACTCACTGCTGGCTGTGGATGCAGGCCAAGCCGCAGCGGTTGTCCCAGCAGGCCCGGGCGCTGCTCCAAGATCCCGGGAGCCAGATCTTCCTGTCTGCCGCCAGCTCTTGGGAGATCGCGATCAAATACGCGCTCGGGAAGCTTCCCCTCCCCTTGCCGCCGGCAGAGTACGTTCTCTCCCGGATGGAAACGAGCGGCACCTCGCCTCTGCCCATTCAGCACAGCCATACGCTGCACGCCGGCAGCCTGCCGCTTCATCATGCGGATCCCTTCGACCGCCTTCTCATCGCACAGGCCCAACTGGAGGGGTTGGAAATCCTCACCGCCGACCGGCAGTTCGAGGTCTACCAGGTCAACCTGCTCTGGGCGTAGGAATCTCAGCAGGTTCAGAGAATCATCTGGCACGTCTCGGGCAGCGCCCGGTCGCTCGAGTGGACGTCCTTCTGGGGACCCCCTCCCCCATTTCGACCTGCTTGACGTCTTACATGAAGTAGAGGCCGATGGTCCGCGCCGCTCCGGCGTCCAGGGTGGCGAAGACGACGAAGCGGCCGTGGCGCCCAGGAAGTCGCGTCGGGAGAGCGGGCCCAGGACGCGGAGCTCAGCGCGCAACTCCGCGCCCGTGAAGCTGCCGCCGAGCGAGCTACTGTACATGCTGCACTTCGAGCAACCTTGAAGAACAAAGGGAGGGAGATGCCAAGGCTTCGGCACCTCGCGGCACAGGGGTGTGCATGCTGCGGCGCTTGGGACAACCTATGCTGAGTAAAAGACCCCAGATGCGTCTTCAGGGACTTGGACCGGGTTTCCTCCTCGTCATCCTGCTTGCCGTTTTCGCGGCGCCCGCCTGTGGGCGGGTATATACGCTGGCTTCCGGAAGCGCTCAAGGGGTCTATCTCCCGCTCGCCAACGACATGGCCGTCGTCGCAAGGAAGTCGGGAGTCGAGATCCGTGTCATCCCGTCCGAAGGGTCCAGGCAGAATCTCGCCTGGCTTGCCGAGGGGCGCGCCGACCTCGCGCTCGCCCAGAGCGACATCGCATGGAACGCCTACAGCGGCAGGGGTGGTTTCCCCAAGCCGGTCACCAGCCTGCGAGTGATCGCGCCGCTTTATACCGAGGCGATTCACATCCTGATCCAACGGACTCTCTACATCCACCGGATTGAAGACCTGCGAGGCAAACGGATCGCCGTGGGGCCGGCCGGCAGCGGCACGGAGACCAACGCGGCCCAGATGCTCGGCGCCGCCGGCCTCACGCTTGCCGAAGTCAACGCGCGTCATCTCAGCATCGAAGAGTCCATGGCCGCCCTGCGCAGCGGGGAGATCGATGCCGCCTTCGTGACCAGCGCAGTGCCCTCACCGCTGGTGACCGGCGTGCTGGCGGACCGCTCGGCCACCCTTCTCGAGCCGGACCGGGACTTCCTGGAGAGACTACGGAAGATCTTTCCTTTCTATCTCACCAAGAACATCGAGACGTCCGACTACCCTCACCTCGATGAACAGGTCACCACGGCTGGTGTCCAGGCACTGCTGGTAGGCCGCGATGACATTCCGGCGGCGACCATCGGCCACCTGGTTCGTGCTTTCTCGGTGAGCCCGGAGTTGACGGCGAAATACCGTCTACCCTCAGCCGGCGACGGAGCGTCCGACTCTGAAATTCCACTTTTCGAGGAGGCGCGGAGCTACTACAGGCTACAATCCTGGCTCCATCAACGTAAGTTGTTCATCGGGACCGTCCTCTTCCTCCTGATAGCCACTATTGCCGTCCTACGCTTTCAACGTGGAATCTGGCGGCTGCTCCGGCGGGATGGAGACCGCTTCCTTCATGCCGGCATCTATCTCTTCGTCGTATGGGTTGGCGGGTCGCTCATGCTCTACCGGGCTGAGCATCGGATCAACGACAACTATGCGAGCCCCTGGAAGTCTTTGTGGTCAGGGTTGATTACGATCTACAGCCTGTCGGGCAAGGAGCCGCTGTCGCTCGAAGGCCGGGTCGCTGCCATCATCATGTTCATCCTCGGCCTCGGCGGTCTTCTCTGGCTCATCGAGAGATTTGCCTCGTTCTATGTGGAGACAAAACTCCTACCGTTGATTCGGGGCGGTTTTGCAAGGGTACACAAAATGAAAAATCATTACGTCATCGCAGGCTGGAATGAAAAAGGCGTCGGAATCATCAAACAGCTCCATGGCGAGGAATTGGAACATAGGCACATCGTCATCCTCGCGCCGGAGCAGGCCAAGGGACTTCCCCGCCATCACAAGTTGATTCAAGTTGTACATGGAGAGCGGGCCTACGAGGACTGTTTGAAAGAGGTCAACGTCTCGGCGGCTCATTCGGTGATCATCCTGGCGGACTCCGCCGAGCCGGCGGAAGACGCGCGAACAATCTTGACCATCCTCGCGATTCGAAAGATCTGCTCCGAGCAAGGTTTGGAACCGGTACCTGTGAGCGCCGAGATCGTCGACTCCAGGAACGTGAAGCTCGCCCAATACGCTGGAGGCGAGCAGGATGGCAGGCTCGAGGTCGTCTCCTCAAATGACGTCGGCAGGAGCCTCCTCACCCAAGCCGCCGTCCATCCCGGGCTCTTCACCGTCTACAGCCAGCTCCTTGAATTCAAGAAAAACAATTCCGAGATCCACCGCGCTCCAATGCCAAGCTCGTTTGTCGACAAAAGCTTTGAGGAAATCTTGACGCAGAGCGCGACGAACCGCGAGCGGAAGATATACGTCATGCCGATCGCCATTCAGCGCGAGGGGAAAATTCACATCAACCCGGCGCGAGACGCGCTCGGGAAGCTCGCGGCCAGCGACTTCCTATTCGCTCTCTGTGACTCGCCGAAAAATCTCGAAAATCTAAGCTGAACCACCCCTACCCCGCCCGCACCACGCGGAACGGGTAGGCGGCGACGGCGAACCCTTTGCCATCGCTCTTCACGCCTTCGACCGCCAACCGGTAGACGCCGGGAGGCAGCATGCGGGAGGGCAGGAGGATGACCAGGGAATCCCGGCTGTCCGGGCGCAGATCGCGGGCCTGCCAGATCTCCTTGCCGCCCGCGTCCCGCAGCGAGGCGCGGTAGGAACCGTAATCGATCGTGGCCAGCCCCAGGGTGAAGAGGACCGACGGCGTGGTGGCGGCGACCGGCACGCGGTTCACCGGCTCGCGTCCGGCCTCCTCGCCGCCGCGCACCGCGGCGAGCGCGAAGAGGGGGAGATTCACCTGCGGCCCCGCGGGCGTCTCCTTCCCGGCGGCGGCGCGGAGCTGGCGCTCCTTCGCCAGCTCCTCCTCGAGGCGCCGGCGCTCTCCGGCAGCGGACTCGCGGAGGGCCCGCAGTCGGGCTTCCAGGCCGGCGATCCGCTGAGCGTTCGCGGCGGGAGCCGGAGCGGTCCGCGCCGCGGCCAACCGGCGTTCGAGGCCACGGTTGGCCACCAGCAGCGCGAGCGGCAGCGCCAGGAGCAGCAGCAGGACGCCCACCAGCGCCAGCCGCCGCCCGCGGGAGAGCAGGGCGAGACCGGCGAGCAGGCCCACCCGGGTCCTGGCCGTGACGGCCCGGGCGGTGTCCTCCGCCGCGGCGTGGAGCATCCCCTCCCGGAAGTCGCTCGCCGCCTCCAACTGCTCCATGCATGACTCGCAGGCGAAGTAATGGGCCTCGAACGCCTCCCGCTCGCTCTCGCTCAGCCGGTCCCTGAGATAGGCGTCGATGAGGCCGTGATCCTCGGCATAGGCATGATCCATGGGGGTCATCCGTTCTCCCGCCGCCCGGCGAATTGCGGCTGAGGGGCCGCCGCCGCTCCCTGCCATCTTTCAAACAGCTCGCGGTACCGCTGCCGGGCGCGGAACAGCACGCGGTTGAAATGGAGGTCCGAGAGATCGAGGTCGCGGCAGATCTCCTCCTTGTCCTGGTCCGCGATGTAATAGCGCGAGAGGATCTCGCGGTCGCGGTCGTTCTTCAGCTCGGCCAGCACCCGGCGCACGATGGCGGCCCGCTCCTGGGCCAGGAGCCGCGAGAGCTGCCCGGGGGCCGGATCGGGCGCCGTCTCGGCGGCCTCCGCATCCCCGTGCCACTTCTGGCGCCGGCCGCCGCGGCGGGCGGCGCTGAAGAAGAGGTTGCGGGCCATGGCGCTCACGAATCCCGGCAGCCGTTCCGCCTCGCGCAGCTCGCCGGCCCGCACCTTCTCGATCACCAGCCGGAAGGTCTCCTGGTACAGATCCTCGGCCATGGCTTCATCCCGGGCCAGCCGCCGCAGCAGGAACGACACCGCGCGGCTGAAGCGCTGCACCAGCTCGGCCTCCGCCGCAGGATCTCCGGCGAGGATACGCCGGACCAGCTCCGCCATCGCCTCGGAAACGTCCATACTCCCTCTTTCGAAGAGGGCTGCATGATACAGGAACCGGGGCGGGAGCTACAGGCCGTGGGAGGCGGGCGGGGCTCGGGCCGCCCGCCGCCCGCGGATCAGGTTTTCGTAAAGCCCTGCGTGGCGCCGGCCTGCTCGAGAATGGGCGGGCCGGCATTCGCCGTGGCTCCGAAGGTGCCGCTGCCAACCTCCGGTCCCAGGGGTTCACTACTGAGATCTATGCTGATCGTGCCGGACAACGTATTGGCATCCGTCAGGGTCAGGGTCAAAAAGCAGCGGCGCTCCAGGCCCCCAAAGTTTACCGTAACGCCGTTTCCATTCAGGCTGAGTCCTCCCGCCGTGTCGAACTCGAGTTTCCACGCGGAACAAATCTCGCCATTCTGATTGAGCCATCTGAGACTGTACAGGTCCATTGTCGGAGGAGAGGTTGGGGGCTCGATCCCGATGAGCATGGGGCCCCATTGCTGCATGCAGTTGTCCGGTATCCCGAAAAGAATCGTCGGGCCCACTGGGGTCCAATTGTTGATCGTCCACCCGTAGGGTTTGATGAAGGGATTTGACATCTCGCTCTCCTTTTCGGGGAAGATCCGGCGGCAGCGCCGGCGTTTGGATGGGAGGTGCTCCCGGGGCGACGGTTATCTCATGGCACTCAAATCGCGCCGGGATGCCGGCTCCCAGTCTCCCTGCAGCACGAAGCCACTCCAGTAGTAGGAAGACCGCCAGCGCTTGTCGTTCCTGACCGCGAGCTGGGCCTCGCGCAGGGCCGCCGCCGCCGGCTTTCCTGCGACCAGGAGGCCGCGGTAAAAGCGGGACATCAGCTCCGCCGTCGCCTGGTCCTCGACTCGCCAGAGGCTCGCGACGACCAGCTTCGCGCCCGCGTAGAGAAACCCTTGCGTCAGCCCGACCAGCCCTTCACCCCGCACCTCCTCGCCCAGCGCCGTCTCGCAGCCGGAGAGCACCACAAGATCAGCGCCGAGACGGAGGTTGTAGATATCGCCGAGCCCGAGAAAACCATCGAGGGGCCTGCCCTGCTCGCCCACCCGGGAGAGCATCAGCCCGGAGAGAGCGGGGGTATGGGAATCGATGATGCCGTGCGTCGCGAAGTGAACGATCCGGTAACGCGAGAGCTCCGGCGACAGGGCTGTCGCGCGGCTGGCGCGGAAGTCGAGAGCCAGCAGGGACTTTCCGGCCGGGGCGACCGCGGCGATCGCTTGCGCCTCGCGCCGGGTCCAGGGGAGCCGCAGGAACGGGCCGGCGCCGGACGGGCCGCGGACCGTGGAGACGGCGGTCGCCGGGGATCTCCTCCCGGCTTCCCCGTCCACCCGGGGATCCGCGGGATCGAAGACCGGATCGGCCAGCACCGCTACCGCGCCCGGCGCGGGCGCCCGGCGCACCAGCCGCCGTTGCAGGGCCACCGCCGAGGCCGAAGGCACGTTGACGATCTCGTGCCCGACCAGGAGCGGAACAGAAACCTTTTCCCGGGAAGCTCCCGGGTCCGGCAGCATGGCGAAAGGGATGTAGTGCAGCTCGCCGTCGGCGGCGACGATCAACCTTTTTCCGGCGATCCGATCGGCGACCGGCCCGAGCAGCATCCGGCTCAGGGTGGCAGCGGCCGCTTCCTGGCGGTCGTCTCCCGGCGCGAGCACGCTCAGCCGGCCGTAGACCTCGCGGGCGGCCGCCTCGATCCGGGCGCGGGGCGGCAGCTCGAAACCGGTCACCGAGCGCCGGTCCACCGCCCAGAGGAAGCTCCGCTCCTCGCCGAGCGAGTACTCGAGGAGCATCGTCTCGCCGTCGAGCAGGCCCTGGATCTCGGCGCTGGTGGCGAGCGCGGGCTGGGTGAGCGCCGCGTACCGCGGGCTGCGGCGGCGGATCTCGGCTTCGACGGCCGTGAGGTCTTCGAGCGCCGAGAGGGTCTCCGCCTCCGCGGCTCGCCGGCTCTCCGCCGTCGCGGGACGCCGCAGCAGGCCGGCCTGGCGCTCCGTCTTGCCGTTCAGCCGCAGGAGCAGAGCGCGCTGGCGATCGCGCAAGGCCGGATCGACGCCCTCGTGGACGTCGGCGCTCGCCTCCTGGAGCAGGTCGAGAAGCGAGCGCGCGCGGGCGCGCTCGCTGACCTCCAGCGCCTCGGCCGCGTGTTCCTTGCCGGGCTCGCGCCGGTCGAGGTCCATCAGGAGGTCGATCTCCAGCTCGAAGGCGCTGTGCTTGGCCGCCAGGAAGGAGGCGCGCAGATCCGGGTCCGTCTCGCTGGCGCGCACGGTCTCGATCAGGCGGAGAGCCTCTTCCAACCGCGAACGGGCCTCCTCCGGCCGGCCCCGCAGCCGCTCCGCGCGGCTCAGCGCGGTGAGCGCCCCCACGATCCGGGCCGGCGTCTTGACGGCGCCGGCGAGGTCGACCGCCGCGTCCAGAGCCTCGACCGCCTTGTCCGTCTGCCGCAGCGCCAGATCCGCCTGCCCGGTGACCTGCAGAATGGTGGCCTCGTCGAGCCGGTCCTCCAACTGACGGGCGAGATCGCGAGCCCTGGCGAGTTCCGGCAGTGCCGCCGCCGGCTCGCCGGCGACGACGCCGATCTGGCCCAGCAGCAGCCGCGCCAGCATCTCGCCGCCGCGGTCCGCGCTCGCGCTCGCCAGGCTGGCCGCCCGCAGGCCGGCATCGTGAGCCCGGGCGGTCTCTCCGAGCATCAGCTCAGCGTGCCCGAGACTGACGTCCGTCGCGATCTCGCCCCGCCGGTCTCCCAGCTCACGGCGCAGGGCCAGCGCCGGCTCGAGCTCGGCGAGCCCGCGCCGGTAGTCGCCGAGCCCGTAATAGGCGACGCCGAGATTGTGCAGGAGCGCGGCTTCCCGCAGCCGATCGCCGGCCTGATGAAAGCCCGCGAGCGCCGCCGTATAGGCTTCGATCGCCTTGCCGAACTCGCCGAGGTTGTTGTAGAGGACGCCCAGACTGTTGAGAGTCTGGGCCTCTCCCCGCCGGTCTCCCAACCTGCGTTGCAGCGCCAGGATCTCCCGGTGGCTTTCCAGCGCCGCCTCCGACTCGCCCAGGCTCATGTGGATCGCGGCGAGATTGTGGAGCACTTTCCCTCTCCACAATCCCTGCTCGCCCACGCGCTGGAACACCGCGAGCGCCTGCTGGTAGACATCCAGGGCCGCGCGCAAGTCGCCCTGCGTGTGCAGAGCGAGGCCGAGGAAGTTGAGGGCCTTGCCTTCCTCAACGAGGCGCCCGAGCCCGTGCTCCAGAGTCAACGCCCGGCGTTCCGCCGCGGCGCCCCCCGCCGGGTCCCCCAGAGCCGTCTGGGCGACGCCGATGTTGCTCCAGGCGGTCGCCTGCCCGGGCTCGTCCGCCAGCTCGACGAACCGGGCGAGAGCCCGCTGGTAAGGCTCCAGGGCCTCTTTGGGCTCGCCGAGAGCAGTGTGCATATCACCGGCGGCGAGCGCGCACCAAGCCTCTCGCCGGCGATCCTTCAGGGAGCGCCAGAGAGCCTGGGCCTCCTGGTAGCGGGCGGCTCCAAGCCGCAGCGAATCGCCCGTTCCTTCAAGGAAGCGCGCCGCCGCCTCGGTCGTCAGCCGCTCGGCCTCGATGCGCTCGCGCTCGGCAGGAGTCGACGACGCCAGCGCTTCGAGGCGCAGGACGTAGACGCCGGGAGCGACTCCGGGATTCGGTGACCTCACCCGGACTGCGAGCGGGCCCGCCGCATCCGGAGGGAGCAGAACGGTCTCCGGTCCCTCGACCATCCCGTCCACCGCGATCAGCGTCGCGCCGTCCGGGCGCAGCACGGCGATCTCGACGTCGATCCCCCGCTGCTCGACGGTGATCAGGAGACGGCTCCCGGCCCTCGCCTCGATGCCGTAGGAGTGGGCCTCTCCTCCCGCCAGCCGCCCCTCGAGCCCGGCGCCGGCCTGGAGAGTTTGCCGCGCCGGCTGGGCTTCCAGGTCGACGGGTGAGACTCCGGCCACCGTCCCGGCGCAGGCGAGGACCAATGTCCGGCAGAGGACGCGAAGGCTCCTTGCGCGCAATCCCAAACCCTCAACCCCTTTTTAGAAGAACGCAGCGATGGTAGCACGGGTCGGAGACCGGATCGATTTCATGCGCCCGAATGCAGGAATCTAATCGTGTAAATAACCATTTAATCTTCGGATCCTCTTCTCGCAACGGCAACTCCATGCACGGGGTGAGATAAGACGGCGGCCCGGGGCACATCCACTCTGCGGAGCCGCACCGGCCCGCAACAAGGCCTCATTAACCGAAAGGAGAGCTCATGTCCCTGAACGTCGAGCTTTACACCAGCGGTCTCTTTGGCAGAAACCTCCCCTCCAACCAGGCTCAGCTCACCGCGTTGCAGCAGTCGGGCTTCACCACGATCGTCCTCTGGACGCTGACCGTGGAGTCGGACGGAACGCTGCTCTATAACAACATCCCGATCGTCGAGAGCGGCTCCTTCGTCAACACGTACAACTACCTTCCCGAGCTCATTGCGGAGCTGACTGCGACGGGCTCGGTGAAGAACGTCCTCTTCTCGATCGGCGCTTGGGGCGTCAATGCCTTCCAGAACATGCAGAAGCTCCTGTCGGATCCGAAGGGGAAAAGGGAGCTCAGGCAGAATTTCAATGCCCTCGCCGCGGCGCTGCCCTTCAACGGATACGATTTCGACGACGAGAGCCTCTATCAGCCCGTGGCAAAAGTGCCCCGGGTAGCTTTTTGGCGTCCGTAACTCCTTTGGAATCAGTGCATGATTTTCGCCAAAACGACTTCTGCCACGGGCTGCTATGACCCCGCCACTACGGCGCAGCTCACCGAGATCCTCTCCGGCAACGACAACAACATGATCGTGACCTACTGCCCTTACACCAATCAGGCGGCGTGGAACAGCGCGCTGCAGCAGGTCTACACCTGGGATCAGAGCCAGAACCCGCCGCTCGGCCAGTCGGCGCAGTGGTGGAACCTGCAGTGCTATGGCGGCGGCACCGGCAACGATCCTCTGACCTGGGCCAAGAATCTGCCGACCGACGCCGGCATCGAGAATCCCCAGGCGTACATCATTCCCGGATTCACCGCCAACCAGTCACCGGCGAGCATCCAGAAGACGTTCGCGAACTTCAAGGGGACGGGCATCAACGGCGGTTTCATCTGGAACTCCAGCCAGATCTTGGCGGGCTCTTATACGCCGCAACAGTACGCGCAGGCGATCCTCAATGGCCTGCAGGGGACCGGCGGCACGGAGGTGGACGAGCCGGTGGCCGTGGCGGCCTCGGCCAGCGCGTAGTCGACGAGCGCCGGCGGCTCAACGAAAGGTCGAACACCGCTGAGCCTGGATACGCCGACCGGCCCTGACGTGCAGACCCCCGTTCCCATTCCTGACTGAGGCCGTCCCGCGGGAGGGCGCGAACGCCGCCCTCCCGCCACGCCTTACGGCTCAGCCGCCCGGCACGCCGTCGAAGAACTCAACGGCGCCGGTGTCGAGGGCATATTCGGCGCCGACGATCAGCAGCCGGCCCTCCTGGATCAATTGCTCGAGGATCCGGGAGCCGTGCCGCAGGTGATCCACGGAGGCGCGGATGTTGGCCCGCACCGCCTGCTTGACCAGGGCGCCCAGATCGTGACGGAGATCGGTCTCCAGCAGCGCCTCCACCGAGGGCCGCACGCGATCGACGATCGACCGCAGATTGGGCGACTGGTTCACCGTCGGCCTTTGCAGCTCTTCGAGAGTCGCCAGGATGGCGCCGCACTGCGAGTGGCCGAGCACCACCACGAGCGGCGTGCCGAAGCGCGCGGCGGCGAACTCCACGCTGCCCACCTGCGAGGGAGCCACGATGTTGCCGGCGACGCGAATGACGAACAGGTCTCCCAGGCCCTGGTCGAACACGATCTCGGCGGGGACGCGCGAGTCCGAGCAGCCGAGGACGATCGCGATGGGAGCCTGACTCTTCGCCAGCTCGGCGATCCGGTTCGACCTCAGGGAGGCGTCGGACGCGCTCGCGTCCGACCTGAAGCGGAGATTTCCCTCCCGCAGCCGTTCGAGGGCTTCGCGCGCGGTGATCATCGATCCCGATCCTCTAAGGGCATTCCGTAGTCCCCCTCCGGGTGAACGCCAGCAGCCCGCGACCGCCGGTGCCGGCGTAGAGACGGCAGGGGTCCTTGGGATCGAAGGCCAGCGTCGCGAAGACCACGTCCGGATTGCTTCCCAAAGGCTCCCAGGTGGCGCCGTCCCGGGTTTCGTAAAGGTTTTCGAACCAGACGCCCGCGAGGAGCAGGCCCGGGTCGAACGGCGAGATCACCAACGGACTAACCCCCTTGTCGCGGAAGGTCTGGCTGAAGACGGACCAGGTGCCGCCGCCATCGGCCGTCCGGTAGATCGTGCCGTCGAAGACGTGGGCGTAAACGGTGGTCGAGGTCAGCGGGTCGACGGTCAGATCGAGCAGGTAGGACGGGAGTCCCTGCTGCGCGCGGGTCCAGGTGGCTCCGCCGTCGAGACTCCGCAGCGTACGATCGCCGGCGGCGCCACCGCCGCCGCTCCCGTAGAGGGTCGAGGGGACCGCAGGAGCGAGGGCGAGAGACGAGAAGACCAGGTCCGCGGGATCGCCTGCCGCCCGGGTCCAGGTGGTCCCGCCGTCGGCGCTCCTGGCGAATCCCAGGCCGGCGACATAGAGCGTCGACGGATTTTGTGGATCGATCACCACAATGCCGTTGCCGAAGGTCGCGGTCCCCGGAGTGCCGGCGGACTCCCAGGTCTGCCCGCCGTCGTGGGACCGCCGGAGAGTGCCATCGGGGAGAACGAGATAGACGGTCGATCCATCCTGCGGATCGATGGCCACGCGGGTGGCCCGGCCGTCGCCGCCGAACCGCACCCGCGTCCAGGTCTTCCCCCGGTCGGTGCTCTTGAAGGGGACGGCGCTGCCGATGGCCCAGAGGGTGTCCGGGTTCTGGGGATTCACCGCGATGGATTGGATGTAGAGGGCGGAGATCCCCCGGCCGCTGAACGTCCAGGTGACCCCGCCGTCGCCACTCTTGAACACGCCTGCCCGCTCGAGAACGGTGTCGACGCCGGCATAGACGGTCTGCGCGGAGGCCGGCGAGAAGGCGAGCGCGAAGACGGCGTTCCCTTCCAGACCCCGGAAGAGGCGTCTCCAGGAGGCTCCGCCGTCCGCGCTGCGGAAGAGGCCGGAGCTGGTGCCGGCGTAGAGGGTGCCGAGCCGGGGGTGTACCTTCAGGACCCCGACGAAGCCAGCCGTATCGAGGCCCGTCGGCTTCCAGCTCAGCCCGCCGTCGACGCTCTTGTAGACGGCCTTGTTCGTCCCCGCGTAGAGGGTCCCCCGCACCCGCGGATCGATGGCGAGCGAATAGATCCGTTGGTTTTCCTGGGGACCGTGGGGGAGCGTCTGCCAGGTGGCGCCGCCGTCGTTGCTGCGGACCAGCGTCCCCACCGGCGCGTCGAACTCCGCCTGGATCCAGGCGTAGAGCCGGCGCTCCACGAAGGGATCGAAGGCGATCAGCGTCGCGCTGTAGGACTGCGGCAGCCCCTGGCCGACGCGGCTCCAGGTGACGCCACCGTCGGCGGTGCGGAAGATCCCCTGGATCGTGGCGGCGAAGACCGTCCCCGAGCTCCGGGGATGGACGGCGACCTGGTAGGTTCCGACGAGGCCCGAGGATTTCCAGGACAGACCGCCGTCCACGCTCTTGTAGACCCTGTCGCCCTGGGTGGTGTAGACCGTCTCGGGATGGACCGGATCGACGACCACGCTGAGGGTCTGGGCGGGGGCGTAGAGGCCCTTGCCCGCCCAGACCCAGGTGGCGCCGGCGTCGCGGCTCTTGTAGATGCCGCCCTGCACGGCGGCGTAGAGGATCTGGGAGCTTCCCGGCTGAAACGTCAGATCGCTCACCGGCCCGCCGTCCGGCCCGAGGACGCGCCAGTCCCCCTCGGCGGCGAGAAGGGAGGCCGGAGCGAGCAGAGTCAGGGTCAGAGCGAGCAGGAGGTTGCGCATCCGAAGTCTCCTTCGAGAGTTGTGAGTCTATACGGAAGCCGGGTGGAAAGCGTCTCCGCCGTCGAGGTGCCCAGCACGATGTCCATCGGCATCAGCTCGTCGCGGATGAACGTCCGGAACGCCGCCGAGCCGCCGACGCGCGGCGCGATCTTGCGATCCTCCGCCACCTCGGTGGGACCCGTCATGTCGCGCCGGCGCTCGGGGTTCTCGATGCCCACCACGATGAACGGCCGCATGGCCCCCGCGGTGATCAGGGACTGCACGGTGGCGGTGACGTGGGGGAAGTCCTCCGCCATGCCGCCGGCGTGGCGACACCCGGACCCGAAGATTGATCTTTGGGCGGTTCCGCGGCGCAGAGGACGGCGGTCAGGCAGAGCAGCAGCGAGCCAATGAACGTTTTCGTCACATAAGACATCCAACCCGGTGAAATGGTCCTCGCGAATCCTAGCGTGCAGGCGGCAGAGGCGCCTCGACATGCCACCACCGAAGAAGTCGCGTCCGCGCACTAAAATCCTTGACTTCGGAGCCGCTCTTCTTTATAATAAATCTCCCTCACGAATAATCCTTTGAAAGGAGTCCGGAATGAGGCGCACGTGTTCGGGTCCGCTGGCGCTCGGATTGGCATTGGCAGTGCTGCTCTGTGGCTCCTCCGCGGCATGGGCACAGCTCAGCTCCTTCGCGGTGCTGGGCGGCTCGACGGTGACCAATACCAGCACGCCCACCACGGTCATCGGCAACCTCGGCGTCTCGCCGGGCAGCGCGGTCACCGGCTTTCCCCCCGGGATCGTGACCGGCGGGACGATCCACGCCGCCGACGCGGTCGCGGCTGAGGCCCAGAGCGAGTTGGTGACCACCTACGACAACCTGGCCAACACGGCGTGCGGCACCGACCTGACGGGCCAGGATCTGGGCGGGAAGACGCTGACGCCTGGCGTCTACTGCTTCTCCACCTCGGCCCAGTTGACGGGCACGCTCACCCTCGACGCGCAAGGCAACCCCAACGCGGTCTTCGTCTTCAAGATCGGCAGCACGCTCACCACCGCGAGCGCCGCGTCCGTGCTCCTGATCAATGGCGGCTCCAACTGTGGCGTGTTCTGGCAGGTCGGCAGCTCCGCGACCCTGGGAACCGGCACCGCGCTGCTGGGGACCATCGTGGCGCTCACCAGCGTCACCCTGAACACCGGCGCCAGCGTGTCGGGACGAGTCCTGGCGCGCAACGGCGCCGTGACGCTGGACAACAGCCACGTCGCCGTGTGCGGCAACGCGGGTGGTCCGGTGTTCGCCGCGTCGATCCCCACGCTCTCCGGGGGGTCGATGATCGTGCTGACGGTCCTCCTGCTCCTGACGGCCCTGATCTTCCTGCGCCGGCGAGCCGTCGCGATTCCGGGTTAGTGCCGTTCAGCACAGCCGCCCCACTTGACGCTGAAGTGCCAGGCCATTCAAATCTCGCCCTTGCGGGCGAGACGAAAACCTTTCGGAAGTCCGGCTAAAATCACCTACAACGATAGGTCGGTATTGCGGGCTGCGGACGTTCCGTTCTACGGCCCCTTCACGTCCGCCTCGGCGGTGGCGATCTTGCCGCTCAGCGGATCGTAGACGGCCACCACGAGGTGGTTGGCCTTGCCGCGCAGGGTGATCTTGGTCGCGTAGCGCACGAGCTTGCCCGGGGTCGGCGGGTGGTCGGAGGAGAGGTCGACGGGCAGGACGGGGATCTCGGAGCTGTTGCCGTCGGCGTCCGAGGCGGCGAAGCGCAGCTCGAGCTTGGCGGCGTACTTGCCGTTGACCGGCACCACCGTCATCACGTTCACCGGCAGGCCGAGGGTGATCGGGATCTCCACCTCGCCGTGCTTGCGGACGATCGTGCCGAGGGTCATCGGCATCGGCAGGACGCCCGGCGGGTTGCCGAAGAGCAGCGCGCTCTCCACTTCCATCGACACCGCGGCCTTGCGCGAGAGGTCGAGGAAGCCGGTGCGCGAGCGCACCCGGAGGTCGCTCCGCCGCGCTTCGAGCTCGATCTGGTGCCCCTTGTCGTTGCGCTGCCAGGTGGGGGAGAAGCCGAGCCAGTAGAAGGAGCGGGTGTCGTCGCGGGCGGTGGCGAGGGCGATGGTGCGGTTGCTGTTGAGGAGCGCCTTGCCGCCGGTCTCGCCGGCGAGGTAGGTGAGCGAGCCCTTGATCTCCTGGTCGCCGACGTGGCCGAAGCTGAAGGACGAGCCGCCGCCGCCGCTGTCGGCCGCGGTGACGCTGCCGCCGCGGGCCAGGGCGGGGGCGCCGCTGGCGGGTGGGATCGGGGCCGAGCCCCCATCCCCGCCCTGGATTCCGGGGACGTCGACCGGGTAGAGGGTGTAGCCGAGGAGGTTGGCGGTGTTGGTGAGGGGGCGGTAGATCTCCTCGCCGGTGGGCACCTGCCTGGTGGGCATCACGCCGCCGCCGGTGACGTAGTTTTGAATCGAGAACGGCCAGCCGCCGGAGAGCAGCAGCATCACCTTGCGCCCGTGCGGCGCCGCGAAGGCGCGCATCGTGCTCACCGCCGCCTGGACGTCCCCCTGGACCTGGCGGGCCAGCAACTGCTCGTAGAGGATCGCGGTGTCGCCGGCGGCCAGGGGGCTCACCAGGGGAGTATTGCCGCCGACCGTCTGGTCGCTGAACGCCTGGTCGTTGGCGTGGCTGTTGCCCTCGGCCCGCCGCTCGAAGCCGTGGGTCTTGCGCGCCATCGCCTGGTCGAGCGCCCGCGCCAGCCCGGCCTGCGATCCCGACCAGTTGGAGAGCATCGCGAGCCGCCCGCCGTCATAGGCGACGATCGCCATGCGGTCGTCCGGGCCCAGGCGGCCGAGGTCCTTCTGGAGGGACTTGAGCACCAGGTTGCGGTTGGCGGCGATGGCGAAGTAATCGTCGATGAAGACCAGGTAGTAGGTCCCCACCGGTCCGTCGGTCAATCCCTGCACGGCGGCCTCGGGCTGCGCGCTCTCAGGGGTCGCCGGGCCGGTGCCGGCGGCCGGCGGCGGCAGGGCGTTGCCGTCGCGCACCTCGTTGAAGTACTCGATCGGCACCTCCCGGCCGTCGACGCGCAGGCGGAAGTCCTGCGGCTTGAGACCGGTGACGCGGTTGCCGGAGCGATCGGTCACCACCGCCTCGAGGTTGACGACGCGGACGTCGATCGACTCGCCGAACGACGGCGGCTCGTCCGCCGCCCGCGTGGCGGGGGGACGGCCGGCGAAAGCGGCGAGCAGGGCGAGGATGGGGACGGTGAAGCGAAGCGCACGTCTCATGGGGAGCCTCCCGGAAGCTGACTCTACTCTAAGCAGCCCCTCGCAGGATGGACAGCCCCTGATGCACAAAAATGTGCCTTGCCCATCCCCGGTGAAACGTTTGTCCTAAGTTTTACGTATGTCAGATGTGGATTATTGAGGTACCTGCCGCTCGGAAGAGACGGCAGGTCATCCGGCGATGTCCGCCGGATGGCACGCGAGACCAGGAGGTCTGGTGATGAAAAAGAGTATCCAGAAGCTTCATCTGCATCGGGAAACGCTGCGGAACCTGACCCATGAGAGCCTCGGGGCCGCGATCGGAGGCGTTTCGGTCGGCTGCACGGCGAACCCGACGCGCTGCAACGTGGACTCCAACTGCACGAGCTGCGACCTGACGGATACCTGTCGGACCTGTTGAGCCGCACACCCGGGGCGGGCCCTCGCGGGCTCGCCCCGGATCTCCTCAGGGCTCAGGACTGGTACTCCAGCGCCCTCAATCCGCCATGGTCGGTGCAGAACCGGACGCCGAAGTTGTAGCAGCCCGACGCGGTCCCCTCGATGGTGCTGGTCATCGTGAGGTCGTTGCACTGCACGATGCAGGTGCCTGGCGGGTACGCGGCGGCGGGCATCGCGAATCCCACGAGCACGAGCGTTCCGATCAGAAAGCATGCCTTGCGAATCATCGTCTCCTCCTTGCCGTTGGTGATCCGGGTTTCCTCGTCGAGATCGTGCAGGCAGTATCGCACAGACTGTGAAACGAACGCGCCAGCTCACCCAGGGTCATTCCGTCAGCGTCCGTTCGATCCGCCGGTCGGGGGCGAACCAGATGATCGCGACGAGCACATAGATCGCGAGAGCGAGCCGCGGCTCGACGAACGCCAGGGGGATCGCGGCGGCGTAGAGGGCCAGGGAGGTCTTGCCCTTGTGGTCCGTGCCGATGGCGATCGCCAGGGTGGAATCCTTGCCATGATGCGCGATCAGGACCCGGGTCAGGATGGTGAAGGCGATGGCGTTCATCAGCATGACCACGCCGTACAGGGCCACCGGCGTGGCGGCGAAATGATTTTCCCCCATCCAGCTCGTGACGAACGGGATCACCGACAGCCAGAAGAGAAGATAGAGATTGGCCCAGAGAACGTTGCCGTTGACCTTCTGGACGGCGTGCATCAGGTGGTGGTGGTTGTTCCAGTAGATGCCGACGAAGGCGAAGCTGAGCACGTAGCTCAGGAGCACGGGGACCAGCGGGCCGAGCGCGGCCAGCTCCGGCTCGTGCGGCACCTTGAGCTCCAGCACCATGATGGTGATGATGATGGCGAGCACGCCATCGCTGAAGGCTTCCAGTCGCCCCTTGCCCATTTGCCTGTTCCCTTCGCTTCCATGCGTGACGTCAATGGCGACCGCGTTCGTGGTCAAGCGGGTCGCGCAGAGACTACCCCAGAATCCGCGTTGACAGGCTGGCAGGCCAAGAGCGAAAATGTTAGCGAGCGCTGGAGTTCAAAGTTCGCTTAAGACAACGGCGGCTGACGGTCGATGATTCCTGCTCCTGTCTGAGAGGGGGTTGTCATGTCCCGACAAGCGGTGGCCGATCAGGATCGGGCGACCTGGTCCGCACCAGATGGCGCCGCCCCGGCTTCTCCACTCTACAAGCGATTCGAATCCCTTCTCGCCGGCTCGGGGATCGCGCTCGACGGAGCGAACCCCTGGGATCTCCGCGTCCGGGACGAGCGGTTCTTCGCGAGCGTGCTGCGGCGGGGATCGCTCGGGCTCGGCGAGGCGTACGTCGCGGGCTGGTGGGACTGCGAGCGCCTGGATGAGCTCTTCTGCCGGGCGCTGCGCGCCGGCCTTCACCAGCGGATTCCCCACTCCGCTTTCCTGACCGGCCTTCTCCAGACCGCGCTGGCGAACCCGGGCCGCCGCTCCAAGGCGTTCGAGGTCGGAGAGCGACATTACGATATCGGCAATGATCTCTACGAGCGGATGCTCGACCGGCGCATGATCTACAGTTGCGCGCTCTGGCATCAAGGGGCGGGCTCGCTCGAAGAGGCGCAGGAGGCGAAGCTCGACCTCGTCTGCCGCAAGGTGCACCTGCGGCCCGGCATGCGCGTTCTCGACATCGGCTGCGGCTGGGGCGGGCTCGCGATCTTCGCCGCGGAGCGCTATGGCGTGAGCGTCGTCGGCATCACGGTCTCGCAGCAGCAGGCCGAGCTCGCGCGCCGCCGCGCCGCCGGGTTGCCGATCGAGATCCGGCTCCAGGACTACCGCGATCTCGACGAGCGCTTCGACGCCGTCACGTCGGTCGGCATGTTCGAGCACGTGGGGTTCCGGAACTACCGGACCTTCCTGGACGTCGCGCGGCGGTCGCTGAAGCCGGACGGGCTCTTCCTCCTGCATACGATCGGCAGCGCGACGACCGACGCCAAGGGAGATCCGTGGCTCGGGAAATACATCTTCCCGAACTCGCACATCCCCTCGATGCGCCAGATCGCCGCCGCCGCGGAAGGGCGCTTGGTGGTGGAGGACTGGCAGAATTTCGGCGCCGACTACGACCCGACGGTGATGGCCTGGTTCGAGAGGTTCTCGGCGCGCTGGCACGAGATCGCCCCCCGGTACGGGGAGCGGTTCCGGCGGCTCTGGACGTACTACCTGCTGACCTGCGCGGGCGGATTCCGCTCCCGCTACAACCAGCTCTGGCAGATCGTGCTCTCGCCCCAGGGGCGGACCGGCGGCTACGCCCCGGCGGACGAGCAGAATCGTGAGGACCGATGAGCCGCTGATTTCGAAGCATGGGCGGCCAACGCGGCCCTCTCTCTGCTGAACTTTTACTGCTACCTGCTCGATCGCCAGTTGGCGGCCCAGGCGAAGGAGCTGAGGAGCCTACCCGGGCTCTACTTGCCGGCCTTGCCGCCCCCCTTTCTCTCTCCGACCCGCCCGAGATCCACCATGGCGCTGTCGGTCATCACCACGAAGGGGCGCGGCTCGACGGTCAGCCGGCCGGCGCCGTCGTGGCGGACGACCTGCACGGTGCCCATGCCGTAGCCCATCGGACCGCGGCTGTAGTAGTCCACCGCCAGGCGGTAGGGCGCGGCGTCCCGGGTGGCCGGCGAGCTCACGGCGAAGCACTCGGGGCCGTAACCGGTGGTGACGTCGGCGAACAGCTCGCCGCCGGACGGCAGGGTCTTGTCCTGGTAGTAGGCGTGGCCGCCCCGGCGGTCGTAGACGTGGAGGTCGACGTCGTTGGCGTCGGTCTCCCAGGTGAGGACGAAACGCAGCGAGGGCTCGGTGGAGATGCGGGCGCCGTGGGCCTGGAGACGGTCGAGCGCCTCCTCGCGGCGGGCCGGCTCGGCGCGCACCCAGGCCGCCGCGAGGAGACCGAGGTCTTCCCGCAGCACCCGGTCGACGCCGAGGAACCGTCC
>DASWRX010000181.1:0-13990 GCA_036402955.1 Thermoanaerobaculia bacterium
AGATCGTGGCCTGGGGGTGCTCGGCGGGGAACGGCGGGGCGCCGGCGAGCATCTCGAAGAGCACCACGCCCAGCGACCAGAGGTCGGTGCGGTGGTCCACGGCGTCGCCCAGCACCTGCTCGGGCGACATGTAGGAGGCCGTCCCCAGCGTCCGCCCCTCCTGGGTCAGCCCCTGGGCGCCGAGCAGCTTGGCGATGCCGAAGTCGAGGATCTTCACCGGCCCGCGGTCGGGCACCAGGATGTTGGCGGGCTTGACGTCGCGGTGGACGATCCCCTGCTCGTGCGCCCGCGCCAGCCCCTGCGCCACCTGCGCGGCGATGTCGAGAGCCTGGCCGAGCGGCAGCGGGCCGCGGGCGATCTTCTCCCGCAGCGTCTCGCCGGCGTAGTAGGTCATCGCCATGAACATCCGGCCGTCCGGGGTCTCGTCCACCTCGTGGACCACGCAGATGTTGGGGTGCTCGAAGCTGGAGATCGTCTGCGCCTCCTGCAGGAAGCGCGAGCGCGCCTGGGGATCGCGCGTCAGCTCGGGGGCGATGAGCTTGAGCGCCACGTGCCGGCGCAGCCGCAGGTCCTCGGCCTTGTAGACGACCCCCATCCCGCCCTGGCCGATCTTCTCGATCACCCGGTACTTGGAGATGGTCTGGCCGATCATCGTCGGCTCGGAAGACTGTGGAAGGTCCACCCTCGTCTCGCTCCAGAGGAACTCGATGTCTCCAGGAATCGACACATCTTATACGATTTCTACGATTTGCGGCACGTCTCCCGGCCAATAAAAAAGCGCGCCGGCTCGAGGCCGGCGCGCCGTGCGGGGAGAACAAAAGACCCGGTCTAATCGAAAGCGGCGTAGAGCCGCTTGCCTCCCGTCTGGCGGGCGATCCGCGCCTCGGCGGCGAGGCTGTTGGCTCCGCCGCTGACGCAGGCGCCCACGCAGCCGTCCGCGTAGCCGACGAGGACCCGGCCCTCGCCGTCCACCGCGATGTCCATGAAGTCGAGCAGGTTGCGGGTGGTGCCGCAGGTGGTGCCGGCGGTGCAGATGGTGCCGCGCTGGACGGGATCGGCCGGCGTGACGTCGGCGACCACCCAGCTCGCGCCGCTGCTGCTGGTGTGGGCCACGTAGAGATGCCAGACGGCTGGGAAACTGGGGTCGTCGCCGGTGGCGTTCCCCCCCGCCGTGGTGCCCAGGAAGGCGAACGCCGCGCGGTCGCCGTCGCCCGCGACCACGGCCGGGAAGGCGATGTTCTGGATGCCGAGCGGGGCGCCGACGTCCTGGATGTTGAACCAGGTCGCGCCTTGGGTCCGCGAGGCGGCCACGTAGGCGTGACCGTCGCCGTTGGACCAGCCGAGATAGACCGTGCCGTCCGCGCCGATGCCGACGGAGGGATCCGAGGCGCCGGCGGAGCTGCCCGGCACGGTGCGGACGGTCCAGGTCAGGCCGTTGTCGGCCGAGACCGCGACGCCCGCCCGGCCGTTGCAGTTCTTGTTGGGCACGTAGGCCGTGCCGTCCGGCCCGACCTTGAGGTGGCCGTGGAGGCCGGAGCACTGGGTGATGTTGTAGATCGGCACCGCGGGGCCGAAGGTGGCGCCGCCGTTGAGGCTGACGGCGCAGGAGGCCAGCGCGATGTCCTGCGAGCAGTAGTAGATGGCGTGCGGATAGAGCTGGGGCAGGGAGCCCAGCAGACCGCTGTGGAACGGCCCGCCGCCGACCGTCTGGTGATCCACGCCGGAGGCGATGCCGGCGCCCTGGCTCGGGGTCCAGGTGGCGCCGTCGTCGTCGGAGTAGGCCATCAGGCTGACCGTCGTCGGCAGGAGCTGCGAGACGAAAGTGCGGCCGAGCTTGGAATCGGTGTAGAGGATCGGGTCGAAGGTGATCATCGACGTCTGCAGGGTGCTCGCGTCGTGCCAGCTCGCCGTGGCGGGCGTGGCGGCGTCGTTGAAGTCCACCTTGAGCGTCTGCAGGCTGGCGACGTACATCACCGATCCCGTCCGGTTGTCGACGCCGAGCGAGGGCTCGCCGGCGGTGGCCCCGAGGCCGGTGGGCGGCGCGTAGACGGCGTAGGTCGGCGTGGGATCGACGGCCCAGGCCGGGCCGGCCAGGGCGGCGAGCGCCAGGAGGGTCATGGCCATGGCCGCGGCGAGGCCCTGGGTCCTGCGATGATCACGGGTTCTCATGGTTTCGTCTCCCTCTCTCTTCCTTTCTTCAGTGGCACTGGCTTCAGTGGCACTGGGCGCTGCCGGCCAGCGTGTAGGTGGCCGTGCTGGTGTGATCGATCGACGACGTCTGCAGCGACGGCTGGCCGCTGACGTTGACGGCGAAGGTGCGGACCTCGATCGCCGAGAGATCCTGGCCGGTGGCGACGTTGTCCGCCTGGGCGGTGGTGATCGTGAAGGTGATGGTGCCGTTGGCCGAGAAGCTGCCCACCGCGTCGCCGAGGTCGGTCGCCTGGTTGACGTTGGGCGGCGAGAGCTTGCCGTATTTGAAGGCGACGGTGCCGAGACCGGTCGCCCGCATCACCACGTAGTTGCGGTCGTAGGTGGCGTCGGGCACCGGCCGGTTCCACAGGATCATCCAGGCGTTGCCGGGGGTGAAGCTGGCGAGATTCGCCACCTTGAGGGTGAAGACGATCTTGTGCGAGCCGTCGGCGCTCGGCGGCTCGGCGATCGACAGGGACTGGATGTCGAGGGCGGCCACCTGCGAGTCGCCGGTGGGATCGTCCAGGATCTTGGCGCCCGGAGCGGTGCAGGTCTGCGCGGGCGGCGGCGCCACGACCGGGACCGCCTCGCGGCAGGCCGGGCCCTCGCCCATCGCGTTCACCGCCTTGACGCTGTAGCCGAAGGTGCCGGCGGGCGGCGCGTCGTCGTAGAAATAGGTGCTGCCGTCAACGCCCGCGATCTGCTCGGCGACGCCGCCGGCGGGCCGGCGGGAGACGTGGTAGCCGAGGATCGGCGTGCCGTGATCGTCCGGCGCCGACCAGGTGACGTGGACGACGCCGTTGGCCGCGGTGGCCTTGACGGCGGGGGCCGCCGGGAAGCTGACCGGCTGGTCGAAGCTGGCGTAGAGCCCCTTGCCGGCGGTCTCGCGGGCGATGGTCGCCAGCGCCGTGCCGCTGTTCGGGCCGCCGTTGACGCAGCCGCCCACGCAGCCGTCGGCGTAGCCGACGAGCACTCTGCCTTGAGCGTCGACCGTGGCGTCGATGAAGTCCAGCAGGTTGCGGGTGCCGCCGCAGGTGGTGCCGGCGGAGCAGATGGTGCCCTTCTGCACCGGATCGTTGGGCGTCGCGTCGACCGTCACCCAGGTCGCCCCGCCGTCGTAGGTGTGGGAAATGTAGAGGTGCCAGACGGCCGGGAAGGTGGGATCGTCGCCGCCGGCGTTGCCGGCCGCCGAGGTGCCGAGGAAGGCGAAGGCGGCGCGGTCGGGATCCCCGGCCGTCACGGCCGGGAAGGCGATGTTCTGGAGGCCGAAGGCCGTGCCCACGTCCTGGATGTTGGTCCAGGTGTCCCCCTCGTCATGGGAGACGGCGACGAAGGGATGGCCGTCGCCGTTCATGTAGCCGAAGTAGACCGTGCCGTCGGCCGCGATGCCGATCGAGGGGTCCCAGCCGGACGACGTGCTGCCGGGGATGGTCTTCACCGTCCAGGTCAGGCCGTTGTCCTTGGTGACCGCCACGCCCTGACTGTTGCCGCAGCTCCGGTTGGGAACGTAGGCCGTGCCGTCCGGCGCGACCTTGACGTGGCCGTGGATGCCGGAGCACTCGGTGATGTTGTAGATCGGCACCGCGACGCCGAAGGTGCGGCCGCCGTCGAGGCTGGTGGCGCACTGGGCGGTGGCGATGTCCTGGGAGCAGTAGTAGACGATCCGGGGATAGGAGGCCGCCGTCTTCAGCACGCCCGGAGCGAAGGGGCCGGCGCCGAGCGTCTGGTGATCGACGCCGGAGTTGATGCCGGAGCCCTGGCTGGGTAGCCAGGAGGCGCCGTCGTCGTCCGTGTAGGCCATCAGGCTCATCTTGGTGGGCAGGAGCTGCGAGACGTAGGTCCGCCCGAGCTTCGGATCGGTGTACAGGATCGGGTCGAAGGTGGTCACCGAGGTCTGCGGCGCGGAGACGTTCTCCCACTTCGCGCCGGCCGGCGAGGAGCAGTCGTCGAACGTCACGCGGAGCGTCTCGGTGCCCGCGATGTACATCACCTTGCCGGTGTCGCGGTCGACGCCGAGGGTGGGCTCGCCGGCGCTGGCGCCCATGCCGTTCGGCGGTATGTAGTTGGTGTACCGCGGCGGCGTCTCGGTGGAGCCGGCCGGCGGCGGCGGGAGCTGGGAGATCTTCGCGGCGGCGCTGTAGCCCTGCACCGGAGCGAACGGCGAGGCGCTCACCGTGTAGGTTCCGGACGCCGGGTTGGCGAGGGTCACCTTCTCCGCCTGGCCCGCGCTGTTGCCGGAGTTGGCGACGAGGCTGCCGTCCGGACCGTAGACCTCGAGATCGTAGTCGTCCGTGGGCTGCACGGTCAGGGTGATGTCGACCTTGAAAGCGTAGGATGGTGGGACGATGGTCAGTTTGTAATTATCACACTGTGGATTGTTGGGGCCGCTGCAGGTGTTGGCCGCCGTCGGGGTGAGCGGACCGCCGGTCCAGCTCGTCTGGGGAGTGGCCTGGGAAACCGCGCCCGCCGCGGGAGTCGCCGCCCGCGCCGGAAGACCCGCGAAGGCCGCGATCGAGGCCAGGAGGGTGCACCGGAGCGCTGTCCCGCCGAGATTGTGGTTCATGATGTCTCCTCTCATCTCCGTGAATGTGTGCCGCAAGTCTTCAGGGGTTCCGGGAAGAGCATCGGGCCTTCCCAACGGGAAGAGACGTAGTGCATAGCTCATGCCAGTAGTACCACTATCATCAATAGAGATGGGGATGACCAAGGGCTCTGCAAAGATCTCGCCGGGCACCGGGGTCTGCTAGAGTGTCGCCCATTCCGGAGGGTCTTCCGATGGCTCGACGCGTCCGCAACCTGCTGATCCTGCTGGCCTGCCTGCTCCCCTGGGCGCTCTTCACGCGGGGCGCCGCGGCGCAGCCGCCGCACCCGCCGCGGGATCCGGACGAGGAGGTCGAGGCCGAGAAGGGCCCGCGGGCGGCGCTGTCCCACGAGGACCGCGAGGCTCTCGAGGCGCTGCGCACCCGCGCCGAGGCCTCGGGCTTCGCGGCGACCTCCACCTACGACGAGACCTTGGACTTCCTGCGCAAGCTGCAGGCTCATTTTCCCGAGATGTACCTCGGCTTCTACGGCTCCTCGGGCGAGGGGCGGGCGCTGCCGTTCGTGGTGATCTCGCGCGAGAAGGCGTTCACGGGGCCCAAGGCACTACGGCTGGGCAAGCCGGTCGTGCTGATCCAGAACGGCATCCACGCCGGGGAGATCGACGGCAAGGACGCCTCGCTGATGCTGCTGCGGGAGCTGGCGCTGGGGGAGCACCGCGAGGTCCTGGACGCCCTCACCCTGGTGGTGCTGCCGATCTACAACGTCGACGGCCACGAGCGGATCTCGCCGTTCAACCGTCCCAACCAGGACGGCCCGCGGCAGGGGATGGGCTTCCGCACCACCACCGACGGGCTCGATCTCAACCGGGACTACCTGAAGATCTCGTCGCCGGAGGCGCGCTCGCTGATCGCCCTGGTGAATTCCTGGCGCCCCCACCTCCACGTGGACGACCACGTCACCGACGGCATCGACATGGACTGGGTGCTGACCTGGTCGTGGGCCGAGGCGCCGCAGGCCCCGGCGCCGGTGGACGCCTGGCTGCGCGCCCACATGCCGGCGGTGCTGGCGGCGACCGCCAGGGCCGGGCACAAGATCGGTCCCTACGTGGACCTGATCGATCGCAACGATCCCGCCAGGGGCTTCAACTCCTGGGTGGGACAGCCGCGCTACTCCACCGGCTACTTCCCGCTGCGCAACCGGCCGTCGATCCTGGTCGAGAACCATTCCTACAAGCCTTACGAGCAGCGGGTGATGGCGAACCGCGATTTCCTGTGGGCGCTGCTCGACGAGGTGGCCCGCGAGCCGGTCGCGCTGACCCGCGCCGTGGCCGACGCCGAAGCGGCGGAGGTGGCGAAGGGAAGAGCGGACGCGCCGCCCTCGGACGTGGCGGTGGACATCGAGTCGAGCGATGAGAACGATCGGCCGGACCGCGCCAGGCTCCCCGTCTACGCCGGCGAGATGAAGACGTCGGTGGTCAGCGGCAAGCCGCTCCTCCTCTTCCATCGCGGCGAGGTGAGGGAGATCGAGGTCCCCTGGATCCACCGGCCGAAGGTGGTGAAGTCGCTCCCCCGGCCGCGCGGCTACCTGGTGCTCCCGGGCTGGCCGCAGATCGAGGAGCGGCTGCGCGGCCACGGTCTGCGGGTCGAGAAGCTGGTCAAGCCGGCGGAGATCGAGGCCGAGACGATGCGGGTCTCCGATCCCAAGCCCGCCGCCGCCTCCTACCAGGGGCTGACGCGGGTGACCGCCAGGGTGGAGCGCGCCGCGGCGCGGCGGCGGGTCCCGGCCGGGTCCCTGTGGGTGCCGGCGGACCAGCCGGACTTCGAGGTGGCGGTGCAGCTCCTGGAGCCGGAGGCGCCGGACTCGCTGCTCTCCTGGGGCCTCCTCTCCTCGCTCTTCGAGGGCAAGGAGTACGCCGATCCAAGGGTGCTCGAAGGGCTCGCGGCCGGGCTGCTCAAGGACCCGAAGATCGCCGCCGACTGGCAGGCGGCCCTCAAGGACGAGACGTTCGCCGCCGATCCCCAGGCCCGGTCCCAGTGGTGGTACCGCCGCACGCCCTACTGGGACGAGCGGATCGGGCTCCTCCCCTATCTCCGGGTGATGAAGGCGCCGGCCGGGCTCGATACGCGGCCCTGGCGGTAGGGCGGGCCGCCGCCGCCTACTGGCACGGGACGTGCTGCTTTCCGGACCTTATACTGAAAGATAACTCTCCTCATAGAAAAGGAAGAGTTATTCTTTCTCTGAGAGGTCATGTCGATGTCAGATCCTTCCAGCCACGGCAATTCCGAACAGCGTGATCTTCCACGTGTGGCCCTGGACACCCTCAGCGACGCCGTCATCACCCTGGACGCCCAGGGCCGGGTGACGTACATGAATCCGGCGGCCCAGCGGCTGGCCGGCACCAGCGCGGGCGCCGCGCAGGGACGGCCCTTCCGGGACGTCCTCCCCCTGGTCGATGCGGAGACCCGCCAGCCGGTCGACATTCCTCTCCATGATCGGCTCCATGATCGGCCCGGCGGCATGGAGCCGGAGCTCCATCACGTTCGGCTCGCGAACCCTTCCGGAAACCCGGGAGAGGAGCCGCGCCTCGACCTCACGGCCACTCCGTTCCAGATGGCGGGCGAGGCGCCGGACGGGGCGGTGCTGGTGCTGCGCGAGGGCGCCACGAACGCGAGCACCGAGCGGGCCCTGCGGGAGAGCCGCGAGCGCTACCGCGCCTTCCTCGAGCAGAGCTCGGAAGGGATCTGGCGCTTCGAGATCGAGCCGCCGATCCCGGTCGACCTGCCGGTCGACGAGCAGATCGATCTCGCCTACCAGCGCGGGGTGTTCGCCGAGTGCAACCGCGTGATGGCGCGGATGTACGGCCTGGCCGACGAGTCGGAGATCCTCGGCTCCCGGCTCGGCAGTCTCCTGCCCGCCACCGACCCGCACAACGTCAAATACCTGCGCAACTTCATCGAATCGGGCTACCGCCTCACCGGCGCCGAGTCGCACGAGGTGGACGCCGAGGGGAGCCCCAAGGTCTTCCTCAACAACCTGGTGGGCGTGGTGGAGGACGGCGCCCTCGTCCGCGCCTGGGGAACGCAGCTCGACGTGACCGATCAGAAGCGGCTGGAGGAGGAGCTGCGGCGGCGCGCCGAGGAGCTGGTGGGGGCCGACCGCCGCAAGGACCAGTTCCTCGCCATGCTCGCCCACGAGCTGCGCAACCCGCTCGCCCCCATCCGCAACGCCGTGGAGCTGATGCGCCAGGTCGAGACGCTGGACCCCACCTTCCAGCCGTCGCGCGAGATGGTCGAGCGCCAGGTCAAGCACCTGGCGCGGCTGGTGGACGACCTGCTGGACGTATCGCGGATCAACCAGGGCAGCATCCGCCTGCGCAAGGAGATCGTGGACCTGGGCGCCGTGGTCCAGCGCGCCGTCGAGGGGACGCAGCCGCTGATCGAGAGCCGCGCCCACACGCTGTCGGTGGAGCTCCCCATGGAGCCCGTGCGGCTGGAGGCGGACCCCACGCGGCTCGAGCAGGTGATCTCGAACCTCCTCAACAACGCCGCCAAGTACACCATGCCGGGAGGCCACATCTGGCTGACGGCGGCCCGCGAGGGGGACGACGCCGTGGTGCGGGTCCGCGACACCGGCATCGGCGTGCCTCCCGACGTGATGGAGCGCGTCTTCGAGCCCTTCATGCAGTCGGACGGCTCGCTGGCCCGCACCGGCGGCGGTCTCGGCGTCGGGCTCACGCTGGTGCGCAGCCTGGTCGAGATGCACGGCGGCCGGGTGGAGGCCTCCAGCCCCGGCCTCGGACAGGGGAGCGAGTTCGTGGTGCGGCTCCCCGCCCACGTCCCCGCCGAGGCCTCGCTGCCCGCCGAGCCGGCCGCCGCCGCCGTCTCCCGCGGGCTGCGGGTGCTGGTGGTGGAGGACAACATCGACGCCGCCGAGAGCCTCGCCACCCTGCTCCGCCTCTGGGACCACGACGTCAACGTGGTCCACGACGGCCGCACCGCCCTGGAGGCGGCCCGCGAGCAGCAGCCCGAGGTGGTGCTCCTCGACATCGGCCTCCCCGGCCTCGACGGCTACCAGGTGGCCCGCCGCCTGCGCGACGAGCTCCATCTCGAACACGCCCTGCTGGTGGCGATGACGGGCTACGGCCAGCCCGAGGACCGCCGCCGTTCGCAGGAAGCCGGCATCCAGTACCACTTCGTCAAGCCCGTCGAGCCCCTCGTCCTGCGCAACCTCCTCGCCGGCGCCACCCTGCCGCCGGGGTGGGAGACGGGGCGGCCGTCGTAGCAGGGAACGCTCCAAACACCCCCAACCGGGTTAAACTGGTTTCTCAGCCGGCAACCGGACAACACAATGACCCCTCCTCTGGAGAGCAGTCTCCTACGGCTGGCGATCGCTCAGGGTCTCCTCCGCTGGGAGGATCTCGACGCGGTCGCCGATCACCTGCCGGCCGACGGCGGGAACGGCGGCGCGCCCGTGGCCCAGGGCCGCTGGGTGCGCGCCCTCGTCGAGGCGGGCCTGCTCACCGCGGAGGAGGTCGAGCGGCTGGCCGCCACGCTGCGGGAGCAGCGGGAGGATCTGACGCCCGATCTCGGCGGCGCCCGGCTGTGGCCCGCGGCGGTGTCCGCGACGTCCGGCGCGTCCGTCCGCGGCCCGTCTCCAGCGGCGGCGCCCCGCTCCCTGTTCCCTCCCGAGCTCCGCTTCCTCGCCGACTGGCCGCGCTACCGCGTCGAGCGGCTGCTGGGCTCGGGTGGCATGGGGACGGTCTACAAGGCGTTCGATCCCACGCTGGGCCGCTGGGTGGCGCTCAAGTTCCTGCATCGCAACGACGCCTCCCATGCCGAGCGGTTCCAGCGCGAGGCCCGCGCCCAGGCGCGGGTCTCCCATCCCAACGTCTGCCAGATCCACGAGGTGGGCGAGGCCGAGGGACGGCCGTATATCGCCATGCAGTACATCGACGGCCGGAGCCTCGGCGAGTTGTGCGAGGAGATCGCCGTCGAGGACGAGGTCCGGCTGGTGCGCGACATCGCCCGCGCCATCCACGCCGCGCACCGCACCGGGCTGGTCCATCGCGACCTCAAGCCCGGCAACATCCTGCTGGCGCGGGAGGAGACGGGCGAGATCCACCCCTACGTCGTGGACTTCGGCCTCGCCCTGACGCAGGACGAGATCTCCCTCTCCCGCACCGGCATGATCAGCGGCACCCCGGCCTACATCTCCCCCGAGCAGGCGCAGGGGCACGCGCTCGACCGGCGGACCGACGTCTACAGCCTCGGCGTGGTGCTCTACGAGCTGCTGGCGGGCACGCCGCCGTTCGCCGGCGGCAATCTCGCCCGCATCCTGGTCCGGCTGGTCCAGGAGGACCCCAAGCCGCTGCGGCAGGTGCGGCCGGGGGTCCCGGAGGACCTCGAGACCATCGTCGCCAAGTGCCTGGAGAAGGACCCCGCGCGGCGCTACGAGTCGGCCCGCGACCTCGCGGAGGACCTCGACCGCTTCCTCGACGGCGAGCCGATCCGCGCCCGCCCCGCCGGCTGGGCCTACCGCACGCGCAAGCGGCTGCGCAAGAACCGGGCGCTCGCCGCCGTCTCGGCCGCGGCGGTGCTCGCCCTGCTGCTCCTGGGAGCGTTCAGCGTGCGGGCCGAGTGGCGGGCGCGCGAGCGGGCCCAGCTCGCGCAGCGCTTCGGCCAGCGGATCGGCTCCTTCCGCACCAGCATGGAGTACGTGGCCGCCCAGCCGCTCCACGACGTCACGCCCTACAAGCGGGAGCTGCGGGCGGAGATGGACTCGATCCGCGCCGAGATGCGGAAGCTCGGCCCCATCGCCGAGGGACCGGGACGCTTCGCCCTCGGCCAGGGCTACATGGTGCTGCACCAGGACGACGCGGCCCGCGAGCACCTGGAGCGGGCCTGGAAGGCCGGCGAGCGGGACTCCGACGTGGCCGAGGCGCTCGGCCTCGCCTACGGCAAGGCCTACGAGCGATCGCTGTCGGACGCCGACCGCTCCCCCGCCGGCGAGGGGCCGACCCGCCGCGAGGAGGCCGAGCGCGCCTATCGCCGGCCCGCGGTGGGCTTCCTCAAGCAGGCGCTCGCCGGCGCTCCCGGCTCGCTCCATCTCGCCGGTCTCGTGGCCCTCTACGAAGGCCGCTACGGCGACGCCCTGGACGCCGCCCGCCGGGAGACCTCGCCGCAGCAGGCGGCCCAGCTCGCGGCCAAGATCGACCTCGCCCAGGCCAGCGAGGCGACCCGCGCCGGGCGCTACGGCGAGGCGCTCCGCCTCTTCGACCGCGCCGGCGGGATCCAGGCCCGGCTGCTCGCGGCGCGGCCCAGCGATCCCGATCTGTACGCGGAGGATTGCGGCCGCCGCGGCCGCCGGCTGCAGGCGGCGATGGCCCTGGAGGACGTGCCGGAGAGCCGGGTGAAGGAGGATCTCGCCGCCTGCGACCGGGCGCTGCGGGTGGACCCCGGGCTGGCCGCGGCGCTGATCCAGGAGG
Organism: Thermoanaerobaculia bacterium; assembly: GCA_036402955.1. Lineage (GTDB taxonomy): Bacteria > Acidobacteriota > Thermoanaerobaculia > Multivoradales > UBA5704 > DATARR01. The sequence continues at coordinate 11,216 of DASWRX010000181.1, forward strand.
CCGACCTGTTCTGGCGCCTGGGCGAGCAGAAGCTCAAGCGCGGCACCGATCCCACGGCGGATCTGACGGCCGGAATCCGGCTGGCGGACCGCGCCATCGCGCTCGATCCCCGCGACGTCGGAGCCCACGACCACCTCGCCATCTCCCACCGCCTGCTGGCGCAGTGGAAGATGAATCACGGCGAGGACGCGACGGCCGACATCCGGCAGGGGATCGAGGCCGCCCGCCGGGCCGTCGAGATCCAGCCCGAAATGCCCTCCTCGCACGCCAACCTCGGCACCGCCTGCCTCGTGCTGGCCCAGGACCAGCAGCGCCGGGGCGCCGATCCCCGCCAGGCCGTCGCGCGGGCGGTCGCGAGCTATCAGGAGGCGAGCGAGCTCAATCCGAAGTCCCTGCCCGCCTTCATCGGCCTGGGCAACGCCTGGAAGATCGTCTCCGAGGTCGAGATCGCCCAGGGGGCGGACCCCAGCGCCTCGATCGGCCGCAGCGTCGCGGCGCTGGAGCGCGCGGCGGCGCTCAATCCCCATTCGGCGCCGATCTACAACAACCTGGGCAACGCCCACCTGACCCTCGGCGAGTCCCTGCTGACGCGGGGCGACGATCCGCGCCAGGCGCTCGAGCAGGCGGCGGAGAGCTACCGCCGGGCCATCGAGCTGAAGCCGGACTACTCGCTGGCGCGCTACAACCTCGGCTACACCTGGCGGAGCCTGGGCGAGGCGTTCCTCGACCAGGGCCAGGACCCGTCCCCGGCGCTCAGCGAAGCCGCCGCCGCGCTCGACGCGGCCCGGCGTCTCAATCCGGAGGACGCCGACACCTTCCTCGAGACCGCGCGGGTGCGGCTGATCGACGCCCGCTGGCGCTCGCGGCAGCGGCAGGATCCGGAGCCCGGCCTGCGCGACGCGGCCGCCGCGCTCGCCCGCGCCGCGACGCTGAATCCCCAGCAATCGGACGTCCTCTACACCCAGGGGCTCGTGGCGCGCTACCGGGCCGAGGCCACGGCCGGCGCCGGGGACCGCGCGGCCCTCATCCGCGAGGGGCTGGACCGCGCGGCCAGGGCGCTCGCCGTCAACGCCGGCGAGGGGCGTTATCTGGCGCTGCGGGGACTGTTCGAATCGATGGCGGCGCGGATCGAGACCGACGCCGCCCGCCGCCGGGACGAGGCCCGCCGGGCCGTGGCCTCTCTCGAAGCGGCCTTCAAGGCCAATCCCCTGCTGCGGCGGGAGTATGGCCCGGCGCTCACCGAGGCGCGGCTGGACGCCGGGCTCGCCGGCCCGCGCCCGGCTCAGCTCTGACCGGCGCTCTCCTCGACGAGGGCCGCCATCCGCTCCACCAGCTCCCGCCGCCGCCGGCGCCGCCGGACGCGCAGGCGCGTGATGGAGACCACGCACAGGAGGAGAATCCCGGTCGCGGCCAGGAGCGCCTTCTCCTCGTAGGGTTTCCCCTTGACCAGCGCCGAGAGCAGGGCGTAGAGCGGGGTGAACAGGCTCACCACCGCCGCGGAGCCGAAGGTCTGGATCGCCTGCAGAGTGTCCAGCCGCTCCAGCTCGTTGAGCTCCAGCTCGTGCCGCTTGCGGTAGGCGTGCGTGTAGAGCAGCGCGAACAGCCCGAAGACCGCCATGAACCCCATGCCATAGATCCCCAGCATCAGGGCGAAGTTCTCCGGCCGGATGATCTTCTCGACGGCGCCCCCCGGCAGGCGGACGGTCCGCTGGCCCCACACGATCCAGTCCACGAAGGCGCCGATCAGGAACTTGAGCGGAAAGACGAAGAACAGGACGACGAAGAGCAGCGCGCCGTTCAGCGCCACGGTCACCCCGTCCTCCAGCCCGTAGCGGCGGAAGAAGACGAACTGCCGGTACCAGAAGAGATAGAGGATCGAGAAGGTCAGCGCGAAGGCGACGAACCCGCGCATCGTCTGCAACAGCTCCTCCGAGGTGCGCGGCACCTCCAGGGCCACGATCAGCAGAGTGATGGCGAAGCCGAAGACGGCGTCGCTCAGGCCCTCCAGCCGCGAGATCTCGCGGCTGCGCCAGCGGAACTCGTGCGGCTTCCAGGCGCGCCTGGACTCGTGATGACCGATCAGCTTGTCACGGAGCATGCGGGCTCTCTTTCCCTTGCAGGACGCCGATCTTCGCGAGGTCTCCGAGATACTCCGCCACCTCCGCCAGGGGCAGCGGGCCGTAGATGGCGGCCAGCGCGTCGCGGATCTCGCCCACCGTGCGCCGGCCGTCCACCAGGTTCAGGGCCTCGTAAGCATAGTCGCCGCCCGCGCCCCAGAGACCGGTCCGCTGGAGCAGCGCGGGCGCCGCGATCCCCTGCTTCGCGATGTGGTCCTGGAAATAATCATAACCAAAGCCCCCCATCGCCCCCTTGGGGTCGGCCGCGCGGCGATAGATCAGATCTCTTGCCGCCGTTTTCGTAGGGGCGGGGCTCGTCCCCGCCCGGGCGGGGGCAAGCCCCGCCCCTACGTTCAGACCTGCCAGACCTTTCAGCTCCGCCAGGAACGCCGCTGCCCCCTGCCGCACCGCCGGAGGCGGCTCGGCGAAGCGGCCGATCGAAGCCACCACCGCGGCCTCCTGGGCGAGATGGAAACGCAATAGGTTCTCCGCTTCCGCCGCCTCCCCCATCCCCCGTAGACGGTCGCCGCGGGCCAGCGCCTCGGCCGTGCGCTCCAGGCTGCCGCGGCGCACCACCTCCCAGAGCGCCGGCGTCTGCGCCGCGTCGAGGTTCGCCAGATACCACGCGCTCGCCGCGCCGAGAAAGGCGGCGCGCATC
>DASWRX010000182.1:0-21563 GCA_036402955.1 Thermoanaerobaculia bacterium
CGCTGGAGCTTCGCGGCCTGCTCGGCCAGTTGCAGCTTGCGATCCTCGCCGTAGAAGAAGCGGGCGTCCGCCAGGCGGGCGGCCACCACCCACTCGTTGCCCGAGCGGGCGCGGCCGGCCGGGTCGTCCGGCCGGTCCATCACGGTCAGGAAGAAGGGGAGCAGCTTGCCGCTGCCGTCCGGCTGGGCCACGGTCAGAGCGCTCTGGTGGTCGCGCAGGCTGGTGGCGAGCACCTCGGCGGGGAGGTCCAGGAAGGCGTCGCCGAAGCGCCCCTCCATCACCCCGGGGATCTCGCAGATGGCGGTCAGCTTGTCGATCAGCGCCGGGTCCTCCACCAGCACGCCGCCCAGGGCCTCGGCCCGGGCCAGCATGGTCTCGTGGAGGTGGCGCCGGCGCTCGACCGGCCGCACCTCCACGTGCCGCTGGGCGAGCTGGCCACGGTAGTCCTCGACGCCGGAGACGTCGAACGGGGCGGGCGAGAGGGTCGGATGCCCCTCGGTCTGGTCCCCGGCGGCCACGCCGAAGAAGTCGAACGGCACCACCTCGCCGTCGAGCAGGGCGACGACGCCATGGACGGGGCGCACCCAGGGGCCCTCGCCGCTCCCCCACCGCATGGTCTTGGCCCAGGAGATGCCGGCCAGTACGCGGGGCACGATCTCGGCCAGCACGTCGCGGGTGGGCCGCCCCTCGATCTTCTTGGTGGCGGCGAGGTACTCCCCCTTGTCGGTCTGCACCTTGGCGAGCTGGTCCGGCTCCAGGCCGGTCCGCTTGGCGAAGCCGAGCAGGGCGGGCGTGGGCGAGCCGTCGGCGCCGAAGGCGGCGCGGGTGGGCGGCCCCATCACCTGCTCCTCGCGGTCGGGCTCGCGCTCGGGGAGCCCCGCCATCACCAGCACCAGCCGGCGCGGCGTGAAGCCGGTCTCCACCTCGCGCGGACCGAGGCCACGGGCCATCAGCTCCTCGAACACCCGGGTGGCCAGCTCCTTGACCCCCGGCTCCAGCATGCGGGCGGGGATCTCCTCGCTCCGCACCTCCAGCAGGAACTCCCCGCGGCGCTCACCGTGATGCATCGGCCACCTCCGTCACCAGCTCCATGCGGGCGTCCCCCTGCAACAGCGGGAAGCCCAGCTTCTCGCGGCTCTCCACGTATGCCTTGGCGCAGCCGATCGCGAGATCCCGCACCCGCTTCATCAGTCCCACCCGCTCGGTCACCGAGACGGCGCCGCGGGCGTCGAGCACGTTGAACGAGTGCGAGCACTTCAAGGCGCACTCGTAGGCGGGCAGCACCAGGCCGGCCTCCAGGCAGCGGTTCGCCTCCTTCTCGTAGCCGTCGAACTGGCTCTGCAGGAAGGCGACGTCGGCCACCTCGAAGTAGTAGCGGGAGAGCTCGTACTCCTCCTGCTTGCGCACCTGGCCGTACTTGAGCCCCTCCACCCAGTCGATCTCGTAGAGGCTCTGCGAGAGCGAGAGGAACATGGTGAGGCGCTCCAGGCCGTAGGTGATCTCGGCGCTGATCGGCTTCAGCTCCAGGCCGCCGGCCTGCTGGAAGTAGGTGAACTGGGTGATCTCCATGCCGTCGAGCATCACCTGCCAGCCGACCCCCCAGGCGCCGAGGGTGGGCGCCTCCCAGTTGTCCTCCTCGAAGCGGAGATCGTGTTTGGTGAGGTCGAGCCCGATCGCCTCCAGGCTCTTCACGTAGAGCCGCTGCACGTCGAGGGGCGACGGCTTGAGGATCACCTGGAACTGGTGGTGCTTGCCCAGCCGGAACGGGTTGTCGCCGTAGCGGCCGTCGGCCGGCCGGCGGGAGGGCTGGACGTAGGCCACCCGCCAGGGCTCCGGCCCCAGGACGCGCAGGAAGGTGTCCGGGTGCATGGTCCCGGCGCCCACCTCGAGGTCGAGCGGCTGCTGCAGCACGCACCCCTCGCGGGCCCAGAACTCCGAAAGCTTGAGGATCAGCTCCTGAAATGTTTGCATGGACCTTCCGTACCCCTCCTGGCCTCGATCAGCCCTGTCGGCGCAGCGCCGAATCCTATCCTGTCGGAGGCGTCCTGTCGCCCCTGCCCGCGGTGAGCGGGGCGGGAGCGGCCCCCTGGTTTTGCAGCGCCGCCCTTCAGCTTTGCATCATCGCCCCCTGGATTTCTGCCACGCCCCCCTGACTTTCCGGTCCTGCCCCCTGGCTTTTCGTCAGCCCCCTCCGGCTGTGCGCTACGGCCCTTTGGATTTTTGGTGCTCCCCCCTGGTTTTCCGGCAGCGCCCTTTGGAAATTTGGTGTTGCCCCCTGGCTTTCCCGCACGGCCCGCCAGAATTTCGTCACTCCCCCCTGGAGGGCAGCGACGCAAAACCAATGGGCAGTGACGCAATTCCAATGGGCAGTGATGCAAAACCAGGGGGCGCGCACGAAAAGCCAGCGGGCGATACCGCTGAGCCGTTGGGCGCGGCCGTCATACCCGCGCGAGCATCTTCCGGATCACGTCGTAGCTGCGCAGCTCGCGCTGGAGGAAGGCGCGCCGCACTTGGGCGCAGAGATCCTCCACCTGCCGCAGCACGGATTCCGACGGCGGGCGCTCGGCCGTGGCGGGCAGCGCCTCGCGGCCGATCCGCCGCAGGAAGTCGAGCGTGGCCGGGGAGATCCGGAGGCCGCTCGCGCCGCCGCAGTCGAAGCAGAGCAGGTTGTCCCCGGAACGCGGCAGGATGGCCCCCTCCGGCGGGAACGGCCCGCCGCACCCCGGGCAGTCCCAGGGAGCCGGGAAGACCCCCGCCAGCCGCAGCACCCACGCCTCGAAGTAGCGCGCCGCGAGGTCGCGGTCCACCCCCGCCAGCAGGGCCTCGAGCGTCGAGTCGAGCAGCCGGAACAGGTGGTCCGAGGCCTCCTCCTCCTGCGCGAACTCCAGGATGTGGTCGGCGAGATAGCTGCCGAGCAGGAGCCCCTCGAGATCCACCTGCAAGGGATGGGCGGTGCGTATCAGCTCGACCGTGGAGATGCGGACGAGATCGCTCCCCTCCTTCTGGAACCAGGTCACCGCCGCCTTGGCGAGCGGCTGGAGCTGGCCGCCGAAGCGGCTGTGCTTCACCCGGGCGCCCTTGGCCACCCCCTTCTTCTTGCCGTGCTCGCGGGTGAGAAAGGTGACGATGCGGTCGCGGTCGTGGAGGTCGGTGACGTCGAGGATCAGCGCCTCGGCGGTCTCAAGGCTCATCGCCGGGAATTATACCACGCGGAGCGGCGTAAGTTGTTGATGTTCAAGGGGATTTGCGGACCCCCCGGACTGCGTTAAACTCCGTCCTCATGGCTCTCGTCGAATCCAGGACCCCGCCCGCCGCCGAGGACCCGAACCGCGATCTCGGGTTCGGCGCCGTCGTGGCCCGCGAGAGCCGCAAGCGCTTCCTCAACAAGGACGGCAGCTTCAACGTGGTGCGCGAGGGCCTGAGCTTCTTCCGCTCGCTCAGCCCCTATCACTACATGCTGACCACCACCTGGCCGCGCTTCCTGGGGCTGGTGGTGCTGTTCTTCCTGGTGACCAACGCCGTCTTCGGCGCGGCCTACTTCGCCTGCGGTCCGGGGGAGATCGCCGGCTCCAGGGCCGTCAGCCTCCCCGCCCAGTACCTGGAAGACTTCTTCTTCAGCGTCCAGACCTTCGCCACGATCGGCTATGGCGGGATGTACCCGGCGGGGCTGGCCGCCAACGTGCTCGTCACCCTGGAATCGCTGGTGAGCCTGCTCGGCTTCGCCCTGGCGACCGGCATCCTGTTCTCCCGGTTCTCGCGGCCGACCGCCCAGATCCTGTTCAGCGAGCGGGCGATCATCGCCCCCTACAAGGAGATCAGCGCCTTCGAGTTCCGCGTCGCCAACATCCGGCGCAACGAGCTGATCCAGGTGGAGGCCCGGGTGATGCTCACCCGCCTGAAGCGGGACGGCAGCGGCAACCGGGAGTTCCTGCCGATGGCGCTGGAGCGCGACAAGGTCGTCTTCTTTCCCCTCGCCTGGACGATCGTCCACCCGATCGACGAGGCGAGCCCGCTCTGGGGAGCGACCCCGGAAGGGCTGAATGAGTGCGACGCCGAGTTCCTGGTGCTGTTCTCCGGCATCGACGAGACCTTCTCGCAGACGGTCCACACCCGCTCGTCCTACAAGCCCCACGAGGTCGTCTGGGGCGCCCGCTTCACCAACCTGTTCAACCCGCCGAAGCCGGACGGCGTCCTGTCGATCGACATCGGCCGGCTCCACAACATCGAGCGCGTTCTGCCCCCCGCGGGGTAGGCGCCGGAACCGCCCACCCCGCAAAGGAGCTCGCGGGACTTTTAGGGCAGCTTATTGCGGGCAGGCGTAGGTGCAGCCGACCGTGCGGCTGCAATTGGACGTCCCACAGACATCGACCGATCTGCAGGGGTAGTTCGTGTCAGGAGGGTAGCAGAAACCGCTGACGCCTCCGGCCGCCTGCTGCAATCTGGCGATGTCGAGCCCATAGAGGGTTTCGCGGGAGAGGGTCAGTTTGCGCACGGTCTTCTTCATGATGAGCTCCTTTGGCCGTTGGCCGTTCTAAACTTATGGGTGCGGGAGCGGTCCCGAATGCGCCCGCCTGTCAGTGCCCCGGCGTAGCCGTCGAGGGCGCCGGCGCGGCGGTCGTCCCGAAGTCCACCTTGGGCGCCGTCTCCGCTCCCGCGGCCGCCTCGAAGTAGGGCCGGGGCTTGAAGCCCATCATCGGGGCGAAGAGGGCCGCCGGGAAGGAGCGGACCTGGGTGTTGTAGGCCTGCGCCACCTCGTTGAAGGAGCGGCGCTCGACGGCGATGCGGTTCTCGGTGCCCTCGAGCTGCACCATCAGGTCCTGGAAGGCCTGCACGGCCTTGAGCTGCGGGTACTGCTCCACCACCACCATCAGGCGGGAGAGGGCCGAGGAGAGGCTGTCCTGGGCCTTCTGGTACTGGGCGAACTTGGCCGGATCGTTGAGGATCTCCGCCGACGCCTGTGGGCTCATCTGGCCGACCCGGCTGCGGGCCTCGATCACCTGGGTGAGCGTCGTCTGCTCGAAGTTGGCCGCTCCCTTGACCGAGGCGACCAGGTTGGGGACGAGGTCCGCCCGGCGCTGGTAGACGTTCTGGACCTGCGCCCACTGGGCCTCGACCGCCTGCTCGGACTTCACCAGGCCGTTGTAGGCCCCCACCAGATACAACCCGAGGACCACGACCGCCACCACGACGGCGATCAGGCAACCGCTTCTCTTCATGGTTTCTCTCCTTCCGGCGGCTTCCGGCGGCTCGCCGGTGCGGAGGGGATCATATCGCTTCCCCGGGCGCGGAGCCCTCATCACCCCGGCCCTCTTCTCCCGTCCCCTCCCGCCCTCCCTCGCCGGGAGAAGAGGGAGAAAATCCCCTGCTTTTCGGGTGGTGGTTCCCCTCTCCCGGCGAGGGAGGGCGGGAGGGGACGGGAGAGGGGTCAGGGGTGAGGGTCCTCCGTGTTAGATTCTCGCGCCATGAAGCCGTATCTGGACCTGCTCCGGCACATCCTGGACCACGGGACGGCGAAGTCCGACCGCACCGGCACCGGCACGCTCGCGGTCTTCGGCCATCAGATGCGCTTCGACCTGTCGCGGGGGTTTCCGCTGGTGACCACCAAGAAGCTCCACCTCCGCTCGATCGTCTATGAGCTGCTCTGGTTCCTCGCCGGCGACACCAACGTCCGCGCTCTCCACGAGCACGGCGTGACCATCTGGGACGAGTGGGCGGACGCCGAGGGCGACCTCGGGCCGATCTACGGCGCGCAGTGGCGCTCCTGGCCCACCCCGGACGGCGGCGCCATCGACCAGATCTCGCGCGTCGTCGAGCAGATCCGCGCCAACCCCGACTCCCGGCGGCACGTCGTCAGCGCCTGGAACGTGGCGCAGCTCGACCAGATGGCCCTGCTCCCCTGCCATGCCCTGTTCCAGTTCTGGGTGGCCGAGGGGCGGCTCTCCTGCCAGCTCTACCAGCGCAGCGCCGACACCTTTCTCGGCGTCCCCTTCAACATCGCCTCCTACGCGCTGCTGACGATGATGGTGGCCCAGGTCTGCGATCTGGCGCCCGGCGACTTCGTCCATACCCTGGGCGACGCCCACCTCTACGCCAACCACCTGGAGCAGGCCCGCCTCCAGCTCACCCGCGAGCCCCGTCCCCTGCCGGTGATGGCCCTCAACCCCGAGGTGAGGTCGATCTTCGACTTCCGCTACGAGGATTTCACCCTGAGCGGCTACGATCCGCACCCGGCCATCAAGGCGCCGATCGCCGTATGAGCCGGATCACGCTGATCGCGGCGATGGCGCGGAACCGCGCGATCGGGATCGACGACCGTCTCCCCTGGCGGCTCCCCGCGGACACCCGGCGCTTCAAGGCGCTGACGATGGGACACGTCATGGTGATGGGCAGAAAGACCTACGACTCGGTCGGCAGCCCGCTCCCCGGCCGCACCACGATCGTGATCACCCGCCGGCCGGACTACGCGCCGGAGGGGGTGATCGTCGTCCATTCCATCGCCGCGGCCCTGGCGCGGGCGGCGCGCGAGGAGACGCGGGGCGAGGTCTTCGTCGCCGGCGGCGAGGAGATCTTCCGCGAGACCCTGGACCGCGCCGACCGGCTCAACCTGACCCTGATCGACCAGGACTTCCCGGGGGACACCTTCTTCCCCCCGTTCGACGAGTCCGCCTGGCGGATCACCGAGCGGGAGGACCACGGCGCTACGGAGAAGACCCCGTACGCCTACAGCTTCGTGGTCTACGACCGCATCCGGCAGGCGGGGGCATGAAACCTCCCGTCCTCGCCGTCCTTGCCGTCCTCTGGGTCCTCTCGGGCTGCTCCCGCCCCGCGGACCCGCCGCCGCCCCGCGACCTGCGGGCCGGCCAGACCATCCGCACGGCCACGGTCTACCTGATCCCGATCGCGGCCCACAAGGCCGCCGGCTGCGGTGGCGCTACCCCGGTCGCGGCCCCGGTCGAAGTCGAGCTGCCCGTCCCCTCCCCCGCGCTCGCCGGCTCGCTCGCCGCCCTGCTCGACGCGGGCAAGCGCTACGAGAGCGCCGGTTTCTACAACGCCCTCGCCGACTCGCCGCTCAAGGTGGACCGCATCGAGCGCGCGGGGGGCGCGGCGCGGGTCTACCTCACCGGCTACATGGAGCTGGCGGGCGAGTGCGACGGCCCTCGCCTGCTGGAGCAGCTCACCCGGACGGCCTCCCAGTTCACCGACGTGAAGCGGGCCGAGCTCTTCCTCGACGGCAAGCCGCTGGGCGATCTCCTCGCCGGCAAGCCTTGAGCAAAAAAAGACCGCCGGCAGGGCCGGCGGTTGAAAAGAGGGCGAGAGGAGAGCCTCGCACCCTCGGGGAGCTCGGAAAAACGGTTCTGAAAGGAGTCTCGCCCCGCTACATTAAAATGCAGCGGCGGCGGGGGTTTTTCGGCGGCAGGACTGTTCGGCGCACGATGACAGAAGTGCGGAAAGATTTAAGAAGCGGGACAGCGATCCGGTAAAACCTTTCGACCTGGGAAATTGAACTAGGATCTCGCCGCCGTCACCGGCCGCTCCGCCTGCTCGCGGAACCACGCCGCCGTCCGCGCCAGCCCCTCGTGCAGGGAGATGGGCTGCGGCAATCCCAGCTCGCGACGGCCGAGGCTGCCGTCCACGACCGAGCGCTGCTGCTCGCCCTGCTTCGCCGGGCCGTGGCTCGCCTGGAGGTCCGTGCCCAGAGCGCGGGCGATCTCCTGGTAGAGGTCGACCACCGAGGTCTCGACGCCGGTGCCCACGTTGTAGATGTGGAAGCCGCGCCGGCCCGCCGCCGCGAGGTTGGCCCGCACCACGTCGGAGACGTGGACGTAGTCGCGGGTCTGCAGACCCGGGCCGTTGATCGTCGGCGCCTCCCCCGCCAGCAGCCGGTTGAGGAAGATGGCCACCACCCCGGCCTCGCCGTGCGGGTTCTGCCGCTCGCCGTAGACGTTGGCGTAGCGCAGGCAGGTGACGTCGAGCCCGTAGGTGACGTGGTAGAAGAAGAGGTAGCGCTCGAACGCCAGCTTGGAGACGCCGTAGGGCGAGACCGGCCGCGCCGGATGGTTCTCGTCGGCCGGGAAGTAGTCCTGCTCGCCGTAGATGGCGCCGCCGGTCGAGGCGAAGACGATCTGGCGCACGCCGCCGCGGCGGGCCGCCTCGGCGAGGTTCAGGCTGCCGAGGACGTTGACGTCGGCGTCGAACACCGGGTCCTCGACCGAGCGGCGGACGTCCATCTGCGCCGCGTGGTGGACCAGGATCTCCACCCCGGACTCGCGCACCAGGTCCGCCGCCTCCCTGGAACGGATGTCGAGGACGTGCAGCTCCGCGCCCGGGGGCACGTTCTCGCGCCTGCCCCCGGACAGGTTGTCGATGATCAGCACCCGGCGCCCTGCCGCGAGATAGGCGTCGGCGACGTGGGAGCCGATGAACCCGGCCCCACCGGTGACACAGACGATTCCCTGCGATCGATCGTTGCTCATGGCGCCGGAGCTTACAGCAAGAGCCGGGCCAAGCCGGAAGAACGTCCGGAGGGAGGACGCTCCTCCGCTTTCGAGATCAGATCGTGCAGCCCGGGCAGATCGTGCACCTCGTGACCTGCCCCTGGCTGTGACAGATCGCGCCGGTGCTGTAATTGTATCCGCCGGCCGCCTCCAGCAGATCGCCGTCGTGCAGATTCCGCAGGGTCTCCCGGGACAGGGAGAGCTTCTTGGGCGCCTTCAGCTTTTTCATCGTGTCTCCTTTCGGGGTAGAATTCTGTAACCTCTTCAAAGAACAGTGCCGCCGCGGAGACGGACCGAGACAGCCTTGGCGACGAAAAAACGGCGCGGAAAGAGCCGCAAACGATCCGGGGGCCGACGGACGTCCGAGCCCGTGGGAAACTCCGCGATCCGGCCGTCGACATGGAAGGTCCGTGACGGCCACGTGGCCCTGATCCTGGCCCTCCTCGCGTTCCTGGTCTACAACGCCAACTTCCGCCTGATCGCGGCCGGTGACAGCTACCCCGCCCGCTTCCTCCCCTTCGCCCTCTGGAACCACGGCACGCTCTACCTCGACCCGATCCGCGAGGTCACCGCGCAACGAAATCCGAACCCGTACTGGATCCAGCCGACCTCGGACGGCCATTCGGCATCGCTCTACCCGGTCGTCACGCCGGTGCTCGCATCGCCGCTCTATCTCCCCGCGGCCCTCTGGATACGGTCGGAGGGAGAGACGTACGAGCGGGTGTCCTGGGCGGGAGAGCTGCTGGAGAAGTTGACGGCGAGCGCCGTGGCGGCGGCGGCCGTGGGGTGGATGTTCCTGCTGCTGCGCCGCCGGCTGGAGCGGCGGGACGCCCTTCTGCTCACCCTCGCCTTCGCCTTCGCCACCAACACCTGGGTGACGAGCAGCCAGGGCCTCTGGCAGCACGGCCCGGCGGAGCTGTTCGCGGTGGGAACGCTCTGGTTCCTCACCGGCGAGCTCACCACGGGGAAGCTGCTGGCCGCCGGAGCGCTCGCCGGGCTGATGGCGGCCAACCGTCCGCCGGATCTGCTGTTCACCGCGGCCTTCGGACTCTATGCCCTGTTCTGGGCGCGCTGGCGGGCCGTCTGGTTCGCCGCCGCGGCGGCCGTCCCCGGCCTCCTCGCCGCCGCGTACAACCAGGTGATGTTCCACAACCTGAGCGGCGGATACGGCGCCATCGGCTTGGTCGGCGGCAACTTCTTCGCGCACCCGGTCGGGCGAGGCCTGGCCGGGCTGCTGGTGAGCCCGGGGCGGGGGTTATTCGTCTACTCTCCCTTCCTCCTCTTCCTGCCGCTCCTCTTCCACCGCGCCCTGGTGGACCGCAGCACGCGGGGGCTCACCCTCTGTCTGGCGGGTGGTGTGACCCTGCAAATGATGGTGTACGCCCAGTCGGACTGGCGGGGGGGCTGCTCCTACGGCTACCGCTTTCTCACCGACATGGTGCCGATCCTGATCTGGATGCTGGCGCCGGTGCTCGCCTCCCTCGGCCGGCCGGCGAAGGCGGTCTTCGTGGCCTGCGCGCTGTTCGCGGTCTGGGTGCAGGGGATCGGAGCCTTCCAGTACACGGGGGTGAGCGACATCGTGCTCAACGACCCGGGGGACCAGGAGATGCGGAACGTCTGGAAGGTCGAGGACACGCCGATCCTGGTGGAGGGGCGGAACGACCGCGCGCCCTTCGACCTGCTGCGGAAGGCGCTGAGCCCGCCGTAGGGGAGGGGCTAGTCGCCGGCCCGGACGTCCGGCTCCAGGCAGATCCGGGTCAGGTAGAGGCCCAGGGAGCGCTGGTCGGGCAGGCCCACGCGGGAGGGCACGAACTCGGAGTCCGTGGCGATCCGCACCATGGAGAGACTGTCGAGGGGGACGCCGGCCAGCGAGGCGGAGAGGTGGAACGGACCGGCTTTCAGCTCGGTCTCCAGCACCTCGTGGCGGTTCACGCTGAGCGTCACCCGCACCGGCGACGGACGGAAGTTGTTGCCGCTCACCATCAGCCCCGGCCGGAGCTGCCCCGAGGAGGGATCGGGCGCGGCCAGCAGGAGGGTGCCGTCCTGGGCGCTCCAGCGTCCGGCGCCGTCCGGCTCGTACCACCCCGCGAGCAGGGAACGGCCGGCGTCCTCCTTCCCCATCTGGGCGCAGTTGGCGACCGAGCCGGGGCTCGACCAGCCCAGGCGCCCGTCGGGGAAGGGATCGGCCGGCCCGATCCGCCGCGGGAGCTGGCGGTCGGGCTCGGAGCGCCCGCCCGCGACGTAGCCCAGGTCCGCCAGGCTCCTCGTCAGCCGGTCCGCCATCGCCACGGTGGTCCGCGCCAGCGCCGCCCGGGAGTAGCCGCCGTAGACGTCGGACAGCTCCCGGGCGAGGCGCGGAAAGACCTCGGCGGCCGCGGGGCTCCCCAGGAGGCTGTGCCGCTCTCCGGGATCGGCGGCGAGGTCGAAGAGCTCCTTGCGGTAGGGGTTCTTGCCCAGCACGAGCTTCCATTTGCCCTCGATCAGGGCGAGACCGGTGCCGTCCACGAAGTCGAGGTGGGCCAGGAACGGGCGCTCCCGCGCGGCCTCTGGCCGGGAAGCCGAGGTCAACAGGCTGGCGAGACTGGCGCCGTCCAGGGCGTCCTTGCCGGCGGGCTGAGGCAGCCCCAGCAGGTCGAGCAGCGTGGGGACCACGTCCATCAGGCTCGCCCGGCCGGGACGAAGGCCGGCGGCGATGAGCCGCGGAGCGTGGATCACCAGTGGCACTTGGAGGAGCTCCTGGTAGACGGTCTGGCCGTGGCTCATGCGGCCGTGATCCTCCAGCTCCTCGCCGTGGTCCGCGGTCACGACCAGGATGGTGTTCTTCATCAATCCCCGCCGCCGGAGCCCGGCCACCAGGTCGCGGAGGGCGTCGTCCGACCCGCGGATCTCGCCGTCGTAGAGGTCCCGCGCCCGCGTCAGCAGCTCCCGGGGGCGCTGCACGAAGTGGGGCGCGTCGATCTCCTGGATCGTCACCGGCCGCGCCCGCAGCGCGGCGGGGAGCGGGCGGCCGTCCCAGCCGACCACCGGGTCGTAGGGGATGTGGGGATCGATGTAGTGGACGTAGAGGAAGAAGGGGGGGCGCAGCTCGCCGAGCCGCGGCAGCAGCTCGCGGTTCAGGGCCGCCGCCTTGAAGTTGTCCCGGTAGAGGAAGGCGTTGAAGCCGCGGTCGAAGCCGAAGGGGGGCGACACCCAGCCGTTGGCGCTCGCTCCGAAGGTCTGATAGCCCGCGCCGTGCAGCCGCTCGGCCAGCGTGACGGCGCCGTCCGGCAGGCGGTCGACCCGGCCGATGACCTGATGCCGCACGGGATGGAGCCCGGTCAGCAGGGCGGTGGTGGCCGGCTTGGTCCACGGCGCGGGGGTGAGCCCATCAAAGGCGGCCCCCTCGCGCGCCAGCTCGCCCAGAAACGGAGCGGTGTCGCGGGAGTACCCATAGGTCGCCAGATGGTCCCGGCGCAGCGTGTCGATGACCACCATGACCACGTTCCGCCGCGGGACCGGACGCCCGCAGCCGGCGAGGGCGAGTGCAAGGGCGAGCAGGAGGAGCGGCAGGACCGCCAGCCGGCGGCTTTCCCAGAATCTTCCCGACACGCTCAGACCTGCGGCTTCCGCGAGATCGCGATGATCCCCAGGCCGGCGCCTGGGATGAGGCCGTCGACCCGCCGGATCGCCGGCACCAGCACGTTGAAGATCTTGAGCTGGTTGCGGCTGAAGTGACGGCGCTTCAGGAGCTTGCCGTTCAGCACCCAGCCGGGCACGCCGAAGTGGTTGAAGTCGCGGAGGCTCTCGACCTCGAAGCCGGTCGTGCGCAGCTCCCCGGCCAGCATCTCCTTCGAGTAACGGCAGCGGTGGCCCAGCACCTCGTCGAGGCTGGAGTAGAGCCGCTGCCCCTGCGGCACGTAGAGGACCAGCCGGCCGCCCGGCGCCAGGGCGTCGTACATGTTGCGCAGCGCCAGCAGCGGATCGCGGACGTGCTCCAGCACGTTGAGGCAGACCACCGTGTCGAACCTCCCCGCCCACGGCTCGAAGCCCCGGGAATCCTCGAGGTCGAGGCGGGCCACCTGGAGGTAGGGCTTGCCCAGGGCGAGGTTCTTCAGGTAATCGAGATAGTGCGGATTGATGTCGCTCGCGAGGTAGAAGTCGCGCGGCAGCAGCCAGGAAGTGATGTTGCCGATGCCGGCGCCGATCTCGAGCACCCGGGCACCGACGTGGGGCTCGATCGCCTCGGACATCCAGCGGTTGAAGTTCTGCGCCCGCTCCAGGCTGTGGAGGATGTGGGAGCCGTACTCGTCCTCGGTGTAGATGTCGTCGATCAGGTGGTACTTGACCATGGTGCGGAACGCCTTGAAGCCGTCCTTCCAGCCGATCTTCTTGCCTTCGCGGTAGGTGCGGCCGAGATAGCTGATCGGCACCTCGAAGATCCGGCACTCCCGCTTGGCGACCTTGGCGGTGATCTCCGGCTCCATGGCGAAGTCGTTGGAGCGGATGGGGATCGACTTGAGCAGCGGCGCCCGGAAGGCCTTGTAGCAGGTCTCCATGTCGGTGAGGTTGAGATCGGTGAGCCAGTTGCTGAAGCGGGTCAGCAACTGGTTGCCGAGGGTGTGGCGGTAGTTGAGGACGCGGCGGCGCTCGCTGGGCAGGAAGCGGGAGCCGTAGACGACGTCCGCGCCGTCCTCCAGGAACGGCCGGATCAGGCGCGGGTAGTCGCGCGGGTCGTACTCGAGGTCGGCGTCCTGGAACAGGATCAGGTCGCCGGTGGCCTCGGCGATGCCGCGCCGTATGGCGGCCCCCTTGCCCTGGTTCTTCCCCTGCTCCAGCAGGCGGATGCGGTCCGGGTGCTCGGCCGCGAGCCGGCGGAGGATGTCGAGGCTGCCGTCCTTCGAGCCGTCGTCGACCAGCAGGAGCTCCAGCTCGCGGATCTCGGGCGCCGACACCGCCAGCACCCGGTGCACCAGCTCGGCCACCAGGAAGCGCTCGTTGTAGACGGGGACGACGACGCTGAGCCTGACCCCCGCGATGTGGTTGGTTTCGTTCACCGATACGCTCCGGCTCTCAGAGCCGCGCATGATAGCACCCGCTCAACGAGCCGCGCCCGGCGGGGGCGGCGGAGCGGCCGGGGCCGGCGGCGCCAGCCGGTCCAGGGCGTCGAGGGTCCACTGGGCGAGGTAGCCCTCGCCGAAGATCAGGGCGGGCGTGTCGCCGTTGGCCTGGAGATCGGCCAGCCGGGCGCGGGTGAGGGCGCGGGCCAGCTTGAGCTGGGCGGGCTCGCGGGGAGCGCCGCCGAGCTGAAGGCCGAGGAACAGGGCGTAGTAATCGTCCTCGGGACAGCCGGCGGCGACGCCGCGCCAGGCCGCCGCCGCCGCCGGACCCGCGAGGGAGCACAGGGGAGGGCCGGTGGCGACCCGGAAGGCGACGGGACCGATCTCCGGGAAGTCGATCTCGCCGCCGGGGCGGCCCCAGGAGGCGAGGCCGGCCCGCCGCGGGGCCACCCGCGCCTCGGGGGCGGGGAAGTCGGAGGCGAGCGGCGGCGCGGCATAGACGATCGCCGACACGCAGGCCATGGCGGTCTGGAGGGGCGCGCAGCTCAGCGGATAGGGGACGTAACCCACCTGCCACGGGTTGCTCTGCCCCCGCAGCATGAAGGCCGCGTCCAGGTTCTCGGGGCCGAGGAGACGGCTGTCCAGGGCCACCACGGGCCGCCCCGCGGCGTTCGCCAGCGGATACGGCGGGGCGGGCAGGCAGCCGCAGCGCCCGGGGGTGCCGGGGGGAGCCACGATCCGCAGCCGGGCGATGGTGGCGCCCAGCAGGTCCGGATAGGGCGCCAGGCGCACGCCCCAGGGGGCGCCGTCGATGTTGGTGTGCAGCCAGCCGAGAGAGCCGGCGGGCGGCCGCAGGCCGACCCCGGCGCCGAAGAGATTGACGGGGATCAGCACGGCGCCATAAACGAGCATCGCCGCCATGGCCGCAACGCGCCACCACCGCCAGCGCGGGCCGAGGGTCGCCAGCCCGGCGCCGGCGGCGACGGCCAGCGCCAGCGCCGTGAAGAGGTGATCGCGCGTCGTCCCCGAGCTCCCCAGCAGCAGGACCACGCCGAGGGCCGGCATCGCCGCCCAGATCGCCAGGAAACCGGCGAGGCGGCGGCCGGCCGGGGTGCGCAGCAGGAGCAGCAACCCGAGGACCCCCAGGATCAGGTGGAACGGCAGGAAAACCTCGAAGGTGCGGATGGCGACGCCGTAGAGCGTCTCGCGCGCCGATCCCTGATGGTAGATGGCCCGCGCCTGCGTGGCCCAGAAGGAGAGGGGCTCGCGGTTGATCCAGGCCGACAGCGGCAGGGGGAGGAGCCCGAGGGCGAAGAGGCCCACTCCCGGCCAGGCCCGCCGCCGCCCCTCCGGCGTCAGCAGCGGCCGCGAGACGTAGAGCGCCAGCGCCAGCCAGGCGAAGACGAGCGACATCTTGGCCACCGAGGTCCCGGCGGCCAGCAGCCCCGCCCACAGCGACATCCAGGGGCGCGACCAGCCCTCGGCGGCGAGGATGGCGAGCGAGGTGGCGGCGAAGGCGGCCAGCAGGAACAGGGTGGGGCTGAACAGATGGCTCCAGACCAGGACGCAAGGGGTGAAGACGAGATAGACGGCGGCCGGCGGACCCGCTCCCCGGCCGCCCATCCGGCGCGCCACGCCGCCGGCGCAGACGGCCGCGACGGCCAGGAAGAGGAGGTTGATCAGCACTCCCAGGTCGTAGTCGGGGTGGAAGAGCTCCCAGACGATGGCCACGGCCAGGTAGTAGGGCCAGCCGTACCAGGGCTTGGGCTGGTCGAGGCGCGCCTTGAGCAGGACGCCCAGGGACGGCGGACGGTCCGGCGCGCCGAAAGCGGCGGTCCGCGTCTCCAGGGCCCGCTGGACGTGCTGCGCCTCCTCGCGGTCCATGAACTGGTCGCGGTGGATCCACAGTGCCAGGGAGGAGCAGGCGATCGCCAGGGCGAGGATCACGGGCCAGACGGCGGCGATCCGCCCTCCGGTGGAGGTCTGGAGATTTTCAGGGTTCACCGCGGAATTCTATGCCGTTCTTCTCCGCGGCGGTCAAATCGGTGAAGATGGCGAGCCGTGACGATCCCCGCCAGCCTCCGCTCCCGCCTCCTCGGCGCGGCGCTCCTCGCCGCGGCCGTGCTGGCCGTCTACGGCGCGTCGATCGGCTACGAGTTCGTCTACGACGATCACGTCCAGATCGAGCGCAACCCCTGGCTGCGCGATCCGGACGGCTTCCGGCTGTTCCTGACCCGCCCCTTCTGGGGCTTCTACAACGACCGCGGGCAGGGGCCGTCCAACTACTACCGCCCGGTCTTCGGCATCACGTATTCGCTGGTGGCGCGGGGGTTCGGCCTCCAGCCGGCGGCCTTCCACGCCACCTCGGTGGCCCTCCACCTCGCCGTCACCCTGCTGGTCGCGCTCGGCGCCCGCCGGCTGGTTCCGGGGCGGCGGGGGACGATCGCGGCGCTCGCCGCCGGCCTGCTGTTCGCCGTCTATCCGCCGCACGCGGAGGCCGTGTCCTGGGTCGGCGGCCTGCCGGACGTGCTCGCCTCGCTGTTCGCGCTGACCGCCCTCCTGCTCTATCTCTCCCGCAAGGACGGGGACGCGGGGACGGCGGCGTCCCGATGGCTCGGGCCCGCCGCCTATCTCCTCGCCTGCCTGTCCAAGGAAACGGGGACGGCGCTGCTTCTGGTGCTCGGCGCCGTCGAGCTCACCGAGTGGCGGCGGGAGGGGCGGCTCGGAGCGGCCCTGCGGCGGGCCGCGGCGCGCCTGGCGCCGTATCTTCTCGCCGCGGCCCTCTACGTCGCGATGCGCCTCCATGCCCTGGGCAGCTTTTCCCCGCGCAGCTACGGCGTGACCGCCTCCCCCGCCGAGGCCGTGGCCTTCGCGGCCGGTCTCCTGGCGCGCTACCTGGCCTTCCTGGCCGTCCCGTTCCCCTCCCGGGTGCTGGCGAGCGTGCCGGCCCCCACCCTGCTGTCGCCGGTGGCGATCGCCGGCCTGGTCGTGGCGGGGCTCGCGATCCTCGGGCTGGCGGCCGCCGCCTGGAACGGCCGGGCGCGGCGGGAGATCGTCGTGCCGCTCGCCTTCATCACGGCGTTCCTGCTGCCGGTGCTCGCCGTCAACTCGATCGGCGGCTCCAACTTCTCGGAGCGCTACCTGTACCTGCCCTCGATCGGGCTCGCCTGGCTGTTCGGCCGGCTCTGCGGCCGGCTCGCGGATCTGCCCGGCGGCGGCAGTGTCCGCAGGTGGGCGGCGGCCGGGGTCCTGGCGCTGCTCGCCGTGCTGGGGGCCGCCGCCTGGACGCGGAGCGAGGTCTACCGCGGCGACCTCTCCCTGTTCCAGGCGGCCGTGCGCACCGCTCCGGACTCGGAGATCGCCCGCAACAACCTCGGCATGGCGCTGTTCAACCGCGGGCACATCGACGAGGCGGAGCGCCAGTACAGGGAGGCGCTGCGGCTGAGCCCGCAGGCCGTGCCGCCGCTGGCCAACATGGCGGTGCTGCGCGAGCGCCGCGGCGATCTCCCGGGAGCGATGGCGGGCTACGAGCAGGTGCTGCGGCTCTCGCCCACGCACGCCATCGCCGCGGTGCACCTCGCCCGCCTCCAGCTCAAGCGAGGGGACCGGGCCGGGGCGATCCGCCGGCTCGACGACCTGTTCGCCGCCGGCGGGGAGGGCTACGAGGCCCTGCTGGAACGGGCCGACCTCTGGCTCGCGGACCGCCGGCCCGACAAGGCCGTCCCCCTGCTCGAGCGGGCCGTCGGCACCTTCCCCGACTACTCCCGGGGCTGGGGTCTCCTCGCCCGGGCGCGGGCCGAACGGGGGGACGCCGAGGGGGCCGCCCGGGCGGCGCGCAAGGCGCTGGCGATCGATCCCAAGAACCCCGAGGCGCGGAAGGTTCTCGGGAGAGCCTCCTGACCCTCCTGATCTGCCCCGTCCGCGATTGCGGCGAGCCCCTGGAGCGGCGGGAGCGCGCCTGGGTCTGCCCGCGCGGGCATGCCTTCGACCTCGCGCGCAGCGGCTACGTCAACCTGCTCCAGCCGCGGGACCGGCGGTCGTCGAGGCCCGGCGATCCGCGGCCGGCGGTCGAGGCCCGTCGGCGGCTCCTCGACGCCGGGTATGGCGAGCCCCTGCTGCGGGCGATCCTGGCGGAGATCGGCGAGCTCGGCCTGCCGGCCGGCGCCGCCGTGCTCGACGTGGGGTGCGGCGAGGGCTACTACCTGGGATCGATCCTCCACAAGATCGGCCGCATCGAGGCCCACGGCGCCGACCTCGCGGCCGCGGCGGTCGAGCTGGCGGCGCGGCGCTACCCGCAGGCGACCTGGGTGGTGGCCAACGCCGACCGCTCCCTGCCCTGGGCGGCGGCCTCGTTCGACCTCGTCCTGTCGATCGACGCCCGGCTGAATTCGGGCGAGATGCGGCGGGTGCTCAAGCCGGGCGGCCGGCTGCTGGTGGCCGTGCCGGCGGCGGACGACCTCGTGGAGCTGCGGGAGGCCGTGCTCGGCGAGGGCCGGCTGCGCGACCGCCTGGAGGGGGCCGCCGGGCGGCTGGCGGACGATTTCGAGCTGGAAGGCCGGCGGACCGTGCGCGGCGCCGCGCGGCTCGGGGCCGCCGAGGTCCGGGATGCCCTGGCGGCCACCTACCGCCTGCGCGAGAGCCGGCGGGACCGTGTCGCGGCGATCTCCGGCCTGGAGGTGACGCTGAGCCACGATCTCGGCCGGTTCAGGGGTAAGATCCCCCCTTCCGATGGCCTCTCCCCACGCCCCGCTTGACTGGAACACTCCCAGCCGGACGATCGAGCCCGACCGCCCCCCCGGCCCCCTCGACGTCATCGTGCCCGTCTACGGCGCGGCGGCCGAGCTGGCGGCCTGCCTGGCGAGCCTGCTGCGCCACACCGGCCTCGGAGATCCTCCTCTCCACCGCCTGGTGCTGGTGATCGACGGCCCGCAGGAGGCGGCCGTGGAGGCGGCGCTCGCGGCGGTCGTGGCACGGTCCGCGGCGGAAGTCCTGGTCCTGCGCAATCCAGCGCGGCGGGGGTTCGTGGGCAGCGTCAACCGCGGGATGGGGATCTCGGACCGCGACGTCGTCCTCCTCAACAGCGACACCGAGGTGACCGCCGGCTGGCTGGAGAAGCTCCGGGAGGCGGCCCGCTCGCACCCGGCCATCGCCACCGTCACCCCGTTCTCGAACCACGCCACCATCGCCTCCCTGCCCCGCTTCGCCGAGGTCAACGCCCTGCCCGCCGGCTGGAGCGCGGACCGCTTCGCCGCGCTGGTCGAGCGGGTCTCGGCGCGCGAGCGCCCGCGGCTTCCCACCGGCGTCGGCGTGTGCCTCTACGTCAAGCGGAAGGCCCTCGACCGGCTGGGCCCCTTCGACGAGGAGCGTTTCGGGCTCGGCTACGGCGAAGAGAGCGAGCTCTGCATGCGGGCCCTGAAGGCGGGGTTCCTCAACGTTCTCGACGACGCCACCTTCATTTACCACGCCGGCCAGCGGAGCTTCGGCGCCTCCCGTCCGCAGCGGGTGAAGGCGGCCCACCGCGCCATGGAGCGGCTGCACCCGGAGTACCTCCCCACCGTGGCCCGCTTCCTCCGCGAGGACCCCCTCGCGCCGGCGCGGGAACGGGTGATCGCCGAGCTGAGGCGGACGGAGCGCGGCGGCCGGCCGCTCCAGCGCCGGGGACCCGGGCGGGTCCTCCACCTGGTGCACGGCTGGCCGCCCTGGAACTCCGCGGGCACGGAGGTCTATGCCCGCCGGCTGGTCCGCCGCCAGACGGCCTGGCGGGAGGTGACCGTCTACGCCCGCGTCGCCGATCCGGAGCGCGCCCTCGGCGAGGCCCTGGAGGTGTACGACGGCGGCGCCCGGGTGCGGCTGGCGGTGAACAACTTCACCCAGCGCGATCCGCTGTCGCGCAACGCCCTCCACGACCGCAAGCTGGCCGCCGACTTCCGGACGCTGCTGGAGGAGGTGCGGCCGGATCTGCTCCACGTCCACCACCTGGCCGGGCACGCCGCGAGCCTGCCCGGCGCGGCGGCGCGGCTGGGCGTCCCGATCCTCTACCAGATCCAGGACTGGTGGGCCCCCTGCGCCCGGGCGAACCTGCTCGACGCGCAGCGGCGGCTCTGCTCCGGCCCGTCGCCGGGCAAGTGCTCGGCCTGCCTGCCGCTGACCGGGCTGCCGCCCGCCGCCCTCCTCAACCGCCTCCTCTACGCCGGCCGCCAGCGGCTGACCCGGCGGGCCCTCGGCCACGCGGACGCCTTCGTGATGGGCTCCCGGGCGATCCTCGAGAGCTATCGCGGGCTCGGCTGGCTGCGGCCGCAGGACCCGGCCTTCGTGATCCCCTACGGCATCGAGCGCGCACTCACCACCCCGCCACGGCGCGCGGCCGGCCTGCCCCTCCGCTTCGGCGTCATCGGCTCGATCCTGCCGCACAAGGGGATCCACGTGGCGGTCGCCGCGTTCCGCGGCGTCGATCCGGCCCGTGCCACGCTCCAGGTCTGGGGGGACCCGCGGATCTCGCCGACGTACACGGCCGAGCTGGAGGCCCTCGCCTCGCCGGCGGTCCGCTTCGAGGGGAGGTTCGCCGAGGAGCGGCGGGGGGAGGTCTTCGCCGGGCTCGACGCGCTGATCGTGCCCTCCCTGGGCCTCGAATCCTTCGGCCTGGTGGCCCGCGAGGCCCTGGCGGAGGGGGTTCCGGTGTTAGCCTCTCGCCGGGGCGCGCTCGCCGAGCTGTTCGACGGCCAGGAAGGGCCGCCCTGCGGCGCCCTGTTCGATCCCGACGACGGGGAGGAGCTCCGCGGCTGGATCTCCCGGCTGGCGCGGGAGCCGGAGATCGCCGCCGCCTGGGCCGCCGGCCCGCCCCGGATCAAGGCGATGGACGCGCACGCCGAGGAGATCGAGGAGGTCTATGAGACGATCCTCGCCGCGCGGCGGGGCGCGGCGTAGTAGACTCCGGATTCCTGCGATGAATTCACCGCTGGCCTGCACCATCGTCGCGAACAACTACCTCGCGTACGCCCGGTCGTTCACCCGCTCGTTCCTGGCGCGGCACCCGGAGGGGAAGGTCTGCGTGCTGATCGTGGACCGCCCGCAGCCGGGGCACCGCTACGAGGACGAGCCGTTCGCCGTCACCTTCGCCGACCAGCTCGGCATCCCGGGCTTCCCCCACTTCGCCTTCCGCTACTCGCTGCTGGAGCTGAACACGGCGGTCAAGCCGTACTTCCTCCTGCATCTCCACCGCACCCTGGGCTGCGACCGGCTCTGCTACTTCGATCCCGACATCCTGGTGCTCGGCGACCTCGCGGAGCTCTACGAGCGGCTGGGACGGGCGGACGCGGTGCTCACCCCGCACCTGACGGCCCCGATCGAGGACGCCGCCGTGCCCGCCGAGCGGGAGATCCTGCTCTCAGGGGTCTACAACCTGGGCTTCCTCGGCATCTCGTTCAACGAGCGCACCTTCTCCTTCCTCGACTGGTGGGGCCGGCGCCTCTACCGCGAGTGCCTGCACGCGGTGGAGCGGGGGCTGTTCGTGGATCAGCGCTGGATGGACTTCGCGCCCGCGTTCCTGCCGCGCGCCGAGGTCCTGCACGATCCCGGCTACAACGTCGCCTACTGGAACCTGGTCCACCGCCGGATCGCGGCGGACGGCGACGGCTGGCGGGTCAACGGCGAGCCGCTGCGCTTCTTCCACTTCAGCGGCTACGACTTCCAGCGGCCGGAGATGATCTCCAAGTTCCAGAACCGCTTCACCTTCGCCGAGCGCCCCGACGTCGCCCCCCTCTTCCGGCTCTACGCCGAGCGCATCCGGGCCGCGGGGCAGGAGGAGTGCCAGGCCTACCCCTACCGGTACGGCCGCTTCGACAACGGCGTCGCCGTGCCGGAGGTCTCGCGCCGCGCCCTGCGGCAGGTCGATCCCGAGGGGCGGCGCTGGCCCGACCCGTTCTCGACCGCCGGGCCGGACACCTACTTCGACTGGCTGCGCCAGCCGGCCGGCGATTCGCCGTCGCCCATCCCCCTGCCCCGCCTGGCGCTGCTGCTCTGGGACCACCGCCCG
>DASWRX010000183.1:0-5551 GCA_036402955.1 Thermoanaerobaculia bacterium
TTCTTCGTGCTCGGCGAGGTGGCGGAGCGCCTGCCGAAACGGATCCGCGAGATCGCCGCCGCCGGTCACGAGGTGGCGAGCCACGGCCATCTGCACCTGCGCGCCTGCGCGCGCTCGCTGAAGGCTTTCCAGGCCGACATCGAGCTTTCCAAGGAGATTCTGGAGGACGTGACGGGGGAGCCGGTGGTCGGGTTCCGGGCGCCTGAGTGGTCGCTGCGCACCCTCGGCAGCGCGCTGCTGCCGGTCGTGGCCGAGGCGGGCTTCCTCTACGACGGCTCGCTCAATCCCTGCCTGTTCACCGGGCGGCCGGGCAACCCGCTCTTCGCCTCGCGCCTGCGCTGGGACGGCCGGCGCGACCTCCTCGAGCTCCCGCCGCTCACCTTCGGCGGTCCGCTGCGTCTGCCGGCGGGAAGCTGGACGGGCCGCCTGGTCCATCCCGACCGGCTGGTCCGGGCGGCGCTCGAGCATGCCGGCAACGGCGGGCTGCCGGTCGCGGTGGTGCACCCGTGGGAGATCTCCGGCCGGCCGACCCCGGGACCCTTGAGCGGGCTCGCGAGGTTCATCCACGAGACCGGCCGGGAGGGGTTCCAGCACAACTTCCGCGAGCTGCTGCGGGCCCTTCCCTGGACCACCCTGCGGGCCGCCGCCGGGCTCGAATCGGTCGTCCCCCTGCGGGCGGTCGCCTCGCGCCGGGCCGTCTGATCGGGTTTACACCCTCCGCGCTTCAGGAGCGGCAGATCCACACGCCTCCACTGGGCGTCGTGTAAGCTTCGTTCGTGTCGAGGGGGGAGGAAGAGGGTTGGTGCGAAAGGGGGGACTCGAACCCCCACGGCCTTTCGACCACAAGCTTCTGAGACTTGCGCGTCTACCAGTTCCGCCACTTTCGCAGGCGGGGGTAATCTTAGGGAGACAACAGCGTCTATGTCAATCTCATTGCCGGGAGCCGAAGGGATTCTGCAGCGGGAGGTTCTCGCCCGGCTCGACGAAGCCGGACGGGGCGGGGCGGCGGCCGGAGAGCTCCGCGGGAAGGTGGATGGGAGCCCCGAGGAGCTGGCCGCGAGCCTGGCGCGGCTCGAGCGGGACGGGCTCGCGGTCGAGATGGACGGTCGCTGGTACGCGCCCGGCCAGACCGGCTGGGCCACCGGCGTCGTCGAGCTGCTGGAGGAGGGGGACGCCCTGATCCGGCCGGGTCCGCGGCAGGACCCCGCCTTCTACATCCGCAAGCGCAACCTGAAGCGGGCCACCGACGGCGACCGGGTCGTGGTGCGCCGGCTGGGCAAGGACCGCCCGTGGGACGACCGGCCGCCGGAGGGGATCGTCGTCAAGGTCCTGGGCCGGGGCCTCGACACGCTGGTCGGCTCGCTCGAGACGGACGACCGCGGGCTGCGCTGGCTCACCCCCTTCGATCCCAAGCTGTCGATCGAGCTGCCGGTCGAGGGCGCCGAGGAGGTCCCGGACGGCGTCTACGTGGTGGTGGCGGTCGACCGCGTCGGCCGCGCCCATCAGGGGCGCCTGGTCGAGGTGCTGGGCGACGTCGAGGTGCCGGGGGTGGACGTGCTGGTGGTGCTGCGCCACCACGGCATTCCCGAGGACTTTCCCGCTCCGGTGCTGGCGGCCGCGGCGGCGTTTCCGCCCGATCCCCGGCCGGCGGACTGGGCCGGCCGCGAGGACCTGCGGGAGCGGGTGATCTTCACCATCGACGGCGAGAGCGCCCGCGACTTCGACGACGCGGTCTCGATCGAGCGGCTGCCGGGCGGCGACTTTCGCCTCGGGGTCCACATCGCCGACGTCTCCCACTACGTCCGCGAGGCGGACGAGCTCGATCTCTCGGCGTACTTTCGCGGCACCAGCGTCTACTATCCGGAGCGCGCCATTCCCATGCTCCCCGAGGGGCTCTCCAACGGGCTCTGCTCGCTGCGTCCGGACGTGCCCCGGCTGACCCTCTCCGTCTTCCTCGACATCGACCAGCGGGGCCGCGTCCGCTCCCGCCGTTTCGCCGAGACGGTGATCCGGAGCGCCCGCCGCCTGACCTACAACGAGGTGCGGCGCGTCCTCGAGGAGCCCCGGGAAGAGGACGCCGCCGAATACGGCCCGGTGCTGCCGGCCCTGCGCGAGATGGGCGGGCTGATGCGGATCCTGAACGCGGCCCGCACGGCGCGCGGCTCGATCGACTTCGACCTTCCCGAGGGGGACGTGGTGCTCGACACCGACGGCGTGATGGTGGGCGTCACTCCCGAGGCGCGCAACGTCGCGCACCGGTTGATCGAGGAGTTCATGATCGCCGCCAACGAGGCGGTCGCCTTCGAGCTGGTGAGCCACGGCGTCCCCGCCCTCTTCCGCGTCCACTCGGCCCCCAACCCCGAGCGTCTGGAAGAGCTCCAGGAGCTGCTCGCCACCTTCGGCCTCGAGCTGCGCGGGGACCTCGACGAGCTGCCGCCCGGCGCGCTCCAGAAGGTGACGCGGCAGGTGCAGGGGCGTCCGGAGGAGCACTTCGTCACCTCGGTCGTGCTGCGCACGATGCAGCGGGCGGTCTACGAGCCCGAGTGCCTGGGGCACTACGCCCTCGCCTCCGAGTATTACTGCCACTTCACCTCGCCTATCCGGCGCTACCCCGACCTCGTCGTCCACCGCCAGCTCAAGGCGCTCCTCCATGGCCGCGCCGAGGAGCAGTCGGCGCGGACGCGGACGCCTGAGCGCCTGCCGGCGATGGCCGAGCACACCAGCCGCACCGAGCGGCGGGCGGAGCAGTCCGAGCGCGACCTGCTGCAATGGAAGAAGGTGCGGTTCCTCGCCGGCCGCGTCGGCGAGACCTTCCGCGGGCGGATCACGGGAGTGCAGCCGTTCGGCCTCTTCGTCCAGCTCGACGGCTATTACGTGGACGGCCTGGTGCCGATCCGCACGATGGGGGACGACTTCTACCGTTACGAGCCCGAGGCGCACCGGCTGGTGGGGGAGCGGCAGGGCCGGGTCTTCCGGCTGGCCGATGCCGTCGAGGTCGTCCTGGTGGGCGCCTCGCCCCGGGTCCGCGGCCTGGACTTCAAGCTGGCGGACATGCCGGAGCCCACGGCCCGGCCGGCGGCGCGGCGGCCCAGGGCGTCGCGAGGATAGACTCCGCCCATGGTGCTGACTCCGAACGTCGCCATCGTCGGCCGCCCCAACGTCGGCAAATCGACCCTCTTCAACCGGTTGCTGGGGCGCCGGCAGGCGATCGTCCACGATCAGCCCGGGATCACCCGTGACCGCATCACGGGGACGATCCATCTCTCCGAGGACCGCCCGGTGCAGATCGTCGACACCGGCGGCCTGGTGCCGGGAGACGACCCCCTCGGCCTCAACCAGCAGGTCTTCCTGGCCGTCGAGGAGAGCGATCTCCTGATCTTCCTCGTCGACGGCAAGACGGGGCTGGTGGCCGCCGATGAAGAGGTCTGGTCGCACTTCCGGCGGTTCGGCAAGCCGACCGTGCTGGTGGTCAACAAGGGAGACACGCGCGAGGCCCAGAGCCGCTTCCCCGAGTTCTACGGCTTGGGAATCGACCGGCAGATCCTGATCTCGGCCGAGCACGGCGGCGGCATCGGGGACCTGCGCGACGCGCTGGCGCTCGCCCTGCCCGAGATCCCCGACATCCAGGTGTCCGACGCGCCGCCGATCGCCATCGTGGGCCGGCCGAACGTCGGCAAGTCGTCGCTGCTCAACAAGATTTCCGGCCAGAACCGCTCGCTCGTCTCGCCCGTCGCCGGCACCACCCGCGATCCGGTCGACACCCTGATCGCCCGCGGCGACAAGTCCTATCTGCTGATCGACACCGCCGGCATGCGCCGCCGCAGCCAGGTCTCGGGCGCGCCCGAGGAGCTCGCCGTGATGATGGCCCGCCGCCAGATCGAGCGCGCGCAGGTGGCCGTGCTGGTGGTCGACGCCGCGGCGGGGGTCACCAGCGGCGACCTCGCCATCGCCGGCAGCATCTGGGAGCTGGGGCGCGCCGCCGTGGTGGCGATCAACAAGTGGGACCTCCTCGACGACGAGGCGCGGGAGAAGCTCGAGCTCTCCTTCGAGCGGCTCGACGAGCTGCTCGCCTCGCCGGGCCGGGTCAACGTCTCGGCCCTGACCGGCCGCAGCGTCGAGAAGCTCTGGGGGCCGATCGACACCGCTCTCGCCTCCTACCACCTCAAGCTCGGCACGGGCCAGGTCAACCGGCTGTTCGAGGGGTTCATCCGCAAGGTGTCGCCCCCGGCGATCGGCGGCGCTCCCTGGAAGCTCTATTACGTCACCCAGGTCTCGACGGCTCCGCCCACTTTCATGCTGTTCGCCAACCGCGCGCTGCCCCGCAACAGCCACTACCGCCGCTATCTCGAGAACCGCCTGCGCGAGTCGCTGGAGCTCGCCGGCGTGCCGGTGCGGCTGGTGGTCCGGCGGCGGACGGAATGAGCCCCGCTATAAGATATGAAAGGTCATGACCGACGATCATGTTGGACGATAACGATCGCTGGGCCCGGCGGCTGGTCTGCTCGCGGACGGGGGTGACCGCGCCGCTCGACGAGCCGGCCTTCGTCTCGCCGGCGGGCGCTCCCTGGCTGGTCGAGTACGACCTCGATGTGGACAAGGGGGAGGCGCTGCGCCGCGCCCTGCCCGGCCGGCCGTGGACCCTCTGGCGTTACCGCGAGCTGCTGCCGGTCGCCGACTTCGCGGGCCGGGTGGACCTGGGCGAGGGCGCGACGCCGCTGGTGCGCCTGCGCCGCTTCGGGCCGGCGGGGATCGAGCTCTGGCTCAAGGATGAATCGGGCAATCCGACGGGCTCGTTCAAGGCGCGGGGGCTGTCGCTCGCCGTCAACCGCGCCCGCGAGCTGGGGGCTCCCGGCGTGCAGCTCGCGAGCGCCGGCAACGCCGCCCTGGCGCTCACCGCCTACGCGGCGGCGGCGGGGCTGCCGGCCCGGGTAGCCCTGCCCGCCGACACGCCGCGCACCGTCTTCGAACGCTGCCGGGAGTACGGCGCCGAGGTGCTCGCGGGGCCGGGAACGCTGGTCGAGGCGGCGAAGCTGCTGGAGGCGGGGAAGGAGCGGTTCTGGACCCTCTCGACGCTGCGCGAGCCCTACCGGGTGGAGGGGAAGAAGACGATGGGGCTCGAGCTCGCCGAGCAGCTCGGCTGGGAGCTGCCGGACTGGATCGTCTATCCGCTCGGCGGCGGCACCGGGATCGTGGGGATGCACAAGGCCTTCGCCGAGCTGGCGCGACTGGGACTGATCGGCTCGAAGCGGCCGCGCTTCGTCGCCGTCCAGGCCGCCGGCTGCGCGCCGATCGTGCGCGCCTGGGAGAACGGCCAGGAGGCGGCGGAGCCCTGGGAGCGCCCGGAGACGCGGGTCTGGGGGCTGCGGGTGCCGCGGGCGCTCGGCGACTTTCTCGTGCTCCGGGCTCTGCGCGAGACCGACGGCAGCGCCCTGGCGGTGGACGAGTCGCGCCTCGCCGGCATCGCCGCCTGGGTGGCCGCCCACGAGGGCCTGCGGATCGGGCCCGAAGGGGCCGCCGCGCTGGCCGCCGTGGAGGATCTGGCGGCGGCCGG
>DASWRX010000184.1:0-3832 GCA_036402955.1 Thermoanaerobaculia bacterium
GTTCGTCGAGGCGCACGCCCGGCGCGAGCCGTCGGACGCACAGGCCTGATTCTGGAGCGCCGTCTGCCCCGCCGGGACCGGCGAGTCGAGGAGGAAGGAGATCTCCCGCGTCAGGCTCGCGCCGGCCGCGAGGCTCCCCACCGCGAGCGAACAGGAAGACGGCGCCCGCGAGGTCGGCGAGCACGCCCACCCCCCACCCGCGACGAAGGTCGCCCCCGCCGGGACGGCATCGGTCAGGGTGACGTTCCCGGCGTTCTGGTTCCCGGTGTTTGACACGGTCAGCGTGTAGACGACGGTCTGGCCAGCCCCCGGCGTGCCGCCGGTCAGCGCCTTCTGGATCGCGAGGACGGGAGCCGCGGCCGGTGTAACCACCACGGTGTCACAGGGGCCACCGTTCGACTTCGGCCGCCGGCGGATCTTCCCCGGCACCCCGGAGCTCACGCAGGCCGTGTTCGCAAGCGAGGTGACGCCGGCCGACAGGGGGTTGTCGACCCTGACCGCAAACGTCCGCGAGACGCTCCCTCCTCCTCCGGGGAGAGACGGAATGGTGAGCGAGCAGGAGGAGGCGGCCTCGGTTCCCGAGCAGCTCCAATCGGGCGAGCTCTGGAGCGCGACCCACGAGGTGTTGTCGGGGACGGTCTCGTTCAGAGTGACGTTGACGGCGTCCTGGTTCCCGGAGTTCTGGACGGTGAGGCCGAAGACGAGGACGCTCCCGGGCGCGCCGTTTCCCGACACCAGCCGCTTGACGACCGTGGGGTTGGGGGAGCCGTCCGACGGCACCGAGACTGTCGTGCAGGCGTCGGCCGAGCCCGAGGTCGTGCCGCAGGCCGTGTTGTCGATCGAGGTGACTCCGGCGGGGAGCGGGTTGGCGACTCGGGTCGCGAAGGTGAGGCTTGCCGATCCCCCGCCCCCGGCGAGAGCCGGAAGAGTCAGCGTGCAGAGCGAGCCCGCGGCGGGCGAGGGGCAGCTCCACCCCGTCCCCGAGCCTGCGGCATCGAAGGTCGTCCCGGCCGGGACTGTCTCGTGGACGGTCACGGCACCGGCATCGCGGTCCCCGGTGTTGGTGACCGTCAACGCCCAGACGAGCGAGGTGCCCGGAGTCGCCGAGCCCGAGGCGACGGACTTGTTGATCTGGATTCGCGGCGAGCCGCCGACCGAGGTCGTCGTCGAGCCGCAGTTGTTCCCGGCCGGCTCGTTCGCCGTGGTGGTCGACGCGCAGGCGGTGTTGGTGATCGAGACGAGGCTCGCCGGAGCGGGCGTCGTGATGCGGACCGCAAACTGCCGCGAGACGCTGGCCCCCGCGGTCAGCGAGCCGAGGGACAGAGTGCAAGGCGAGCCGCTGCAGCTCCACCCCGCCGAAGAGAGGCCGGCGACGAAGGCGGTCCCCGCCGGCAGCGTCTCCGAGATCGCGACGTTGTCGGCCTGGGCGTTGCCGCTATTGGTGACGGCGAGCGTCCAGGTCACCGTCGAGCCGGGGACCGCGCCCGTCGAGCTGGTGGTCTTCCGGAGCGAGAGGTCCGGCACGCCGGGCGCAAGCGGGGTGGTGTCGGTCGCGGTGTTGTCGGCCGGGTTCGCGTCGGCCACGTTCGAGGTGACGGTCGCGGTATTGCTGATCTGGGTCACCCCGGGGGGGACGTTGGTGCCGACGTCGACCGCGAAGACCCGAGAGGCCGAGCCCCCGAGCACCAGGTTCCCGACGCTGACGGTACAGGTCGATCCGGCGAGGTTGTTCGGGGTGCAGGCCCAACCGCTCGAGCTCGAGGCGGGATTGAAGCTCGTGTAGGTCGGCACGGTCTCGGAGAGCACCGTCCCCGCGGCCTGGCTGTTCCCGCGGTTGACGACCGTCAGGGTGTAGGGGACCGTCTTTCCCGGCGCCGAGCTGATGCCGCCGTCGGACTTGGTGAGCTGGAGATCGGCCTGGGCGCACGCCTTGGTTCGCGTCTCGAGGTAGTTGGCGGTCACCGTCGAGACCGACGGCGAGGTGGTGTCGTTCGTCCCCTGAAACTGGATCGTGCCCGAGGGGCCGGTGTAGGCCCCATGAAGGTGAAGGGCCAGGATGTAGCCGTTGTTCGGCGCCACCTCGCCGGTGCACGAGTAGTCGACGGCGATCCGCCCCAGCGAGGAGGCGTTGGTGACCTGGCACCGGTTGGTGAACTGAAAGTCCTCCTCGAACGAGGCGTAGCTGAAGTGGTTCGGGAAATCGGACGGGATGGTGAGCCGGCCGCTGAACGGCACGCCGACCGGGGGCTCGTTGTCATAGAGCGCGACCTGGATGTTGACCGTCTCCCCGCAATCGATCAGCCCGTTGCCATTGGCGTCGTCGAAGGACTCGGTCGTCAGGGTGAAGACCTGGCTTGCCGACAGCGCCGCCGTCCGTGCGAGGAGCAGGACGGCCACGAGGCCGAGGGTGTAGATTCGCTTCATGGTGGTGTTCCCTTTCTATGCGGTTCTCACCCGTCAGGGGCCGAGCTTGCACCTCGCCCCCTGACGGCGATTTCTGGCTCAGACGGCTTCGACGAGCTTTCGTTGGGTAGGGGTTTCGAGAGGAGAGCGCGGCTCGCCGAGGCTCTCCCGGATCAAGATGAAAGGAGCGGAGGTGAGGACCGCCTTGCGGGTCGCCTCGACCGCCTCCAGGCGAAGCGGCTCCTCCTCGCCCGCGGCTTCACACCCTTCGAGGTGGGTCTGCAGCCACAGCAGGCCGTCGACCGAGAGAAACGGTCCTTCCGGAAGCCCAGACGAGCCCCCGGGCTCGACCCGTGGCGGGCTCGTCTCCCCGCCGCCTCGCGCCGCGCCGGCCGCGGGCTCCGCAGGAGTCGCCGCGGCCCTCTGGGCCGACTCCTTCGCCGCTTCGAGAGCGTCGAGCTCCCTTCGCAACTGCACCCGGGTGAGCGTCGTCTCGTCCTCCTGCGCCTGCTGGAGGAGGCTCTCCTGGAGATCGAACGAGAGCTGCTGGAAAAAGACCGCCGCCTTGGGGTCCTGGAGGACGCCGTTCTCGAGCGCGAGCTTGGTCAAGCCGCTCGACTGGGCGAGCCCCTTGTAGGCCGAGAGCACTCCCGCGGGAATCCCCGCCTTGACGGCGAAGTCCTTCCCCTTGAGGCCGGAGAGCTGGAAGGACTTGTAGATCGCGACAGCCCGCTCGTAGAGGGTCAGATCCTCACGGTCGTGGTTCTCGGCCACCTGGAGGAGGATGCGATCCGAGGGGGTGAGAGCCGGCGCTTCGAGGAGCGGGATCGACGTCCAGCGCCCGTAGCGAAGCGCCAGATGATCCTCGGGGACGTCCTCAGGATTCGTGGCGAAGAAGCGGGCCGCCCGCTCCCGGTTGATCTGAAAGGCTCGCCACCGGCGCTCGCCGGTGAAGATCTTGAACCGGCCGTCCTCACCGGGACTGGCGGTGATGGGCTGGATCAGCCCCTGCTCCCAGATCCTCTGGGCGAGCTCCTGGAGAGCGCCCTCCGGGAAGGTCTTTCGCGGCTGGTCGGGATCGGGATCGATGGCGTCCAGAGGGATGAGCCGGGCGACTCGTTCCTCGTCGACGATCGGGTTGGGTGTCATGGATGGCTCCTCATGGCCGGACTCAGGAGTTGGGAAGATCGAGGTCATAGGGAAGGAGCACGGTCACCCGGGCTCCGGCGGGGATCGAGAGGGTGGGGGCGACGTTGACCGCCTTGTTCAGAAACTCGGTCGCCGCGGCCGAGAGCTGCTGGGCGACCGACCCGGCGACGACCTCGCGGCTCGAGAGGTCCGCCCCCAGGCGGCTCTGCCGGGGCTGGCCGAGCTGCGCCCCGGCGCCGATCAGGGAGAGGAGGGCGGCGCGTCCGAAGACGAGCCCCGT